>JABMMX010000093.1 GCA_013205435.1 Deltaproteobacteria bacterium
ACGAGGACGATATCGGGGTCTTCGCGGAGGGCTGCCTTCAGGGCGCGGGCGAAGCTCTTGGTGTGGGTGCCCACTTCGCGCTGGTTGACGAGCGACTTCTGCGACTGGTGGACGAACTCGACCGGGTCTTCCATGGTCAGGATGTGGGCCTGCCGATGCCTGTTGATGTAGTCGATCATGGCCGCGAGCGTGGTGCTCTTGCCGGAGCCCGTGGGGCCGGTGACCAAGACGAGGCCGCGCGGCTGGTCGCACATGCGGGCGATGGCGGGCGGAAGCCCCAGCTGCTCAAAGGTGAGAATCTTGGAGGGGATCTGACGGAGCACGGCGCCGATGCCGGCATCGTCCTTGAACATGTTCACGCGGAAGCGGGCAAGCCCCTCGACGGGGTAGGCGAAGTCCACATCGTTGTCGGCCTCGAAGGTCGTCCGGGCCCGCTCGTCCATGACGGGCAGGAGCATGTCGAGGACCGTGCGGGGGCCGAGCACCTCGGTATCCGGGATGATCTTGAGGTCGCCGCTGGTGCGCCACCAGGGCGGCTGCTTGGCCGTGAGGTGGAGGTCGGAGGCGCCCTCCGCAATCATGCGTCGAAGCAGCGGGACGAGCGGCGGCACGGGGCCCGACGGGATGTGAGCCTGGTGGGTGGGCGTCGCGCTGGGCAGCGCGACCACAGGCAGCGCGGCCGAGGAGGCCGAGAGGGCTGCATCGAGCGCGGCGCCGCTGATGCGCATGGGCACCAGTTCGAAGCTAGGGATGTGCGACTGAACATTCTGGAGCAGCTCCGGCGTGGGGTCTGCGACACAGCCGAGCAGCAGCCGGTTGCCCTCCATCTTGAGCGGGAGGACGCGGTGACGGCGGACGAAGGTGAAGGGGAGCATGGAGAGCGCGGCCGCATCGGGGCGCGACGCGTCGCCCTCGTAGTGCGGCATGGGGATGCGCTGGTTGGCGTTCTTGAGCCGCTTGGCCAGCGCACGGGCAATCGAGGCGCCGAAGCCGGGGAGCTTCTCGATGAGGTTTGCCGTATCGCGTGCCGAGAAGGCGACAACGCTGGTAGCGACGCGGGCGCTGAGCGTGGCGCTGCGCGGCTCGTCGAGCAGGATGCCCATCTCGCCGGCGGTAATGCCGGAGCCGACCTGGGCGACGGCGACGCCACCCACAACAACATCGAGTTGGCCTTCGACGACGAGGTAGAAGTGTTCCGCGCGGCTGTTCTCGGTGGCCAGCACCTCGCCCGGCTCAAGCGCCCAGAGCTCGGCGCGGGCCTGAAGGTTGGAGAGCAGTTCGGGGCTCAGCCCACTGAAGATATCGCAGGCGGCGAGCGCAGTACGGATCCAGTCGGCGAGCGCCGCGTCCACGGTAACCTTCTTCATGCTTCAACCTCGGCGACGATGCGAGCGCCGCAGCGATTGCGGCCTGCGGGGCATAGCACGCCCGACAAGGGCGAGGGAAGGACTGGTAACGCTCGGGCTGCGCAAACAGTGTTCGCACTCCCGCGCGACTCGGAAGGGCAACGCACCGCGACCGCGATTGGCGGCACCGTCCGCAATGGGCTAGGCTGGCGCCGCCGCCGTCGGAGTTCCGGTGCGGCACCCCCGCACCCGCTGAGCCCATGCGTCTTCCGCCACGCCTCTTGCCCCTCCTCGAACGGGGCCTCATCGATGCCGTCGTGCGTCCGCTCATGAGCGGCAAAGAGGCGCAGGTCTACCTCATCGAGAGCCAGGGCGAGCTCCGCGTCGCCAAGGTCTACAAAGAGGCCAACAACCGGACCTTCAAGAACCGGTCGAGCTACACCGAAGGCCGCCAGACTCGGAACTCGCGCGACCAGCGCGCCATGGGCAAGGGTTCGCGCCACGGACGCGAGCGGGACGAGGAGAGCTGGAAGGCGGCAGAGGCCGAGGTCATCTACAAGCTGGCTGCGGCCGGCGTGACAGTGCCGCAGCCCTTCGCCTTCCTGGAGGGCGTGCTGGTCATGGCCTGCGTCAGCGATGTCGACGGCGACCCGGCGCCCCGCATTGGCGAACTCACCTTCGACCGCGAAGAGTCGGCGGTGCTCATCCAGCAGCTCCTGCGCGAAGTGGTCCGCATGCTCTGCGCCGACACCGTCCACGGCGACCTCTCCGTCTACAACATCCTCTACGGCGCCCACGGCCCGGTCGTCATCGACTTCCCGCAGGCCATCAACGCCCCGAGCAACCGCAACGCCCGCTCCATCCTCATCCGCGACGTTGCCAACCTCACCAGCCACTTCTGCCGCGGACAGGCGCCCGACACGCTCCGCTACGCCCAGGAGATGTGGGCGCTCTACGAGCAGGGCGAACTCAAGCCCGACACGCAGCTCACCGGCCGCTTCGAACTCTCGCAGCACGAGATCGACGAGGAGGGGCTCATGCAGCACCTCTACGAAGTGGAGCAGGAAGAGATGAAGGCCCGCGCACGGCGCGGCGAAGCCTGAGCGCCCTCGCCCTCGGCAGAGGCCCGACCGAACCTCAGCGCCAGAACTCGAAGCGGAAGGAGCCGGTAACAGCGTCGCCGTCCTGCTGCGCTGCAGAGGTGAAGGTGAGGTTGCCGCGGTAGCCCAGCGAGAGGAAGTCCGAGGTCTCGGTGACGGGATCGTAGAAGCCCCAGATTGCGGTGATGCCGTTGTCCGACGGGATGGGTTCGCCGGGCGCGGGAATCGCTGCAATCGGGACGGTCAGGTAGAGGAAATTGACCGAGCTTCCGCCGGTGATCATCGGCATGGAGATGATGAAATCTGTGCCATCGATGCCGGCGATCGCGCCGATGGCTTCGGGTGCAATCGGCTGACCGTCGAAGCTGCCTGCAACGGTGCCCGAACCGGCCGCGAAGGCATCGGGGACATCCATGGTGCCGAGCGTGGTGGCGAAGGTGCCTGCAATCTGGCCTGCAGGAGCGAGGCAGAAGCTCTCACGCAGGTCGTAGTCCCAGGTCGGCGCCGTCGCATCGAGTTCCGCCATGACGAAGGCCCGCTGCCGGCGGATGAAGTCGAGGAGCTGCGTCTGATCGGCAGCCTGCAGCGCGGCCTGTTCGGCCGTCAGGTAGGGGGCGATGCGGGCTGCGGCGGAGGCAACTTTGGCGGTTAGCGCCTCTTCGTTCCAGATGGTATTGAGGAGGCTGCGGAGCTCGCTGCGGTAGCGTGCCTGCGCCTCGGGGTGGAGGTAGAGCCGGCGTGCCACTACGCCCGTGGCGAAGACGGAACGAGGTGCCAGCGCATCTTCGAAGAGCAGGTAGGGGCGGCGGAAGGTGCTGTCGGGGCCCCACGGGATGAAGCGGAGCCGCTCGTCGCCCTCCGCCGCGTAGACGTAGAAGTTGTTGGTATCGCCCGTGTAGCCGTCCCAGTGGGCGGTCAGCACCTCGGCGGCCCAGAAGCGGTAGAAGCCGTCGAGGTCCATCTGCGCACCGAGCGCGGCGAGGAGCTGGTCGTCGGGTACTTCGGCAGCAGCCATGAGCCGTTCGATGGGGGCGCGATAGGGGACCGACTCGTTGGTCTTCTGCTCCAAGGTTCCGTCGTAGGGCTCGCGGAAGTCGGAGAGGGTGCCCTCGTAGAGCCAGCCGTTGTCGTCGCCGAACCGGAGCCGGAGGAAGGACTTCCGGATGGCTTCGACATGGGTGTAGAGGCCGAGGTCGCGGCCGTTCACGGTGACGTGGGCGTAGCTGCATCGGGAGGCCGGCACGCCCGCCGCGCGGAAGAGGTCGAAGGCCAGGCAGGTGCGGAGGGCGGAGTCGTCCTGCTTGTTGTTGTTGAGCGTGAGCCGCTCGAGCGTGTGCCAGCTCTGGTTGTCGATGTTGCGGTCGAGGTCGAGCAGGAGCGAGGGCCTCTCGGTATCGAGCGAGCCGAAGAAGCCCTTCTTGCGCAGGCCGACTCGCTCGAACGGAGCGCCGTCGAGCGAGACGGTGGCCTCCTGCCAGTTGTAGGGAGAGGGCTCCGGCGCATCGAGGCAGTCGGCGCCGAACTGGTTGAGCCCGGTGCGGCCTTCTGCGCGGAGGGTGTCCCAGTCGGCTTCCGGTAGGTTGATGACAACCTCCAGCACGCCGCTTCCGTCAAAGGCCGCGGCAACCTCGGCAGCCTCGTCGGGGCCGGCATCGCCGGAGGCATCCGCAGCGCCGCTTCCCGAGCCGTCAGCGGCGTCGGTACCAGCATCGGACCCAACCTCGCCGGAGCCATCAACGCCGGCATCCGAGCCGCCCTCGCCGGAGCCCGAACCCCCCGCGTTCGCATCGGACGAGCTGCTGTCGCACCCTGCCGCCAGAGAGGCGAGGACGAAGAGCGCCGCGAACGGCGAGGCGAAACGGCGAGGGGACAACTTCATGCAACACTCCAACGGGGACCGGTAGGTCGGGCTACCTCTACGGTGAACGCCGAGCAACATTCTCACGCCGCGAGAGGTAGCACAGTTCGTGAGGGGATTCGCACGACTTGCGCTGTTGTTCGTCAGCCCTCCCTGGCCTGCAGCGCGCCGATTCGCAGAAGCTGGAGGGAGCCGCGCGGAGTGCGTCGCCTGCGCCGAAAGGCTCAGCGCGAGCTAGCTCCGGCCGGCCCACCAGCGCCAGAACCGCATGCTCCAACGGGTGGTCATGCCCATCTGGTGGGTCGCGATGCGCCCCTGGCGGTCGATGTAGAAGCTGGTGGGGAAGACGGTCACGCCCCACTGACGGGCCACCTCATCGCTACCGCGGAGCACGGGGTAGGTGAGGCCCCGCTCCTCTACGAAGGTGCGGAGCGCAGCACCATCATCGCCATCTTCGGCGACCGCGAGCAGAACGGCGTCGCCACTGTCACCGTCAAGGGCGTTGAGGGCACCGAACTCCTGCCTGCAGACGCCGCACCAGGTGGCCCAAAAGTGGAGCAGCACCGGCCGGCCGCGGTAGTCGGACAGGCGATGCAGCTGGCCGTCGAGGTCGCGGAGGGCCAGCTCCGGTGCAGGGCGGCCCGCTTCTAGAAGGTCGCGCCCGCGCCAAACCTGCACCGCAGCAACCACCACCAGCACCAACGCCACTTCGCCGGCGAAGCGGAGCAGCCGGCTCTGACGAAGCCGCGAAAGCAAGCCGGGCGCCCCCGCCTCACCACCTTCATCTTGCTGTCGCTGCTCTGCCTCGTTTTCCATGCGGCTCGCCTACCAGCCAACCCGCCGAGGGGCTAGCGGCGGAGGCGCCGTCGCGCAGCGCGTCATCGGTTCCCCACCGATTTTGCTTGGAATGGTAGGTCGGCGCGACAATGATCGCGCGCGAAACCCCAAGCTACGGAACCTGCCATGACATCTGTCTCGCTTCAGGCCTTCGCCCGACTCGGCGCCCTCGCCGCCACCGCCCTCTCGCTCACGCTCCTAACTGCATGCGGCACCGACGCACCGGCTTCGGGCAGCATCGTCTGCAGCGCGAGCGCCGACTGCCCGGATGGCAGCGTCTGCGACGGGGGCTTCTGCGTCGCCTCGACAAATGTGACCGACTCCGGCGCCAGCGACACGGGAACGACCGAAGACACCGTTTCTGACACGGGCAGCGACACCACCACCGACACGACGCCCGACATCGACCCCGCCCTCTGCGGCAACGGCGTCATCGACGGCGCCGAGGCCTGCGACACCGCCATCGCCGCCGGCCAGCCCGGCGCCTGCCCCACCGGCTGCGAAGGCGGCGCCATCTGCGCCACCGTCCGGCTCGAGGGCACCGACTGTGCCGCCGCCTGCGTAATCGCGCCCCTCGCCGAGTGCGTGAACGGCGACGGCTGCTGCGGCGACGGCTGCTCGGCGGCCGACGACGACGACTGCGACCCTGTCTGCGGCAACACCATCCTCGAGCCCGGCGAGCTCTGCGACCCGAGCGAGAGCTGCCCCAGCGAGGCCTCCTGCGCCGACAGCTCCGCCTGCACGGCCGAGAGCGTCAGCGGCAGCGCTGCGAGCTGCGATGCGGCCTGCGTCATCAGCGACATCACCCTCTGCGTGAGCGGCGACGGCTGCTGCCCCGGCAGCTGCACCAACGCCACCGACAGCGACTGCTCCGCCTCCTGCGGCAACGGCGTGGTCGAGCCCGGCGAGACCTGCGACGGCAACTGCCCAGTCGTCTGCAACGACACCAACGCCTGCACCACCGTCCGCCTCACTGGCAACAGTGTTAACTGTAGTGTCGAGTGCGTGGTGGCCGCCATCACGGCGCCCGCCGACGCCGATGGCTGCTGCCCCGCCGGCGCCAACGCTTCGGTCGACAACGACTGCTCTGCCGTCTGCGGCAACGGCGTGGTCGAGGGCATCGAGACCTGCGACGGCGCCTGCCCCACCTCCTGCAACGACACCAACGCCTGCACCACCGACAGCGTCGTCGGCAGCGCGGCCTCCTGCAACGCCGCCTGCGACAACGCCCCAGTGACCGTCTGCACGATCGGCGACGGCTGCTGCGCGCCCGGCTGCAACGCCAGCAACGACAACGACTGCTCCGCTGCCTGCGGCAACGGCATCGTCGAACCCGGCGAGACCTGCGAAGGGGCGAGCTGCCCCACCTCCTGCAGCGACGGCCTCGCCTGCACCGCCGATGTGTTGGTCGGAAGCGCCGGCAACTGCGACCTGGCCTGCACCTTCCCCGCCATCGTCAATGCGGCCGATGGCGACGGCTGCTGCCCTGCCATCGCCAACGCCAACAACGACAACGACTGCGCCCCGGTCTGCGACAACGCCGTCGTCGAGTTCGGTGAGACCTGCGACCCGCTGGCCTCCTGCCCTGTCCTTGCCGCCTGCGAAGATGGCGACTTCTGCACCATCGACACGCTCGACGGCGCCGCCTGCGGCGTCGCCTGCGCCCGCACCACCATCACCACGCCCGCCTCCGGCGACCTCTGCTGCCCCTTCGGCGCCAACGCCAACCTCGACACCGACTGCGACCCAATCTGCGGCAACAGCGTTGTCGAGTCTGGTGAGCTCTGCGACAGCGCCTCCTGCCCCACCTCCTGCGCCGACGACGGCAACCTCTGCACCTCGCAGCTCCTCACCGGCGCCACCGCCACCTGCGACGCCCTCTGCACCCACCCCGCCATCACCGCCTGCGTCAACGCCGACGGCTGCTGCGCGCCCGGCTGCACCGCAACGAACGACACCGACTGCGTCTCGGCCATCGACACCACCAGCCCCGTCACCGTGACCAGCAGCTGCCTCACCCTTGGCCTCCCCGGCCCGGCGCAGGGCGCCATCCTGGTCACCCTCCGCGATGCCCGCGGCAACGCCGTCAACGCCGCCACCGTCTCCATGACCACCACGCTCGGCTCCATCTCCGCCGTCTCCTCGAGCGGCAACGCCTACTGGGCCACCCTCTCGGCGCCCGGCACCGGCGCGGGCACCGCCACCATCTCCGTCACCGCCAATGGCATCGCGCTTGCGACCCGCCCCGCCATCACCATCGCCGACCGCTTCAGCGACGTGACGGGCGGCACCGGTGGCTGCGCCGCTGACGGCAACGTCCGCGTCCGCGCCGTTGACCCTGCAGGCAACCCCATCGCCGGCGCCGTCGTCATGGTCGGCACCGCGCCCGCCGCCACCTCGCTGGTCACCACCTACCGCAGCGCCGCGAGCGGCTCGAACAACGCCACCACCGACGCCGATGGCTATGCCGTCTTCCGCGACTTCGGCACCACCCTCGACGGCCCCATCACGGTCACGGCCGGCGCCACCAACCGGGAGTATGTGACCTTCACCGGCTCCAGCGCAGCCGACTTCGTTCTCCCCCTCCGCCCCCTCCGCCCCACCGTGCAGACGGGGACCTACGCGGGCGTGCTCTCCGGCATCAACGCGAGCGGCAACATCGAGGCGGGCCTCATGCTGGCCGACACCGACCTGAACAACCTCGCGACCTTCTCCTTCGCCGGTCTGCTCTCCCGCAACGCCTGCGTCGCCATCCCCCTCGTCGGTAACACCGGCGTGCCGAACAATGTCTACCTCCCCCGCCAGACTGTGATCATCGTCACCCTCGCCGAGAAGCGGTATGCCTCCGCGGCGACCACCTACGGCAGCCGCTTCCTCTACGGACTGGGGGGTAACCTCCCCACCAGCGCCGTCACGGGTGGAAACCTTACCGCTGCCCTCGGCACCCTCACCCTGACCAACTTCGGCGGCGCGACCGCGACCGTCAACGCGGCGGGCCCCACCACCCGCGACATCGCGCTCAGCACCACGCTGCGCAACAATGTGGCCTGCAGCCTGAGCAACTACCCCGCCGCCTCGGACGTCTTCTGCGTCTCGGTCGGCGACATCGACTCGGGCGGCGCCTCCGCCCTCACCCCCGGCGAAGGCCGCCTCATCTTCAGCGGCTTCAAGACCGCGGTCGCCGGCACCACCACCACGACCGCCGTCAACCTCGCCAACCTGACCACGGTCGACAATGTCGGCGCCCTCGCCAACATGGACTACCTCGCCATCACGGCCGCCTTCTACAACGACAAGGCCCGCGCCGGCATCCCCGCAGGCACCGCCAACGGCACCTCCGCCATCTTCAACCGGGCGGGCGCCGACCTCTTCGCCGGCAATCCAACGGTCAGCTTCAACAACTACCTGCCCATCCGCTCCGTTGCCCGCACCAGCCGCTCATTCACGCTCGGTGCGGCCACCAACGCAACCTCGCCCGCAGCGCCCGACTTCACCGAGCTGAACATCAAGCAGGTGGTCAACACCACCTATACCGGCTGCGCGCCGAACGACTCGACCGAGTCCACCCGCTACCCCGTCTGGCGCGTGATTGCCCCCGCCACCGCCACAGCGGTCGCGCTCCCCACCCTGCCCGCCGGCTGGCCCCGCGCCGCCCTCGCCGGCGACCTGAGCGGCCTCGTCGACCCGACTGCAACGGTCGAGAACGACAGCCTCGAAATCGCCGTCTCCACGACCGACATGGGCCTCAGCACGGGCTTCTCCTACGGCGCCTTCCGGTTCGCAGACTTTGTGAAGTATGCGACCCACGTCTCGTCGAACCAGGCCGGATTCTAGGCCATGAAGCCGGGGCGGGCGGCGAGGTAGTTCACAAACGCTTCGCCCAGCCCCGACGCCCGCAGATAGGCCGCCGTGGTGGGTGTGCGACGGGGCTCCTCGCCCGCCGAGGCCACCCGCGTTGGCCAGTCGGCGTTGAGGATGGCAGACCGGCCAAGCGCAACAGCGGAGGCGCCGAGCGTGAGCTGCGCCTCGGCCTCTTCGCGCGTCCAGATGCCACCGGCGGAGATGACGGGCAGGTCGGCCGGCAGCGCCTTGACGAAGAGCGGCACGGGATGCTCCGAGGGCCGTTTGAGGGTCATGTTGGCTGCGTTCCAGAGCGAGATGTGGATGAAGTCTGCGCCGTCGTCGGCGAGCCACTTCGCCACCTGCAGGCTCTCGTCGAGGTCGAGCCCCGTGAGGCTGCCAAAGTTCTCCGGAGAGAGCCGTACACCGACGATGAAGCCAGGCTTCACGACGGCGCGGATGCCCTGCATCGCCTCGCGCAAGAGCCGCGCACGGTTCTCGAGCGTGCCGCCCCAACCGTCGGTGCGGCGGTTCATGGTGGAGCTGAGAAACTGGCAGAGGAGGTAGCCATGCGCACCGTGCAGTTCGACACCGGCGCCACCGGCCCGCTCGATGCGGAGCGCGGCGGCGATGAAGTCTGCGAGCACCTGTTCGATCTGCGCGACGGTGGCCTCGGTGAAGGCTGGCTCGCCCTCGAGCGATGGGCTTGCAGACCAGGGCGCCCTGCCCTCGAAAGGCAGCGCCCGGGCGCCGCCGTGAAAGAGCTGCGCGAGCAGCGGAGCACCCTTCGCCTGCGTCTCTTTGGAGAGCCGTTGCCAGCCCTCGGTGAAGCGATCGTCAGAGGCGGCGAGCTGGCCGTTCCAGGCCTGGCCGTCAGCGGAGACATGGGTGGCGGCGCTCTCCACGATGCCGAAGCCACCGTCGGCCCGCGATGCGAGCCACCGCGCCTCGTCGTCCGAGACCACGCCGTCGGCATGGCTCTGCAGGTTGGTGAGGGGCGCGAGCCAGATGCGGTTGGGGGCCGTCGCCCCGTTTCGGAAGCGGAGCGGCTCGAGCAGCGGCGAGGTCATGGCTGTTCCTGTGGCGGGGCGAGTGGATGGCCTGGGACCGCATCGGTCAGCACTTCGAGCTGTTCGGAGAGCTGGCACTGGTCGATCATCAGACACCGGTGTGGCGTGAGGCAGGCGCCCCTTTGCCGCGCGGCTCCGACCAACGCAAGTAGCGGCCGTCAGACCGTGCGGGAGAAGCGATGCATGGTGGTTGCTCCGAGGCAGATGCGGAGGCTGATGCAAAAATCCGGCCAACTCCCACGAACTCCTGCACACGAAATAATGGAGCGAAAATCCCACTTCGGGTAGGCTTGCCCTTCCGCATGACCATCCGCAACGTTGAACGAGGCCGCTGCCTCTCTCGAACGCTCCGCGATCAGCTACCTTCCGCCAGGCTCCTCCGGCCCGATGACCATCGCCGAGCATCCCACCACCCTGAGCTTCGGCAGCCTCCCGGACATTGCCGCGCTCGAGGCGGCCGTCGCGAGAACCGAGCTCCGGAGCACAGCCGGCGTCGAGGCCCGCCTCCGCCTTGCCCGCGCCCTTGCAGGCTCCGAGCCGGCCCGAGCGCTCGCTGTGGCCGCGGAGACCGAAGAGGCGGCTCGTCAGCTCGGACTGCGCACAGAGGCCCGCCGCGCACGCGCCGCAGCAGGCTTCGCGCAGATCTTCGCCTCTGCCTTCGATGCGGCCCGCGCCATCACAGATGGCTTGGCGGACGATGCCGAGACCCCGCTCGATCAGATCAGCATCTCCGTGCTCCGAGCGATCCTCAAGGAGCGGGAGGGCGACCTCACAGGAAGCATGGACATCGCCATGCAGGCTGTCCGAACCTCCACCTCGGATGTGCCGGAACACGCACCCGAGCGTGCGGCACTGCACAACCTACTCGGCAACCTCACGGCCCAGTTTGGCGACTCGGGCGAATCGCTCGGCCACTACCAGCAGGCCCGCGATGTGCTCCTCGTCTCCGGCCACCGCGAAGGCCTCGCGATGGTCACCAACAACGTCGGCGTGGCGCTGCGGGAGAGTGGCCGCTTCGAGGAGTCGTTGCGCTGCTTCGACGAGGCGCTCGCTGCCTCCGAGGGGCTCGAACGGGGCCACGTCTACGCCTTCGTCCTGGGCAACAGAGGGCTCACGCTTCTCGAGGCGGGCCGGACCGACGAGGCGCTGGCGCCGCTCACCGAGGCGCTCGAGCAGATGGAGGCGCTCGGCGCACCCCGTGGCCGCGGCACCGCCAACCACAACCTTGGCCGATTGATGCTCCTGCGCGGTGAGCTGGACCGCGCCGAGTCGCTCCTCGAGTGCGCGCGGGAGCACCGTGTCTCTCTTGGCGAGCGGCTCGACCTGTTCGACACCAAGCTACAGCTCGTCCACCTCTACCGCGCCAAGGGCGATGATGCGCAGGCGTGCCAGCTCCTCGGCGCGGTTCTCGACGGCCCCGACGCCTGCCAGGTGAGCCGCGTCCGCGCCGCAGCGCTGGAGGTCCGCTATCAGATGCTCCGCGCTGCCGGCCGCTTCGAGGAGGCACTCGACGCCCATGTCGCCTTCCATGAGGCCAGCCGCGCCTATGTGGACGACCGGGCCAACGCCCGTCAGCAGGTCATCCTCGCCCGCTTCCGACACGCCGAACTCGACCACGAGCGGCTCCGCGAACGCGAGCGCAGCGCCGCCTTCGAACGGCTCTCCCTGACCGACTCGCTCACCGGCCTGCCCAACCGCCGCTTCGTCGAGACCCGGCTGGCGGGCGAGGTCCGACGCTTCGGCCTCCGCGGCGAGTCGCTCTGCGTCGCCGTGCTCGACATCGACCACTTCAAGAGCATCAACGACCGCTTCTCGCACGGCGTCGGCGACAAGACGCTGCAGACCATCGCCAGCCTCCTGCGTGACGACATCCGCCCCTTCGACATGGCTGCTCGTCTGGGTGGCGAAGAGTTCCTGCTCGCCTTCCCCGGCAACCAGCTCGAACAGGGAGTGGCGGCCTGTGAGCGCCTGCGGCTGCGCCTCGCTGCGCACGACTGGAGCGGCTGTCACCCCGACCTCCGCGTGACGGCCAGCTTCGGCGTCGTGGAGGCCACCGGCGAAGCCACGATCGAGCAGCTCATGCAGCTGGCCGATGCCGCGCTCTACCGGGCCAAGCACAACGGCCGGAATCGGGTCGAGAGCGCCACCCGCTGAGCCGGCGCGCTGCGTTCCAGCCCTTGCACCGCGCGCCGGACTGCGACAGAATCCGCGGCATCCATTGCTCGGAGCAAACAGATGCAACGCCGTACCTTCCTCAAGACCCTTCTCGTCTCTGCCGGAGCCCTCTCTGGCCTCGCCGCCTGCGCAGACGACAGCACCCAGACCGCTGCCGACACGGGAATCGCTCACGGCTCCGGCGATGGCAGCGGCTCCGGCGCAGACACCACGCCAGTGCCTCTCATCGTCGTTTCGGCGCCCGCACT
>JABMMX010000094.1 GCA_013205435.1 Deltaproteobacteria bacterium
CCCGGATTGATATCGGTCCGGCTGTCGTCGCAGTCGAAGGTCGCGTCGCCGCCCACGCCGAAGGTGTAGGAGCCTCCGCCGATGAGAGAGGCCGTCGGCTCGAGCGCACAGGGCACACCCGGCAGGTCGAAGACGGCGGTTCCGTATCCGTCGCCATCGAGGTCTCGGTAGCAGGCCCAAACGCCGTCGCAGTCTTCATCGGCGTTGTTGCCAGCAATCTCAGGCGATGACGGTCCGATCGCGGCATCCGCATCGTCGCAGTCAAAGCTGGGTCCCGCGGCGAGCGCCTCGCCGGAGTCGGTACAATCCGTATCGACACTGACAACGGTGAGGTCGGGACGGGCCGAGACACCGTCGCCGTCGCCGTCGAGCAGGCAGAGTTCGGCGCCGTCGCAGTTCTGGTCTATCTCATCACCGGCTACCTCCGGCGCGCCGGGTGCGACGGCGGCATCCGCATCGTTGCAGTCATCGCCCGAAGCAACCGAGCCCGCGGGAGCCGCGCAACCCACAACCGGAGCAGCCGGGTCGCCGTGGCCGTCGCCGTCGGCATCGATGAAGAAGGTCGCTGTGTCGGTCGCATCCTCATCAATCTCACCATCACAGTCGTTGTCTTCGCCGTCGCAGCGCTCCTCCGAGAGGTCAACAACCAGCTCGCACACCAGCAGACCCGCGCAGGTGAACCGCCCAGCAGCGCATCGGCCCGAGAAACCGGTGTCGCAGAGGTCGCCGACCTCGGGGACGCCCTCGTCTACGAGCGTGTCACAATCGTCGTCCGCACCATTGCACTGCTCCGTCGCCGCAGCGCTGACGAGCGGGTTGGCATCGTCGCAGTCAGCAAAGGTGCAGCCCGGACCGATGCCCCCGCCATCACCATCGAAGTCGAGGCAGAGGGTAGCATCCACGCAGACACGCTCCGCGTCTGTGCCTGGCAAGACCACGCACTCCTCATCCACGTCACAATCGCGGCTCGACAGGCAGGGCACCGTACAGACGCCGGTCCCATCATCCGCGATGGCAAGGCAGAGGTCGGACGCACACTCTTCGTTGGAGTCACAAGGTTCTCCAGCGAGACCCGTGCCGCTGTCGGCGCCGTCCGGCGGCGCATCGGTACCGCTGTCGGCGACGGCGTCTGCAGCATCCTGCGCTGCAATGTCTGCACTCTCTGCCGTGTCCTCGATAGCGTCGGCCACGATGCCACTGCCGGCTGCGTCACCCGAAGTGCTTCCAGAACCCGAACTTGCTGAGACACAGCCGGAAGCGGCTGCCGCAAACAGGAGCGCAACGCTCAGAACCCAACTCTGGTCTCGACACATGTTCGGCTCCCTTCTTCGCTACGGAACCGAGTTCCGGCATGCGACCGCCGCGTTAGCTACTCCGTCAGCAGCGGATACTTGCCGTCGGCGTTCTTCGTCTTTGGCAGCGGCTTGCGGGCAGTCGCCGCAGGCGCAGCAGGCGCCGAAGCTGCGGGAGCAGGCTTGGGCACAGCAGCAACTGCTGGCTTCACCTCCACCGGGGGATTTGCACCCGACCTCACAAAGATGGCTCTCCGCACCGTCGAAGCACCCGCGCGGCGGAACTCGATGACGAAGTTTTTGTTGGCTGCCAGTTCCACGCCGAGCAGCGGCGTCACGCCCAACCGATTGCCGGCAACCCAGACCTCAGCACCAGCGGGTTCGGAGAGCAGGTCTACCTTTCCGACCGGCACCGCCGGCGAGAGCTGGAGCTGAATCTCGAGCACCTCGGCGCTGTCGAGTGTGAAGGGGAAGGAGATGGTCTCAAAGCCAACCGACTCCAGACGGAGGCTGTGCTCCTTGCCCAGCGCGAGCGACGCGATGTCGGCAGGCGACCTGCTGCCGCTCGCCGTGCCGTCGACGAAGAGCGTCGCATCGGCCGGCTCGTAAACAACGCGCACGGCCCCTGGTCCTCCCGTCAGCTCGGCCACGGAGGTCGGCATGGCTGCCGGCACGGTCTGAGGCGCGGCCGCCACAGGCGACGCAGGGGCGACAGGCCTCTGCCGTGTCACAGCGAAGAGTGCGAGGCCAGCGCAGACGAGCGCAACGGCTATCGCGAGCCTCGTCGTGCGCTTTGCTGTCGCCTGGGCAGCCTGGCCGGCGGCCGGAACTGCGACGGCAGCACCCAACGCGGCCGGTGCTACCGCAGCCGCCGGCGGAACCTGCGCGGGGGTCTCGGCGACCGCGGGAGCCGAGCCGCTGTAGCGGAAATTCGCTAGGTCGACGGTCGACTCCGTCTGGACCGGAGCAGCCAGCACCTTGAGCGCGACGGCCTGGTCCTCTTCCAGCGTGGCCGCAAAGCCAGCAGCCACCTTCGCACCGAGGGCGTTCCAGGCGGCGGGGCTCCGGCCGGCGAGCCAGCGCTCAAGCTCCTCAGCTACCAGATCCGCAGAGGCAATCCGGTCCTCCGGCTCCCGCTCGAGCAGCTTCATCACGATCGCATCGAGCTCCGCCGGGACCCCGGCGCGAACCTGTGACGGCGGCGCAATCTCCTCCTCCGTGATCGCACGGAGGCTGGCCATGTAACTATCGCGCGCAAAGAGCCGACGCCCCGTCAGGAGCTCGTGAAAGACGACGCCGAGCGCGAACAGGTCAGAGCGCCCGTCGAGTTCGTGGCCGCGGCACTGTTCGGGAGACATGTAGGCGGTCTTTCCGGCCGTCTTGGTGCTGCCGGGCTCTGATGCTGCCGTCTGCGCCACACCAAAGTCGAAGAGCCGCGTCCTTCCATCGACACCAACCAGAAGGTTGTGGGGCGAGATGTCGCGGTGAACCACCGCGAGCGGCCTTCCATCCCGATTGGTTGCTCGGTGCGCTGCAGCGAGACCGTAGGCCGCGTCAGCAATGCAGCGCGCAGCATCATCGGCGCTCAGCGCGCTCTCACCGCCCTGCGCTACCAACTCGTCGAGGTTGGCGCCGGCGACATACTCCAAGACAAGGAAGGGACGCCCTTCGGCAACGTCTGCATCGAGGACACGCACGACATTGGCGTGCTCGATACGGCCACCGATCAGCCCCTCCTGCAGAAACAGCGTGCGCGTCGCATCCTGCTCAAGGAGGTGGGGAAGCAGCGACTTGATGACCACCAGCCGCTCAAATCCCCCCTCGCCCTGCCGGACGGCAAGGAAGAGGTCGGCCATGCCGCCCGTGGCGAGCTTCTTGGCGAGACGGTAGTTGCCGAACGACTTGTTGAAAATCACGGGCGGCCTCGAGCATGCGTTGAAGCATTTGATGCTACGCCTGCCTCCCTAGACTGTCAAAGCCGTCAGTCTTCAGGCGTCGTTCCAGCCCGTCCCGACCTGCTTGACGCCCACCATCATCGGTCGCGCCAACGCCATCGCGATGGAGAAGGCCTCTTCACGCATGAAGGTCGAGGGGATGATGGGCCAGACGGCGCCGCTCTCGAGCCGAACGAAGACGCCAGCGCCGTCAACCTTGGCACCGGCCGAGGCGCCGGGGACCGCGATGGCGCGGGTCGCGTAGATGACCTCCGAGATGCGGTCGAGCTCGATGGGCGTGCTGCCCGACAGGTCTACCTGCTCCGGGTTCTCGCGCAGCCGAAGGAACCCATGGTTCAGCGACAGCCAGGCGAGCGGCATCTGCCAGGTGCGGGCAAACTGATCAGCGCGCCGCCAGGCCCAGTAGGCGAGCGCCCAAACCGGCACTGACGAGAGCAGCACCCAGGTCTTTTCCCAGCCTCCGGCGCGCAACGAGACGAAGACCAGCGTTCCGGCGATCAGCGCAGCGCTCACCGCAATCGAGCGCAGCCGTCCTGCGCGCGGGTCGCTCCGCCGCTCCACCACATAGAGTTCGCCTCGCTCGGGACGCACCACGAGCGGGCGCTCAATCAGCGCCTCATAGGCAACCTGACCGAGCGCGGCCCGCTCACGGATGGTCTCATCGGAATGGTTGCTCATGTTCTCACGGAGCTGCTGTCTCGCGCTCTTCCACGCAGAGCAGCGGGAGGTCGCGCATGTGGAGGTGCCAGTCGCTGCCCTCGCGAATCCAGACAATCTTTCGAATCCTTCCTGCCGCATCGACAAGGAAGAGCTCCTTTCGGGCATCCGATTCGTGCTCTTCGAGATAGGCTGTTCGCAGTGCCGAGGCGACCGGCGCATCAGCGTCCGCAATCGCACCGTCGCCCAGGTCGGTCGAGCTATCTACAATCCGCTGCACGCCCGGAAGCAGGAGCAATCGAACGGGTTCGAAGCCAAAGGTCCGCCGCGCAATGCGCGTCTCGCCAGCCTCTAGGACCGCCGCGACGGTTGTCCCGTCGCCCTCACCTAGCAGGAGCCGGGTCTCCGAGGAGAGCCGGTCGCCGGCCGTCTTCCACGCCTTGCCCTGCAGCTCGGTGTAGAGTTGGAGCGTCGCCTGCTTCGCCGCCAGGAAGTTGGCCGTGTCGTTGCGCTCCACCGAGACCGGATTGAGTTCAACATGCTGCCAGGTCGACTCGGGCGGGAGCGGAGGCAATTCATACTGGCTCGCACCGCAGCCAGCCGAGAGGAATAGGAGGGCGACAAGCGCGATACGGCCGGTGTTCAGCATGGCGGAGTACCTAGGTCCCGATGGGATTGCGTCAAACAGATGAGGAGCCGGCGCTGTCGTCGGGAGGCGCTTCGACACCTGCCGCCGTGCGAGCAAGCGCTGCCACCGTAAGCAGGGTGCCCTCGACCGCAAAGCAGGCGCCGAGCAGAACGGCCTCAAGCTCGGCATGATTCCCGCGCAGCGGAAGCCCCTTGAGATACTTCATGCCGTCCGCCGACACCCGCAGAGGCGGGCGCGCAAAGCGGGTTGCCGCCTGCTGAAGCGTCCGGGTCACGAGCCGCTCGACCTCGCGGGGACGGGCGCGGAGCGGGGTCCGCTCGAGCACCCTCTCACCCACAAACTTGACCATCGCGTTGGGCACGACCGTTCCGCCGTGGTCGCCCGACCAGGGCGCATGCTCGCACAAGATGACACGCACCGGCAGCCGCTCGAGCCGTCGCAGGATCGCCTCAAGCAGCCGCGGCTGCAGATGGCTGACAGACCGGAGCGCGACGGTGCCACCGTGCGCCGCCTTCAAGAGACCATCGCGCCCGGTGCCGGCGTCGCCAAAGAGCGTCGATGCCAGCGTCGCGTCGTCGAAGGCTGGCACATCGACCTCGATGAAGGGGGCGTCTCGGCGCTCCGACGCCAGATGGAGCGCGCGCGCCACCAGCCCCTTGCCGGTGCCGGGCTCACCCAGCACGAGCCAAGCCGCATCTCCCGCTGCAGCAGCGAGCAGTTCAGTCCGCTCCTCCGCCGACCAGAAGTCCGACCGTTCCAGATCGGCTGTAGCGTCGGAGCTGATGCGATCGTGCCGCATCGCCGCTCCCGACTCCGCGCCTGCGCGGCCGGCCGTGGTCCGGATCGCCTTCAAAGGCTCCGGTTCCTGCGCCTTGGGCTTGATGGCTGAGGCAAGGTGGCCCGTCGCCAGCATGATCAGCTCCGAGTAGGAGTCGCCGCTCGAAAGGCTCGGCAAGGCCGCCTCCAGCGTTGCCATGAGCCCATCGGGCGGGGGCGCGGGCCCGTCGCGGAAGATGACAACCATGCGAGGAACCGCCCGCGGCATCCGCTCGTCGATGATCCGCATTGCTGCGAGCTCGCCGCCGACCGCCGGCTCCACCTCTTCGTCGAAGTTGGCCTCGAAGCTCACCTGCTCGCGCAACCGGAGCAGCATCTCGCTCGTTGCAGGATCGAGACGGTCTACCCGCAGTTCGCGCATCACATCGAGCGCAACTGGTTCGGGAGGAGGCTCGGGCGGCGCCTCGAACGCCTCATCTCCGTCGAGCGGTTCCTCCTGCGGCGCCTCCTGCCACGTAGGTTCGGGCTCGGGCAGCGGCTCGAGGTCGACCAGAATGCCAACCTTCGCGGGAAAGGCTGCCACCGCAACCGAGTAGCCTGGCGGGAGCTCCGACTGAACTCGGTTCAGCCAGGCCCGAAGCGTCTCGAGGCCACCCGACTCGCCGGCCAGCACCGTCACGTCGGCCAGCGCTCCGGCGGCCGTAGCGCCGAACATCACCGTACCGAGCAGGCTCGAGGTGCCCTCGCGGTGAAACAGAATCAGTCCCACCGTGACCAGATCAAACAGCAGCGCCACGCTTGCCATTGCCCATCGCCGGTCGCGCCGCTCCGACCGCCCCTTCCGCTCGATTGCATCCATGCCCCGAACCGCGACCAGCAACAGGCAGATGGCAATCGCCGCAGATTCGGCGCTCGCGAGCCACCCCAATCCACCTGCGCTCGCCAGCGACGAGGCCGTCGTGAAGGCCGCCAGCCCCAACGAGGCCACCGCAACAGAACCGGCAATCCAGGGTGCGTTCCCGCCTCGCCAGCGCGTACTTGCTGAGCGTGCAAGCGACAGCCCCAGCGCACGGTGCAGCAGACCCAAGGCCGCCGCCCAGAGCATCAAGCGAGGCGCCGCACCGCCGGAGGCCGCCACCGCAAGCGCCGACGTCCCTGCCAGCGTTACCGCTAAAAGCCACGGTATCGCGAGGTGACGCCGCCAGAGCCGCAGCGCCCGATCGCGCAGCGTGAGGAGCAGCGTCGTGCCCGCGATTGCCGCAGTCAGCGCCCAGAGCACAGAGAGCAGCGTTGGACGGCTCCGCACCAGCGGCAGCGACCCTTCGGTCTTCTCACCCGCGCGCTGTACCGTCACCACAACGGCAGCATCACCAGCCTCGCCCAACATCCGCTCGAGAATGGTAAAGTCGACATCCGGAGGCGCAGGCCTGTCGCCAATCCGCACCACCTTCACGCCGGGCGCGAAAATCTCCTGCGACACCTGGCCTAGCGCGCCGCGCGCTACGGGAAAGTCCCGAACCCGCGGGGCCTGCGCCACCCGGATACGCACCGTCGACGCACGAACCTCCATCGAGATGATCGCGCTCAGCTCCGAGAACGAAGAGACGGCGATGCCATCCACCGCCTCGAGCCGGTCGCCAATCGCGATCGCGGCATCCGCGGGAAGCCCCTCGCGCGAGGTCACACGGAGGTGCTCGTCCACCGTGAGCCCGCCAAGCGCCACAGGACGACCGACCCAAGCCAGCAGCATCGACAGCACGGCGGTCGCTACTGCGAGCACCACCGCGCTCTCCACGCGCATCAGGGGTCTGGTTGGCGACGGTTGCATCCAAAACCCTCTAGGACGACCCGCCGCGCATGGGAAACAAAAAGCGTGATGCAGGCCTTCCCCGAAACTTGCGGGGCCGCGCGCCGCCACCGTATGAACACGCCATGCACCGCCACCTCCGCATCGCCCTCGCCGCCTGGCTCCTCGCTGCGCCCGCACACGCAGATGAGCCTTCACGGGATGCCGACCTCGCAGACGAGGAGCAGCTCGACGAGAGCACCGACGCACCACCGCCCCCCGACGAGCTGCCAGCCGTCGACTCGCCGCTCACCTTCCGCCAGTTTGTCGACCCAGCGAGACGCTCCGCCGGCTCCATCGCCCTCGGCAATACCTCCCGAGGCGGCCTCATCGACCCCGCCATGGTCCCCGACGCCGGCGAGTTTCACTACATCCTCCCCGCCCACCTCGGCCGTCCGACCCACTACGGCACCGACGAACTGGTCGAACTCATGCTCACCACCGGCGAGCAGGTGGCGGCCGCTTTTCCCGCGTCGCGCCTGGCCATCGGCAACCTCAGCGTCTTCGACGGCGGGCGCATAAGCTGGAGCCGCTCCCACAACTCAGGACGCGACGTCGACCTAGGCTTCTTCCTCCGCGACAAAGAGGGAGCAGACCTGCCGCTCGAGACGCTCGTCCACATCCGACGCAGCGGCGCCGTTGCAGAGATTCCCGGCGCCACCTTCGACACCGAGCGAAACTGGGCGACCGTCAAGGCGCTGCTCACTTCTGAGACCGCCAAGGTGCAGTGGATCTTCGTCTACGCCCCGCTCGAACGCATGCTGCTGGCCCATGCTGCCAAGCTCGGCGAGCCGCAGCCCCTCATCGACAAGGCCGCTACCATCATGCACCAGCCGGGCGATTCAGCACCCCACGATGACCACTTTCACGTCCGCATCTTCTGCACCCTCGACGACCGACTCGAGGGCTGTCGCAACACCGGCCCCCGCCGCGACGGAGTCCCCTCCTTCGACCGAGAGGTGGCGGCCCGCGCCCTCGAGCTTCTCCGCGGCACAGCCAGTTCAGACGCCGACGTCGCCCTTCAGTCGGCCCGCGTCCTCCGCCGCCTTCAACCCGAAAGCCTCGACGGTCAACTCCTCGCCATGGTGCCGCACGCCAACGCCTCAGCTCGTGGCGAACTTCTCGAACTCGCCGACGAGCTCGGCGTGCGCCGTGGTGTGGCGCCGCTCGTCGCCCTCGCAGCCTCCGACGCCGACCCGCTGGTACGGATGCGGGCCTTCCGGCTTGTCATCGCTAGCTCCGAAGAGGTCGCGACCCAAGCCACACGGGCGATGCTGCTCGAGCCCGGACCGCCGCTCGCAGACCAGACCCCGATTCGACTTGCCATCGCGCGCGCCAAAAAGGGTTCGGTCGATGGCGCCCTCATGCCTGGCTACATCGCCTCGCTCGGCGACACCGACGCGCAGGTCCGGCGCGAAGCCGGTCGCCGCATCTCGCACATCACTGCGCGACCCCACCCGCTCGACCCCGTCAACGCCACCTCCGCGGCCCAGCGCGAACAGCTGGTGGCCCACTGGAAGCAATGGTGGCGCGACCACCAAAACGAAGACCTCGCCACTCGGGTCGCCGCCGCCTTCCGCGAAGCCAACCTCCGCGTGAAGACCAAGAAGGGTGACTGGGACCGAAAGGCCCTCGCCGAGGCCTGCAAGAGCCGCATCGAAGGCCTCTCTTTTGCGGCAAGCGCACAGCTCGCCACGCTCACCGGAAAGGCTGGACCTGCCGTGGATGCCACACCGGAGCAGCGCTACAACCACTGGCGACCGCTCGTGCGCACCAGCAGAAAGCGCCGCTGAGGCAGCCTCGGAACTAGGTCAGACCCTTGTTCTTCTGCACCCGCTCCATCGCCCGCTCATACTCGATGTTCCAGGCAGACGAACCCTCTTCCAGGTTCTTGATCTTGCTCCGGACCTCCTTGTCGACCTCGTCATCACGGCTCGCGGTGTAGCGCTTGATGATGGGGTTGATGCGGGCGCGGAGGTCTCGGTCGCTGCCGAAAATCTCCTCCACATGGTCCGACTGCATGAAGGTCTCGATGATCTGCGACACGAGGTAGTCGATACCCTCGTCGCCCAGCTTGAAGCCCTTCTCCTTCGCCAGCCGACGCTTCATCTGCATCTCGGCCTGCTTGCCATCGTTGAGCGTCAGGTCGCGGGCCTTGGTCGAAATCTCGCGGTCGGTCCGCACATATTCGCGCAGCACGCCTACGATGTCGAGCTCGGCCTCCTGCCGCTTCCCATTGTCGAGCTCCAGCAGCTCGGCCTCCAGCAGGGCCTTGATGACGTCGTTGGCGATGAGATTGAACTGGCCGCTATACAGACGCATGATGACCTCGATGGATGATGGCTTGGCCTTACCCCCGCCTGCGCTCCGCATCAAGCGAAAAGCCCACCGCCGCAACGCCCCTGAAGGCTATGGCATCGTCACGACGAGGCCCATCAGCAGCGCGTCTTCGCCATTGTCGGCGTAATACTTCGGACGGCGCCCCATGACCCGAAAACCGAGCCGCTCGTAGAGCCGGATCGCAGCGCTGTTGCCCACCCGAACCTCCAGGCAGACCTGCTCCGACCCCATCTCCTCGGCGACCGCAACCACCCTGCCCACCAGCAGCGCACCGTAGCCCCGAGAGCGCGCCGCCTCTGCCACAACCACGTTGAGCAGGTGCACCTCGTCGGCCACCAACCAGTAGACCACGAACCCAACGGCCTCGCCGTCAACCCAGAGCAGCTCCAGTTCCGAGAAGTCGTTCGCGAGCTCCTGCAGGAACATCGCCTCGCTCCACGGGTGGGGCTGACCGGCGATTTCGATCGGCATCACAACCGAGGCTATCTCCTCCGGTCGAGCGATTCGGAACTCAACCGACGGCGGCATCCGACAACCCGGTAAAGCCCGCAATCCGCTTCCAGAGTTCGTCGCGGCCGTCGTGCTCCTTGGACGAGTACCAGATGAAGTCACGCTTGATGTCGCCCCCCATCTGCTTGGCGATGGCCACCTTCTGGTTGAAGAGCGCGTTCGACTTGAGCTGGTCGCACTTGGTGACGATCAGGATGGGCTGCAGCTTCCACTGGTGACAGGTCCGAAGCAACAGCAGCTCCTCCTCTTCGAAGCCCCGCCGCACATCGACCAGAATCGCCAGCGCGCGCAGTACCTCCCGCTTCTGCAGATAGGTCTCAATCATCGACTGCCAGGCCAGCTGCTCGCCGCCACCCACCTTCGCGTAACCGTAGCCCGGCAGGTCGCAGAGCCGGAGACGGGCGTCGACATCAAACCAGCTCAGCAGGCGGGTACGACCGGGCGTCTGGCTCACCTTGACCAGGTCTTTGCGATACATCGCGCTGTTGAGAAGGCTCGACTTTCCCACGTTGCTTCGGCCGGCGAACACGACGTCTGGCAGGGTGGAAAATGGAACCTGGTCTACGAATGAGCCGATGAACGTGGCTCGCGCCGGGAAGAGTCGTTTCATGGGGCCCGGTGGTAACTCCTGTGGCGCGCGATGGATGGGAGCTATGTTGCGTGCATGTCTTGGTCCTGGTCTCAGCCGAAGGAGGCGACCCGCGAAAAGTGCATCGCCGCGGA
>JABMMX010000095.1 GCA_013205435.1 Deltaproteobacteria bacterium
CATTGCGGCCGTCATCGGAGCGGAGCTTGGGCGGCATGGCGGCCAGCTTGCCCGCATAGAAGAGGTTGAGGAGCAGGGTCTGCGCCACATCGTCCCGGTGGTGTCCGAGCGCCATCTTGGTGCAGCCGAGCTCTTGGGCGGCGTTGTAGAGGATGCCGCGGCGCAGGCGTGAGCAGAGCGAGCAGTAGGTCTTGCCCTCGGGCACCTTCTCGAGGACCACCTTGTAGGTGTCGACGGAGAGCATCTTGTAGTCATACTTCTCGCGCTCGAGGTAGTCGACGATGGACTGCTGCGGGAAGCCGGGGTGGCCCTGGTCGAGGTTCACGGCGACCATGGTGAAGGCAAAGGGGACCTTCTGCTGCATGAGCCGGAGCAGATGGAGCATGACCCACGAGTCTTTGCCGCCGGAGAGGCAGACCATGACATGGTCGCCGGGTTCAACCAGCGCATACCGCTTGTTGGCGGTCATGAGGTGGCTGAGGAGTCTGGATTCGAGGTTGGCCATCGGCGGCTTGGGGTGGGCGACAGGGCCCGTTAGAATGCGGTGTTGTTAACGCGCACATCGGGGTTTCCGGCGGCGTTGAGGACGGGGAGAACGAGGCAGTCGACGGCGCCTGTGGCCTCGTCGACGAGCATCTGGACATCGGCGACGCGCCAGCTGCTTCCCTGGCAGGCGGCGCCGGCCTGGGTGAGCCGGACGGCATCTGCGCCGCCGCCGAGCACCGACTTGAACTGGCCGCCGCAGTAGATGCTGATTTGCGGCGCGGTGGGCTGGGTGCCGGCAAACATGTGGGCCATGATGCGGAAGGTGTCGCCGTTTTCCGGGTTGTCGAGGTTGATGTTCTCGGGGTTGTTGCCGCGCACATTGTTGATGTCGAGGCGGGGGTTGTAGCAGGTGTCGCCGACGCCGGCGCCGCAGGCCGCGGCATCGGAGGGGGTGAAGCCCCAGGCGACGCCGGTGAGGTTGGTGACGCGGCAGTTGTCGAAGTAGCAGTCATCCGGGCCGCAGAAGGCTCCGGTGGTTGCGGGCTTGTGGAGGTGGAGGTCCATGTCGACAGAGCCGAGGCTGTCCCAGGCCATCTCCACGCGCAGGCCCGGGCCCTGAGCGCGAACGGTCCATGTGCAGCTCTGGACGCCGTCGCCGTCGGTCACCTCGAGGCGCATGCGGTAGTCGCCCGAGACATCGAGATAGACCGAGGTGAGCGAGGCAGACGGGTCTGCGGAGCTCTCGGTGGCGCTGTTGGCAGGGGGCTCGACGGTCCAGTTCCAGCCGATGACATTGGCAAGGTTGGCGTAGAAGGCGGTGCCGTCGAGGGTGTAGTCGGTAAGTGGGCTTGCCGTGTCGAGCGTGGGGCATCGGAGGGCAGGCGTGCAGCCCTCGATGTCGTCGGTGCAGCTGTTGCAGTCGTTGTCTTTGCCGTCGCAGAGCTCCGGCGAGCCGGCGATGGCGCCCTGGCAGGGTCCCCAGCGGGGGTTGGTACGGTCGATGCAGCGCTGCAGGCCGTCTGTGCAGCCGCCAACGCCGCGGGTTGCGGGGGCGCCAGTGTAGCAGCGCTGGACCTCGCCGTAGGCGCAGGCGCAATCCTCGTCGGCGTAGCCATCCTCGTTGTTGTCCTGGCCGTCGTTGCAGACCTCGACGGCCTCCCAGCCGGGTTCGGTCTCGGCGGTACAGATCCAGCCGGGCACATCGCCGGACAGGCAGCCGCGACGGGCGTCGCAGCTCTCTACGCCGTTGAGCGGGTCGCCATCGTCGCAGATCTCGTTGCGGGGGCGGTGGAAGGGAAAGGTCTGGCTGCAGACAGACTCGGTGCAGCCCACGCCATCGTCGGCGGGCACATCGGTGAGGCTGGGCAGCTCTTGGAGGATGCCCTCCACGCAGACCTTGCTGCGGCAGTCGCCCGGGGTGGCATCGCCGACCTCGGGGGTGACAAAGGTGGTGATGCAGCTGCCGGCGTCGCAGCGCTCTGCGGTGCAGAGGTTGCGGTCGTCACAGTCGGCGTCGGTGGCGCAGATGAGGATGCAGCGCTGGTCGACACAGTCGTGGCGGGGGGCGCAATCTGAGGCGCTGAGGCACTGCACGATGGTGGGGCCGGAGCCCTCGCCGCTTCCGCTGCCATCGGAGGTGTCTGCTGTGGTATCGGCGCTGCCGGAGGTATCGGCTCTGGTGTCGGCGCTGCCCTCATCGGTCACATCGGCGGCCGGTGCGACGGGGTCGCGCTGCGCGCAGGCGGTGAGCAGGAGCAGGAGTGCGGCGGCGGCTTTGGCGGTGGTTGCCTTCATGACGGTTCCTCGCTTTGGCCGCGCGACAGGGCGCTGCCCGAACACAAGAGCGCCGCGGGCCCTGCGAGAGGCAGGCAGACCGCGGCGTTAGAGAGGGAAAGACTAGAAGGTGGCGTCGCCCTGGCGCACATCGTAGCCGCCGGTGCGGCCGAGGAGGGGCTCGACGACGCAGTCGGTGACGCCGGTCTCGGGGTCGACAAGCATGCGGACGTCGGCAACGCGCCAGGTCTCGCCGCCGCAGCTGCCGCCGGCGCGGGTGAGGCCGACGAGGTCGGGTGCCTCACCGAAGACGGCCTTGAGGCGGCCGCCGCAGTAGATGGTGACGACGGGGTTGGTGCGGGCAGCGCCGCTGAACATGTGCGACATGACCCGGAAGGAGTCGCCGTTGTTCGGGTTGTCGACATTGATGTTCTCGGGGTCGAAGCCGGTGATGTTGTCGATGTCGAGACGGGGGTTGTAGCAGGTGTCTCCCGCTCCAGCGCCGCAGGATTCCGCAGGCGACGAGACGTAGCCCCACGGAAGGCCTGCACCGTAACTGCGGCAATTCGCATAGTAGCAGTCGTCAGCGGTGCAGAAGTTGGTGGTCGTCCCGCTCCGGTGGAGGTGGAAGTCCATGTCGACGGCGCCGAAGGTATCCCACCGCATCTCAATGCGGAGGCCCGAGCCCTGCGCACGCACGACAAAGCCGCAGGTGATGCTGGGCTCGCCCGGCTTGAGCTCGACCTCGAGGGTGACGAAGTAGTCGCCCGAGACATCGAGGAAGACGCTGGTATTGGCGGCGGTCGGGTTGACCGGGCCCGTGGTGGCGCTGTTCGGCGGCCCCTCGACCGACCAGTTCCAGCGGATGTAGGGCAGGTCGCGCCATCCGGGCACGATGGCGTCGCCGCTCAGCGCGAAGTCGGCGAGCGGGCGGGCGACGAGCTCGGTGGGGCAGACAAGGTCGCTCGCGTCGCAATCGGCGAGGTCGTCGACGCAGCCATCGCAGTCGTTGTCCTTGGCGTCGCAGATCTCGGTACCGGGACCGAAGACGTTGGTGCAGGGGCCCCACTCGGGGTTTGCGCGGTCTTCACAGGCCTGCAGGCCTTCGGTGCAGCCGCCCACGCCACGCGTGGAGGGCGGACCGTTGTAGCAGCGCTGGATGGAGCCGAAGTCGCAATCGCAACCCTCGTCCACCCGGCCGTTCTGGTCGTTGTCGAGTCCGTCGTCGCAGACCTCGCGCGACTCCCAGCCCGGGGGCGGCTCGTCGCAGATCCAGCGGGGCACATCGCCACCAACGCAGCCGATGTTGGGGTCGCAGCGCTCCACGCCATTCAGCAGGTCGCCGTCGTCGCAGAGCTCGCTCTGGGGCCGCTGGAAGGGGAACTCGCCGATGCACTGCGCGAGCGTGCAGCCGATGCTGTCGTCGGCAGGCAGGTCGAGCGGGCTGGCCACATCCTCGGTACGGCCAGCGACGCAGGCCCGCTTCTTGCAGTCGCCAGCAAGGGGGTCGGCGATCTCGGGGGTGGCCGGCGTGAAGACGCAGAGGCCGTCGGTGCAGGACTCGGTGGTGCAGGGGGTGAGGTCGTCGCAGTCGGAGGCGGCGCCGCATATACGGACGCAGACGCCCTCGACGCAGTCGTGGCGGGCGCGGCAGTCGGCTGCGGTCGAGCAGGCGGGCTCGCCGCCCGTGTCGGTGGAGGTGTCGGCACCCGAACCGCTGTCGGCCGTGGTGTCGGCCGTGGTGTCGGCCGTGGTGTCGGCCGTGGTATCCGCCGCGGTATCCGCCGTGGTGTCGGCGCCCGAGCCGCTATCGGCCGTCGCGTCGGAGGTGCCGCTGCCATCGCCTGGGGTGCCCGTGCCGGTCTGGTTGCTGCAGGCTGCGAGCAGCACAAGCACCGAGAGGGCGCCGAGGCGCAGAGCGGATTGCTTCATGTTCCACTGATTCATTCTCATGCACCCGTCACTTGATCGTTGCAACTTAGACGTCTGGCTCTAGCGCTTGCCTACGAACTGTTTGGCATTGGATCAAGATTGACCGCCGATTCCGCAGCCTGTCGCCGCCGATTGGATGTGACTTCCGCCACGCGCTGTCTTATCGAAGGCGACCCGCCACGGAGCCCTGCCCTGTCTCTGCCTGCCAACAGCCCTCCACCGCCCACGGTGACCCTGCGGTTCGACCGCGGCACCCTCGTGCTCGACGGCCCCGTCGATGCGCTGGCAGACCGGCTGGAGGCGGTCGGCATGACCTTCGACCTCCGTATCGCCCGCTGGCGGGCGCCGGCCGCCTGCTACCGCGACCTCTTCGCTGCCCTCCACCGCGCGCAGGAGCAGGGGCTGCTGCAGCTCGACGACCAGGCACGCGCCTACGGAGCGCTCGACCTCCGCTTTGCTGCCGAGCGAACCCCGCGATTCTACCAGTCGGAGGCCCTCGCCGCCTGGAACCGCGCGGGCCGCCGCGGGCTCGTGGTGCTGCCCACGGGTGCAGGCAAGTCGCTCGTCGCCCACCTCGCCATCGCAGCCGCCGCACGCGACACCCTCATCGTCGTCCCCACCATCGACCTCATGCTGCAGTGGCACGACGGCCTCCGCTCCGACTTCGGGCTCGCCAAGGTGGGCCTCCTCGGCGGCGGCTCGCACGAGATCGAGCCCGTCACGGTCACCACCTACGACTCCTTCCACATCCATGCAGAGCGGATCGGCCACCGCTTTGGACTTGTGGTCTACGACGAGGTCCATCACCTCCCGGGCCCCTCCTACATCCTCGCGACCGACCACCTCCTTGCCCCCTTCCGCCTCGGCCTGACTGCCACGCCCGAGCGGCCCGACAACCGCCACCTCCTGCTCGACCGCGCGGTCGGCCCCATCATCTACCGCCGCGAGATCCGAGAGCTCGCAGGCGAGTTCCTCGCCGACTACACCGTCGAGACGCTGCGGGTCTCGATGAGCGAGCCCGAGCTCGAAGACTACACCGCCGCGCGCCAGTGCTACCTCGACTTCGTGCGGCAGAACCGGATCAGCATGGGATCGCCCGGCGGCTGGGCCCGCTTTATCGCCCTCTCCTCCCGCACCCCCGACGGCCGCGCAGCCTTTGCAGCCTACCGCGAACAGCGGCGGCTCGCGCTCGCCTCCAGCGGCAAACTGGCCGTTGTTGAGCAGCTCCTGCAGCTCCACCGAGCCGACCGCTCCATCATCTTCACCCACGACAACGCCACCGTCTTCGAACTATCAAAGCGGCTGCTGCTCCCCTCCATCACCCACCGCACCTCCACGCGGGAGAGGGCCGAGATCCTCGGCAGGTTCCGCAGCGGCGAATACCGGACCGTGGTCACCTCCAAGGTCCTCAACGAGGGGGTCGATGTGCCCGACGCCGGCGTCGCCATCATCCTCTCCGGCTCGGCGACGCAGCGTGAACAGGTGCAGCGGCTCGGACGGGTGCTCCGCAAGCGGGAGGGCAAGCAGGCGGTGCTCTACGAGATCATCACCCGCGACACCATCGAGGAGCAGGTCGCCGAGCGGCGGAAGGAGCACGATGCTTTCCGGTGACCTGCTGATGATGACGCGGCGGAACGGAATCGCTCGCCCCAAGTTTGTGAATCCTACGCAGGCCAACCTGCTCGAGCGGGCCAAGGTGCTCATCGACCTCGTTGCATCGCAGCTCGGACGGCCCCGAGCTGAACTCGACGCGGCCATCGACGAGCTGGTGGGCGACGAGGCCTCGCAGAAGCTAACGCGGGGGTTGGCGAAGCTGCTCGACGACCGCTCGGAGTGGCTCGTCCAGGCGCCGGCCGACCCGGTGGAGCTCCGGCGGCGGCTGTTTGAAGCGTCGGCCTCGGGCGAGCCAGTATCGACAGTCCCTGGCGTGCCCGGCACCCGCTTCCGCGGCGACCTCCTCGGCGCGCTGGCAGAGGAGCTGGGCATCACGGCAGAGGCGATCGACGAGGCGCTCTACGCCGACCTCCCCGAGGCGATGCTCCTTCACCACTGCGACCTGCCGACGCCCCACGAACTGCTGACCGAGTACAACCTCGCCTCGGCGCGCGGGGCGCTGCTGCGGGCCGGCGCGATGGAGCTCACCTTTCGGCCGCGCCACCCGTCGGAGCTGCGGGCGCTGCTGCGGGCGCTCGCCTTCCATCAGCTCATCTTCACAGCGAAGCTGCTGCCGGATGGCGCCGTCTGGCTCCTGCTCGATGGGCCGGCCTCCATCTTCGCCACCTCGACCCGCTACGGGATGGAGCTGTCGAAGGCGCTCGCCGTGATTGTCGGCCTCGCTGAGTGGAGCCTCTCGGCGGAGCTGCGGGAGCCGGGCAAACCGTCGGCCAAGGTGCAGCTGTCGGACAAAGACCCGCTCGAAGCGCCGCGGCGGCTCAAGGGGGCCTGGGTCTCGGAGGAGGTCAACCATCTGGCGGCCCAGCTCGAGGCGAAGACGAACGGCTGGGAGCTCTCGCGCGAGCCCGACCTGCTGGTGCTGGACGGCCAGACCGTGGTGGTCCCCGACCTGCTGCTGACGGAGCGGAGCACAGGGCGCCGCGTTGGCGTGGAGGTCATTGGCTACTGGCGGCGGAGCTCGCTGGAGCGACGGTTGTCCTCGCTCGGCAAACGGGCTCCGATGGACCTCATCGTCTGCGTGAGCAAGCGGCTTGCGGCCGACAAGGAGGCCCCGCTCGAGCACCCCAACCTGCTCTGGTTCACGGGGGTCATCTCGGCCAAGAGCCTGCTGGAGAAGGCCAAGGCCCTCGCCCGCTAGTTGCGGCCGCTGCCGACTGCGGAGACCCGCTGGACGATGGGCGGCGGCTTGAGCGCCGGCGTCTCTTCACGCTTCTGGCAGGCCGTGTCCCAGGCGTCGCAGCGGAAGCGGATGTGGATGTGGTCGCGGTGGCCCGGCGAATGGGTGATGATTTTGCCCTCGCCGCCATACTCGAAGACCTTGGCGAGATAGGCGGGGTCTTCGCCGATGCGGCGGGCATACTGCACAAGCGGGATCTGCAGGGAGTAGTCGATGAACATGCGCTCGACGGTTCCGCGCTCGAGGAGGAAGCGTATCTGGGCCCACTGGCGGGGGAGGTCGAGGGTGCTACGGGTTGCGCCGGAGAAATGGCGCTGCGGTCCTACGCCGCGGAGGTAGTAGCCCATATCGACATCCCTGCCGGACTGGTGGCTGAGGTGGGGCGAGAGCGGGCGACCCTGCGGCCGGCTGAGGTCGCCGATGATGATGCGGGTGCCGCCGGGGAGTGTGTTGCCCACATGGGCGAAGACCGCGACCAGTTCGTTGATGGTGGTCTCGGTACCAAACGAGGCCTCGCGCTCGCGGACGCGCCAGAACTGGCCATCGGGCATGGGGACGCCGTTGGTGAGGCTGCCGCCGCTGGCGCGCCCGTTGCTGCGAGAGCGACGCTCGGGGTCGAACTTGTAGATGATGAGTTCGGCGCCGTCGTCGACATGGTTGCCCGACACGCCGGGGTTGAGGCGGGCGAGGGCCTCGGTGGTGAGGCCGTAGCGGCTTGCGAAGCTACGCCAGGTGTCGCCCTCGATGAAGGTCTCGAAGAGGGTCGAAGGAACGGTGGTCTCGCCGGAGAGGTCGGTGGCAGTGCCAAGGATCTGCATCGCGACCTGAACGCCGAGGTTCTCGATCATGCGGCGATCGCCGGCCTTGGCGATGGCTGCGTTGAGCGCGTCGTCGACCCGCTGCTGGGCCTCGCGCGTTGCCGTCATGCGGCGGAAGGAGCCGGTCGAGACTGCAGAGGCCTGAACATGCCGGACGCCCGCGAGGAGCACCGCGCCCACGAGGAGGGCGAGGACCCAGCTCCACCAGTTGTTCTTCCGAGCGACCGGCTTGGCGGGTCGAGCGGGCAACGGTTGGGGGCGGCGGGTGCGCTGCGGCGAAGGGTTCAGGTAGGCTCCAGGAACGGTCGAAGGGTGGCTCAAATGCAGAATTCCGGCCCGGTATTCCAGGCAAGAGGGGAGGCGCTAGCCGAGGGTCGGAGGGAGATCAACCCCCCGCGCGCACCCCTCCCAAAGTTGTCTACCCCGCATGATTGCTTATCGCGCGCCCCTTTTGACCTCCCAGAGGTAGTCGGGCGTTGGTAGCAGCGGGAGCGAAACGAGGTAGTTTCCAGGAGCCAGATCGACCTCGATCTCGATGGTCTCTCCAACCGCGCCGCCACCCTCCGCGACGAGCGACTCCCCCTTGTCGGAGCGGATCCAAAGTCCGACGGGCCAGCCCACCTGACGGTTGACCACCCGCACGGTGTAGTGTCCGGGTGCCAGCGTCCAGACCTGCTGCAAGCGGGCCGCGAAGGTGTTCATGTTGAGGCTGCGGCAGCCCTCGCGGTCGGCGGCCTCCTGCGGTGCGGCCTCCTGTTCAGCGATGCGGCAGGGGAGCGGTGTGAGGACGATCACGCGACGGTCGCCATCGACCTGAACCCGTCCGAGCCGCTCTGCGTTGACGGTCTCTGAAGCCGCGAGCAGCATGTCGGCGGGGAGCCGGAGCAGCAGGTCATCCGGGTTGGGGTCTGGGGCGGGAGCCAACCTTGTGAGTGCCCGTCCGGAGGGGTGCGGCGCTGAGGCGTCGGAGTCGGACGAGGCGTCGCCGGAGCCCTCCTCTGCAGACGCACTGAAGAGGCTGCCGATGGCCGACGCGGAGCGGCCCGGCAGACTGCAGGCGCTGAGCGCGAGCAGCAGCGGGAGCAGGCTAAGGCGCAACGCCGCCATACCTGCGGTCTCTGCCGGCGAACTGAACGAGGCAGTTGTCGAAGTCGGCTTCGGTCCAATCGGGCCAGGCGATGGGCTCGATGACGAACTCCGCATAGGCGCTCTGCCAGAGGAGGAAGTTGGAGATGCGCACCTCGCCGCTGGTGCGGATGACGAGGTCGGGGTCGGGGAGGTCGCCCGTCCAGAGGTGGGCACGGAAGCTGTCGGCGGTTACCTGCTCGGGGGTGAGGCGGCCGGCGGCGACCTCGCGGGCGAGGGACTGCGCCGCAGCAACGAGCTCTTCGCGGCCACCGTAAGAGATTGCGACGACGAGCTGCATCGCCTCGTTGGAGGCCGTTACCTGCTCAAGCGCCTCGACGGCGGCGAGCACGAGCGCGGGCAGCCGGCTCCGCTCACCGATGACGCGGAAGCGGATCTGCTTGTCGAGCAAGAGGTTGCGCTCCGACTCGCAGAACTCGACGAGGAGCGACATGAGGCTCTCGACCTCGTCGCCGGGTCGTGCCCAGTTCTGGGAGCTGAAGGCATAGAGGGTGAGGACGCCGATGCCGAGCTCGCGGGCGCGGGTGACGGCCATCCGGACGGTCTTTGCGCCTTGACGGTGGCCCTCGGATCGGCTCTGGCCGCGCCCCTTCGCCCACCGCCCGTTGCCATCCATGATGATGGCGACGTGGCGCGGGATCTGTGGGGCGGAGAGGGGGGATGGGCGCATGCGTCACCTTTGTCGGAGGAACGTCTCTAGGCCAAGCGGCGCTGCTTTGCCAAGCGTCGCGATGGCGGTGGAGCAGCGGTCCCGTTTGCAGACTGAGGGAGGGCTACAGGCTTGCAGCCGTGCGTCGGTTCGGGGTAAGGCGGGCCACCTCAGACCAAGCACGGGAGCGAACCATGATTTTGTGCCGCGAGAGCATCCTGGAGGCACACGCCGAGGGCCGCATCGTCATCGACCCCTTCGACGCAGAGCTGGTGGGCATCAACTCGGTCGATGTCCGTTTGGGCGGCGAGGTGTTTGAGCTGGTGGGGCGCGACATGCGCGATCTCTACGCGCCCGACGACAGCCGCTGGCGGAAGGTGGAGCCCGTGACGGTGGCGCAGCTCCGGACTGTGAACCCCGGCTTCGGCAGCACGACGCTCCGCGACGATGATCTCTGCTTCATCTTTCGAAGCGGCGGCTTCTACCTCGCGACAACGCTGGAGGCCATCGGCACCGCGGCCCTTCCCGGCGGCGCGGCAGACGGCGAGGCGCTGGTGCCCGAGATGAAGGCCCGAAGCACCGTGGGCCGACAGGGGCTGACGGTGGCGCTCTGCGCCGGTCTGGGCGACGTGGGCTACACCAGCCGCTGGGCGCTCGAGGTGCGGGTGGTAGACTACGGCGACGTGCCGGTGGCCGTCGGCACACCCGTCGCCCAGGTGGTCTTTCACACCGCCACACCCACCGATGCCGCCTACGAGGGGGCGACCCGCTACCAGCACGCCGGCGCGGTGAAGTTCCTGCCCAAGCCGCTCAAGATTCGCAGGCCCGGCGAGGGCTGATTGACAGTCCGCAGGCCGAACCGTACCTCAAGACCCTCCGCGCGCCGCCCGAGCAGCCCATGACCCGCATCGCCCTCCCCCTCATCCCCGAAACCGCGCTCCCCTCGAGCCGCAAATCGGGACCGGCGCGTCCGTCGCTGGAGGAGTCGCCGGCCGGCAAACGCCCCGACTGGCTGCGGGTGCGGCTGTCGCTCAACGACCAGTTCTTCGATGTGCGCGACCTAGTGCACAAGGCCGGCCTCCACACCGTCTGTGAGAGCGCCTCCTGCCCCAATATCGGTGAGTGCTGGTCGAGCCGCTCGCTCACCTTCATGATTCTCGGCAATGTCTGCACCCGGAGCTGCGGCTTCTGCGACGTGGCGACCGGCAAGCCGGGCTCGGTGGATGTCGACGAGCCGCGCCGCGTGGGCGCCTCGCTCTCGAAGCTCAACCTCCGCTACACGGTCATCACCAGCGTCGACCGCGACGACCTTCCCGACGGTGGCGCCGCCATCTGGGCCGAGACCATCCGCGAGATTCGGGCCCAGGCACCAGGGACCCAGATCGAGGTGCTGACGCCCGACTTCAAGGGCTCGCTCGACGATCTGGCCACGGTGGTCGCGGCCGGCCCCGACGTCTTTGCCCACAACATCGAGACGGTCGAGCGGCTCCACCGCCTGGTCCGGCCCCAGGCCAAGTATGACCGCACCCTCGCGGTGCTCCGCCATGCCCGGTCGCTCGGCGCCGTCACCAAATCGGGCATCATGCTCGGACTTGGCGAGACCGACGACGAGGTGGTCGAGACCATGCGCGACCTGGCCGCGGCCGGCGTCGAGATCGTGAACCTGGGCCAGTATATGCGGCCGAGCAACAACCACCTGCCGGTGATGCGCTGGGTGCGGCCGGAGGAGTTCGACGCGCTCAAGGAGCGGGGCATGGCCTTCGGCTTTGCCCACATCGAGGCGGGGCCGCTGGTGCGGTCGAGTTACCGGGCCGACCAGCAGGCGAAGGCAGCCAACCTGGCGCGGCTGCAGGGAGGTGCGCCATGA
>JABMMX010000096.1 GCA_013205435.1 Deltaproteobacteria bacterium
CCCTCAACGCCATCGCCCAGAACGGCGGCACCACCTTCACCGAGTTCGTCTACGCCGGCAACGAGGCGTCGCTGACCAGCGCCTTCGAGAGCATCGTCGCCGACGCCAAGCTCTGCTTCTAGTTCGCGCCGCCCCGGTTCTTGCCCACCCAGTGCGGGTCGCGGAGGGTCCGCTTGTAGAGTTTACCGTTGGGGTCGCGCGGCATCGCCTCGATGAAGTCCACGCTCCGCGGCAGCTTGTACTTCGCCAGACGCTCCGCCGCCCAGGCCAGGAGCTCCGACGTGAAGGCCTCGCCGGCCACACCGCCGCCACCCACCTGGATGACCGCCTTCACCGCCTCGCCCATGTCCTCGTCGGGCACGCCGAAGACCGCAACGTCATCCACCTGCGGGTGCTGTGACAGCACCGACTCGATCTCCGCGGGGTAGATGTTCACGCCACCGGCGATGATCATGTCGGCCTTGCGGTCGCAGAGGAAGAGGTAGCCATCCTCGTCCACAAAGCCGGCGTCGCCGACCGTAAAGAAGCCATCCTTCCAGGAGTCGGCCGTCTTCTTGTCGTCGCCATGGTACTTGAAGGTGTGCTGGCCCATCGAGATCCAGACCGTGCCCGGCGTCTTCGTCGGAACTGGCTGGCCCGCGTCGTCGAGGATGAGGATGCGCGAGATCGGCCAGGGCTTACCCACCGTGCCCGGCTTCTGCTTCCACTCCGCCGGCGTCGCCGTTGTGCCACCGCCCTCCGAGGCCGCGTAGTATTCGTAAACCGTGTCGCCCCACCAGGCGAGCATGGCCCGCTTCACTTCGATGGGGCAGGGCGCCGCACCGTGAATCATCTGCCGCAGCGACGAAACATCGGTCGCATCGCGCAGCTCCTGCGGCACCTTGAGCAGCCGCGTGAACATGGTCGGCACCATGTGGCTCGTTGTGACCTTGTACTTCGCGATCCGCTCGAGCATCCCCTCGGGCGTCCAGCGGTCCATCAGCACCACGGTGTGACCCAGGTGCAGGTGGTTGGTCGCAAAGTTGATGACCGCCGTGTGATACATCGGCGCCACCACAAGGTGCACGCCGTTGTCGCGCGGCGTGATGCCGAAGGAGAGCAGGAACATCGCCTGCATGCTCGACACCTGCTCGGGCGCCAGGTCGCCAAACGGCCGCCGAACCCCCTTGGGCCGCCCCGTGGTGCCGGAGGTGTAGGTCATCGTCGTGCCGGCAAACCGGTCGGCCGGCACCGTCGACGGCTGCGGCGCAGTGAGGGCCGAGAGCTGCTGGTGGCCCTCCACCGCATCCACACAGAAGCGGCGCGCCGCCTCATAGCCGATGCCGTCCAGCGCCTTTTGCGCCAGCTCTGCCGTCTTGGCCGAGTAGAAGACCGCCTTCGCCGCGCAGTCGGTGACGATGTAGCCGGCCTCGGGTGGCGCCAGGTGGTAGTTCAGTGGCGTGAGGTAGAGCCCCGACTGCGCCACCGCCATGAAGAGCTGCAGCACCTCGGACCGGTTCTCCAACAGCATTGCGATGCAGTCGCCCTTCTGCACGCCCATGGCCCGCAGCCCATGCACAAGCTGGTTTGCGCCGGCGAGCAGCGCGCCAAAGGTCACTGTCTGTCCGTCGGGCTCTACCACCGCGATGTCGTTGGGGTGGGCCTTCGCCTGTTCCCAGAATCCAAAGGTGGGCATGTTCATCATCGGGGTTCCCATCGTCGCGCTCTCATGGCTGCATTCGACCCGCCACCTGCGGGGTGGCGACCTCTGCAATCTCACACTGCAAAGGTCAACGGCCCGATCCTGACACATCGCGTCAAAACATGGCAACGCTCTTCCTTTGACCCCTCCGCCGCCGCGGTAGTAATCCCCGCGCACTTGCGATGAAACCTGCCTCGGGAGCCTCGGGATGCCTTCAGCTCAGACAACCTCTGCCCAGCCCTGCCGCCGCCCGCGCGGCGCAACCATCGCAGCCGCCTCCATCGCGGTAGCAACCCTGCTGGCGGCCGCTTCCGCCTCGGCACACCCCTTCTCGCTCTACGGCTTCGGCTCCCGCTCCACCGCCATGGGCGGCGCGGGAACCGCCACTGCAACCGGCGCCTCGGCCGTTCACTACAACCCGGCCCGCCTCACCACAGGCCCCTCCTCGGCCTTCATCGGCGGCTACGCCACCTTCAACGACCTCGAGATCAACCTCGCCAACCGGCCCGCCGGCTACGACATCCAAGGCAGCCCCGGCCGCAGTGCCGCTTGGCCCGTCATCCCTACCGAGTACCGCCTCAACGAGCGCAAAGACCCCGAGCAGCCCGGCACAGGCTTCAACTTCGCACTCGGCGCCGTCTCCGACCTCGGCTTTGAAGGCTTCCGTGTTGGCTTCATCGCGGCACTCCCGGTCATCTCCACGGTCGACAGCAAGACAACCTTCGCCGACGAGCGCGAACAGTACTTCTCCAATAGCCTCCAGTTCGACCTCATGGGAGCCCGCACCGAGCAGGCCACCCTCGAGCTCGCCGCCGCCTACCAGCTGCTCCCGGGCCTCTCCATCGGACTCGGCGCCAGCTACATGCCCGCCACCACGCTCACAAACGACGGCTACCTCAACTCCGTCACCGATCCCGGCAACCTCGACCTCAACGTGGGTATGTCGATCCCGTCGCGCATCCGCCCCAACTTCGGCCTCTCCTGGGATGACGGCGCCTTCGCCGCAGGCCTCGCCTACCGCAGCGAGCAGTATATGGAGCTCGCCGGCGACACCCTCGTGCAGCCCCGTGGCACCGAGCCCGATGGCGGCGGCTTCCCCGCGAAGCAGAAGCTCAACATCGTCATGAACTACCAGCCCGCAGAGGCTGCCGCCGGCCTCGTAGGCCGCTTCGGCGAAACCAGCGTCAGCCTCGACGCCACCCTCGAGCAGTGGTCCGCCTACCGCGACAACCACAACAACGAGGCCCGCGTCTCGCAGAACCCCGAAGAACTCGATACCGCCCGCACCATCGACCACGCCTTCAGCGACACCGTCAACCTCCGCCTCGGCGTCGAACATGCACTCGGCAACGAGCGCTTCGTCCGCCTTGGCGCCGGCTTCCTGCCCACCCCGGTCCCCGACCAGACCGGCCGCTCCAACTTTGTCGACAACGACAAGGTCGTCCTCTCCGCAGGCGTCGGTGGCCTCCTCAAGTATGGCACCAACGACATCACCATCAACGTCCACACCCAGCTCCTCAACCTGCTCCCGCGCGAGACCGTGAAGAAGCAGCTCGATGTCTACCCCAGCTGCACCTCCGCCGTGACCGACACCATCTGTGACGAGGTCTCCGAGGCCGACGTGCTCCGCGTCAACGAGCCGCTGGCCTTCGCCGAGGGGCTGCAGACCGGAAACCCTGGATTCCCCGGCTGGTCGAGCGGCGGCTGGGCGCTCTCCGCCGGCCTCGACGCCACCTGGAACTTTTAAGGAGTCGCACATGCACACCCGCACGCTCGCCCTCTCGCTCCTCCTCCTTGCCGCCTGCAACCAGGCGCCTGAGGCACCCTCCACCCCCTTCGCAGCGCAGTCCGCGACCGATGACACGGGTACCGCTGAAGATACCGCCGCAGACGGCTCTGGCTCTGGCGCCACCGACGCAACCTCGGACACCGAAGGTTCTGCCGACTTCACACCGGAGTTTCAGTCGACGCTCGGCGGAACCTGGCTCCACCTGAGCCAAGTCTCCAGCTGCGTCTACTTCACCAACTTCTCCGAGCAGTACTCCAAGACGATCTACCTCGTTCGGATGGAACAAGACGGCTTTGGCGTCCTCACCGAGCGCTGGGAGGGCTGCTCCAACTCGCTCACGCCCGTCTACAACGTGCAGCCCAACGTCACGCCGGCCATCCTCGAGACCTCCCACAGGTTCACCACCAACGGCCTCTTCGACGGAACCAGCAGCGCCGACTTCTTCGGCACCTCGCGCGTCCCACGCTTGAATCGCGTTGGAGACGGCTACGCCTCCGGCCCCATCGTGGAACTCTGGGGCCTGCAAATGGACAACCCGCTGACCGACCCCTTCCCCAGGGACATCGCCGACCCCCGCATCACCGATACCGACGGCGACGGATTTCCTGCCGTCACGCTCCGGTTCTCCTCGGGCTGCGACGCCTACCTCGCCCAGCGCACCAGCAGCTACCATCAGGGCAACATGATCGCCTCCGACCGCATGAAGGGTCGCACCATCTCTGCCACCCGCCAGCTTGTCGTCGACGCAACCGCCATCCTCTGCAAGGCCGGCTACGAGCTCACCGCAAACCCCGGCCGCAGCGGCTGGGAGCGGGTCCGCATCGACGGAGCGGGCGGCGCCCGCAACGCCGACCTCAACAGCGATGGCAACATCACCTGCGAGGAGGCCCTCACCCTCTCCGACAACCTCTTCTCCATCGTCCCGCTCGACAACGAGTGCTGCGATCCGCGGAAGTCAGATAAGGCCTGCTGCAACCCCGAAGTTGCAGTAAACACCCCTTGCTGCGACCCTGTCTACGCCCGCGCCAACCGCGATATCTGCCCACCCCAGTAACCATGCCCACACGCCGAACCCGCAACACGCTCTCTCCCGATGCAGCCCGCCTCCAGGCGGCACTCACCAGCCCCGAGAGCGACCTGCGGAAGGCATGGGTCACACTCCTGCTCGACACCACCCTCGACAGGCCCATCCTTGAGCTCCTGCCCACCTCAGAGCAGCTCACCGACTGGCTCGTAGAGGCAACCACTGTCGACAACCTCGAGCGCCTCCGCGCCCGCCACACCGAACCCGCCTGGCACCGCCTCCGCGCCCGCGCCGAGGCCCACCCCACCACCGTCCACGACTGGCTCGGCGAAGCACTCGTCGCCAAGCTCCAGGACGACCTCGGCAGCCTCAAGTTCCCGGCCTCCGCCTGGGCCAAAGAGGCCGTCGATGGCCACCTCCTCCGCACCCTCCTCGCACCCGTCCTGCAAGACACCCTCCTGCAGTTCGCCCGCCGGCTCCCGCTCCTCAACCCAACCGCCACGGCCGGTGCGGCCCCCCGCGGCGGCCTCTTCGGCGACGTCGCGAGCCGCATGAAAGAGCAGGTCGAGAAGCGGGCAGAGCGCTTCGTCGAGGCCGGCAAGGGGCTCCTCGGCGGCCTCGGCGCAGAGGTCGAGGCCCGCGTCCAATCGGCCGCCCGCGACTTCGCCTCCTCCGCCGTCGAAGACATGAAGCAGCGCCTCGCCGCCCGCCTCAAAGAGCGCGAATCGGTCGGCCTCCTCACCCAGGTCCGCCACCGCCTCGTCGACGCCTGGCTCAAGCACCCGCTCCACGACCACCTCGGCGACCTCGAGGCGCTCCCCGTAGCCACCCTCTTCGCCCTCTCGCCCGCCCTCGCCGCCGGCGCCATGGAGCACGAGTGGCTGCAGGCCACCATCGAGGCCGAGCTCGCCGCCCAGCTCGACACCCTCCGCGGCGTCACCCTCCGCGCCTGGCTCATCGAGACCGGTCTCCTCGACCTCACCGTCGAGCAGAGCAGTGAGCTCCTCGACAGGCTCGCGCGCACCATGTTCGGCTCCGAAGCCGGCGGCCTCTGGCTCACCGACGCAGCCGCTGCGATGAAGGCCGACTAGTCCCCGATCAGCCCCGCCGCAGCTTGGACTCGAGCCGCGCCAGCTGGCTCTTGTAGCCGCCATTCCACGAGGCCCGCGCCAGGGCGATCCGGATGTGGGCCAGCGCCCGCTCGTAGTCGTGCTCCACGGCCTCGTAGTAGCGCGCCAACTCTACATGGGGCCAGGCATCGGTCGAGGGCAGCGCCGCCATCTCACGCAACAGCGAGAGCGCCAGCGACTCGTCGTTTGCAGCCCGCGCCTGGAGCACCTCGGAGCGGAGCCCCGACCAGCGGTGGCGCGTGTCGGCCGTCGCCACCCCCTTGGTCGCCACAGGCAGCGGCAGCGCCGACTTCGTGGCCCGCGCAGTCGTCCGCGGCGCCTCCTCAAAGGCCGCCGGCTCCAGCACCAACACGCGTCGCGGCGCCGCCTCGGGCCGCTCCTCCGCCACCGTCCAAGATGGCTGCGACACCGCCGGCTCCCGCTTCGCCACCTTCGCTGCAGCCCGCTTCGGCGCCCGCGCAGCAGGCTTCTCCGCCGCCTTGTCTGCCGCCCGCTTTCGAGGCCGCATCACAGGCTCATCCGTCGGCACCACCACAACCTCACGCGGCTGCATCCCGCGCACCTCTTCGCCCCGCTCCTCGGCCCGCTTCGCCGCCGCCTTCATCGACGGATTGAAGACCCGGTCCAGCCGCGACCGAAGCTCCGTGATCCGGTCGCCCCGCTCCTCCGGGAGCGGGGGCTCCACCGCCCGCGGCAGTGCCACCTTCGGCGCCGAGCGCGCTGCCGGCGCAACCGCCCGCGAACGCACCGGCGGCGCAGCGTCATGCACCGCCTCCGGCCTCACAACCGCCGGTGCTGCAGCCTCCTCGCGTAGCCCGGCAGCCGCCGGCGCCTCGGTCGGTCGCGGTGCATGCACACGCTGGAGTTTCTCGCGAATCGAAGCCATGCGGCAACCCTACTCAGACCGCCGCAGCGCGCCACTTTGGAGCACCGCCATCAGCCCTCGGACAGCGCCCGCACAGCCGCGGCAAAGACCTCGCCGCGATGCTCAAAGCCGCGGAACATGTCGAAGCTCGAGCAGGCCGGCGACAGCAGCACCACATCGCCCTCCTGCGCCGCGGCTGCAGCCATCGCCACCGCCTCTCCCATCGTCGCAGCACGCTCCAGCGAACCGAGCCGGCCCGCCGCCTCTGCCACAAACCGGTCGGCGATCTGACCAATCACCACCACATGCCGCGCCCGCTGTTCGAGCTCCGCCAAGATCGGGTCCAGCTCCAGGTTCTTGTCGACGCCACCCGTGATGACCACCAGCCGCGCTGCAAGCGACCGAAGCCCCGCCACCGAGGCATGCACATTGGTCGCCTTCGAGTCGTTCACATAGCGCACTCCCCGCAGCTTGCGGATCAGCTCCACCCGGTGGGGCAACCCGCCAAAGCTCTGCAGCGCCTGCCGCGTCGCCTCCGGCGTCGCCCGCTCCCGGCCCATCGCAAGGCTGCCACAGGCCAGCATCGCAGCCAGCACATTCTTGTGGTTGTGCGACCCCAAGATCATCAGGTCGTCGGTCGTCGGAAGCCCCATCGAAGCCTCCACGCCCTGCACCACAAAGTGGCCCTCGGACGAGAGCTGCGCCTCGCCATCAAAGCCGGCCGGGACGCCTTCGAGCGCATAGCCGAGCACCTTCACACCGGCGGCCTGGAGCGTGGGCCGCCAGCCCTGAAGTCGGGCGTCGTCGGCAAAGAGCACCGCGGTGTCGCCGGCTCCCTGGTGCACAAAGACCTCCCGCTTCGCATCGATGTAGTCCTGCTCCTTCTCGAAGTGGTCGAGATGGTCGGGCGCGATGTTGGTCAGAATCGAAACGGACGCATGAAAGCGGTGGCCGGGCCAGAGCTGAAAAGCGCTCACCTCGAGCACCGCCACCTCGGGCCGCAACCCCTCCGCCAGGTAGTGCGAGAAGGGCAGCCAGGAGTTGCCCGCCAGGCAGGCGTCGATGCCCCAGCCCTTGAGCAGATGTGCGCAGAGCGCCGCCGTGGTCGACTTCCCGTCCGTGCCGCCGATGGAGAGCACGGGCCCATCGAAGCAGGCCGCAGCCAGCTCGATCTCGCTCCAGACCTCCACCTCGCCGGCCGCCCACTTGGCCCACACAGGCTGCAGCGTCGGGTTGTCGCGGTTCTCCGGCCAGCTCGGATTGAGGCCCGGCGAGAGCACCACCGCCGTCGCCTCACCCAGCTCGTTCGCGCCATAACTGTAGCGAACGCCGGGCAGCGCAGCATGCGGCGTTGCGGGCGCCTTCGCGTCGCTCGCCACCACCTCTTTGCCCAGCGCCACCAGCAGCTTCACCGCCGCAACGCCGGCGCTGCCGAGTCCAAAAACCGCAACCGTCCGGTGCGCAGAAAGGGGGTCTCGAAGCGCTCGCGTCATGCCAAACCTCTAGGCCGTTCTCTCAACAATCGCCGCAAAGAAACCGTCGGTCCCATGCCGGTGCGGACGCAGATTCATCATGTCGCCCACCGCCGCCGCAGCCTCCTTCAGCCCATGCTGCGCGAAGTGCTCCGATGCCTTCACCAGCTGCAGGTTCGGATGGGCCGCAAGCAGCCAGGCCACCTGCTCCTCGTTCTCCTCCTGCAGCAGCGAGCAGGTCGCATAGACGAGCCGTCCGCCAACCTTCAGCATGGGCACATAGCCCTCGAGGATCGTCCGTTGCAGCGCCACCAGTTCGACCACCCGCTCTTCGCCCAGCTTCCAACGCGAGTCGGGGTTGCGGCGCAGCACGCCCGAGCCGCTGCAGGGCGCATCAACCAGCACCACATCGGCCTTGCCGAACAGCTTCGTCACCTCGCGGCCCCGGTTGCTCCCGATGGCCTGCGTCCGCACGTTGTGAACCCCCGCACGACGCGTCCGCTTGGGAAGGTCCGCAAGCCGCCGCTCATGCGTGTCGAGCGCATAGAGCATGCCCTTGTTCTCCATCATCGCGGCCATCTGCAGCGTCTTGCCGCCACCGCCTGCGCAACCATCCACCACGAGTTGTCCTGGCTTTGGCTTCGCCATCTGCGCGATGAGCTGGCTGCCCTCGTCCTGCACCTCAAAAAATCCGTCGGCGAAGGCCTTCATCTCGAACAGGTTGAGACGCCGCTCGAGCGAGATCGCATCCGGGCTCAGCCGGCAGGGCTCAGGCGCAAGACCCTCCAGCTCCAGCCACTGCATCAGCGCCTTACGGTCTCCCTTGAGCGTGTTCGTCCTGATCGTCAGTGGCGCAGGAAAGAGCAGCGAATCCGCCACCGCCTTCGCCTCCGCAAACCCCATCTCCGCAACCCAACGGGTCGCCAGCCAGAGCGGCAGCGAGCTGCTCACGCTCAGCCACTCCGCGCTCTGCTCCTGCACCTTCGCCATCTCGCCCAGCGAGGCGTTCAGCCGGTCCTTCGACAGGAAGGGGAGCGGCTCGATCATGTCGCGCGGCTCCACGCCCAGCACCGTGATCAGGTAGCAGGCGACCAGCGTCTTCGGCTCCGCAAGACCCGCCGTTGTGCCGTCCCAGCGCACCGGCCACGACAGCACCGAACTCAGCCGGCCCGCATGCCGGAGCACACCGTAAACCGTCTCTGCGATGAGCCGCCGATCGCTCGATCCGCACCCCTTGTTGGCGCGAAAAAAGTCGCCCAGCAACCGGTCTGCAGGCTCGTGCGACTGAATCGATTTTGCCACCAGATCCACCAGCGCCTTGGCGTGGAACGGGCGGATCTCCGGCGCCTTCGTCGACACCAGACCCGGCTGGTAATCGAGCTTGCGACCCACAGGCTTGTTGGGGCGCACGGTGCCCTCTTTGCGAGGACGAAAAGGCAGGTTCGACACGGAGACTCGGGGCAGGTGTGGGGCGCTCAGATCCACGCACGGCATGCACCTGGAGGCGAGCCGCCTTGTTCCCCCTCCGCCTCCCGCTGTCAACCAAACTTCGTTCGCACGCCTGCCCTCACCCGCGCCCTCTCACGCCTCCGCGCGACCCATCCTGCCTGCAAAATTTCGCTGAATAACCGCGCCGCTCACCCTGTCGCTTCCTCACCACACGGCGACCATCGCCCGCCTCGAGACAGGAGTTGTCCATGCATTCCATCAAGCGCAGCCTCTTCCTCCTCTCCACCGCCACCGCGGCCACGGCAGCCATCTCGGTCGCCTGCACCCCGGAGCAGCTCCTCTCGCTCGCCACCGGCGCAGGCCTGCAGCTGCTCGGCATCTCCCCCACCGCCGACTTCACCCGCACCGGCAACATCCGCCTCCAGCCCACTGCCCCCGCCGGCAGCCAGCAGAAGACCATCGGCATCCCCTCCTTCCTCAAGGTCAAGGTCGCCAACCAGGACGGAACCTACACCGACTGCACCCCGCAGGATCAGGTCACCGAGCGCCCCTCCCGCTTCAACTCCGTCGCCGTCCTCCTCGACGACTCTGGCTCCATGGAGCGCTCCTACCCCGCCAGCCAGTACGGCGACCTCTGCATCACCTGCCCCCACGACCCCGACCGCGCCCGCGTCTCGGCCACCCGCACCCTCCTCGAGCGCATCGAGGCCCGCGTCCCCAGCAGCCGCGTGGGCCTCTTCGACTTCGGCACCGACCAACTCCACGCCTTCCAGGACGCCAACGCCCTCATGGACTTCTCGCCCGGAAACGGCCGGCTCGACCAGGCCCTCAGCCGCGTCGACGGCTCCCGCGAGTACGGCACCCCGCTCTGGGACGCACTGGCCGAGACCATCTCCCGCACCGCAGGCGACGCGAACGGCTACCAGGATGCCATGGCCGCCCACTTCGGCCTCTGCGAGCACGACGACCAGACCGACGACTTCGACCTCGGCGACGACTTCGACGACAACACCGACGACCTCGGCAGCGCAGACGACGACGCTCACCTGCCAATCCTCCCCACCGTGGATGATGGCTCCGGCCTCGATGCAGACGGCGGTGGCGGGATGACCGTCGACCCCACCGTCCCGGAGCCGCCGACCATCGACGAGCTCGCCGTGAAGCGGGTCGTCGTCCTGCTCTCCGACGGCGAAGACAACCTCTCCGATGAGCACGACCTCGCCTCCGTCGCCCAGCTCGCCAACAGCGAGGATGTGACCGTCCATGTCATCGGGCTCGGCCGCGCCTCCGTCGAGCAGGCCCTCGCACAGACCACCGTCGACGCCGACCAGTCGCAGGCCCTCCGCGACCTCCAGCGACTCGCCGAAGAGACCGGCGGCATCTACGCCTCCGTCGCCGACCCTGCCGCCCTTGAGGCCCTCTTCGCCAAGCTCGCAGACAGCCTCGCCGAGGGCTACGAGGCCTCCACCTACACCTGCGCCCCCAGCGATGCGGAGCCCGGCCATGTGGCCTCCAGCGGGGACGAAGTCCGCGGCATCGTTCAGCTCGGACAGGTGCAGCTCCCCTGGCGCATCCTCGCTCCCTAGTCCGGGCCCCTGCGAGCCGCGGGAGACTTGCGCGGCTCGGCCAACCCTGCGAACCTCTCGACTATGACCCGGCTCCTCCTCGCCGCCCTCTTTGCACTCGCCGCAGCCAGCCCCGGTTGCGGCGCTTCGCCCTCTTCGGAGGGCGGTTCTGCTGCTGCAGACACAACGTCGGAGGGCGGCTCGGGCAGCGACACCGGCACGGCAGCCGACACAGCCTCCACCGCCGACACAACGTTGGACAGCGGCTCTGGCGTCGACACTGGGATGGCAGCCGACACAACGTTGGACAGCGGCTCAGGCGTCGACTCCGGTACGGCAGCCGATACTGCTTCTGACAGCGGCTCTGGCGTCGACAGCGGAACAGCTGCCGACACAGCTTCGGACAGCGGCTCGGGCAGCGGCGACACCAGCCCGCCTATCCCCCAAGAGCTCCTCTTCGTCGGCAACAGCTACACCTACTACAACGACCTCGATCAGTTGGTCGCCTCCTTTGCCACCAGCCTCCCCGGCGCCCCCATCGTGACCGCAAGCCGCGTTGCCTCGGGAGGCTACCGGCTCCCGCAGCACGAGGCCGACGCGGCCAGAGAGGCCACCCCGCTCGCCGCCTTCCTCGGCGCCGGCCCCTACCCCGCCTGGACCTTCGTCGTCCTGCAGGACCAGAGCCAGATCCCAGGCTTCCCCGAGAGCCAGCCGGAGCGCATCGACTCCATCGCTGCCGCCGTCGCACTCGCTGCACGGGCCCACGAGCATGGCGCCACAACGCTGCTCTTCCAGACCTGGGGCCGCCGCAACGGCGACGCCTCCAACCCCGACCGCTTCCCCGACTTCCTCACCATGAACAACCTGCTCGCGGAGGGCTACGCTCAGATGGAGCAGGCCATCCGCGCCGCCGGCCATCCCGTGCGTCGCGTCCCTGTTGGCGCAGCCTTTGCCGCCATCCGCGAAGGCGACCTCGCTGCAGGCAAAGACCCGCTCGACAGCACCAGCCTCTTCTTCCGCCTCTTCGTCGCAGACGGAAGCCATCCAAGCCTCGAAGGCAGCTACCTCGCGGCAGCCACCTTTGTGTGCACACTTGGTGACAGTGCCGCCCCTCCCTTTGCATTCTCGCCATCTGCGCTAGATGCGGCAGAAGCCGCTCGCCTTCAGGCAGCCGGCTGCGCTGCTGCCCGCTCTCTGGCTCCCGAGCCCACCCCGTGACCTCCATGACCGCCGCCTACCGCGCACCGCTCGCCCTGCTCCTCCTCCTCGCCGCCTGTGTTGGAGAGACGGAGAAGGCCATCTTCGTCCCCAACACCGACACCGACCGGGCCACCGACCGCGACACCACGAGCGGCTCTGGCGACACGGGCGCCGACACCGATCTCGCCGACAGCAGCTCCGGCTCCGGCTCCGGCTCCGGCTCTGGCGATGACACGGGCTCTGGCGACACGGGCGCAGATACCGACCTCACCGACAGCGGCTCTGGCGACACGGGCGCAGATACCGACCTCGTCGATACGACCCCTGACACCGTTGCCGACACGACGGCCGACACAACCCCGGACACCGTCGCCGACACGACGGCCGATACCGCTGCCGACACCGCCGTCGACACCCGCCCCGCGCCCCCCGTCGTCTGGACGCCCACCGAGACGCCCACCCCGCCCGCCGGCGTCGGCATCAAGACCTTCACCTGCCCCCAGCGCGACCCCACCAGCACCTTCTACATCACCGAGATGCAGATCAACCCGAACAACGCTGAGGGCCGCGGCACCGCAACCGAGTGGTTCGAGGTCATCAACATGGGCGCAACCCCCTTCAACCTCAACGGCGTCCGCGTGGCCGATGCCGACTCCGACGAGTTCACCATCGGCGAGGCGCCGCCGACCGGCCCCTTCCTTGAAACCATCTGCGAGACCGTGACCGAGGTCGGCTCCTTCTTCGATGTCCCCACCGACTCCACCATCGACCCCTACGAGTTCTTCACCTTCTACCAGCAGACCCAGATCGACCCGGAATGCGCCGCCGATCCCTTCTGCAAGCCCTACGTGGGCCTCCACTACTACGTCTTCGACCGCTGCTTTATGGCCATCGCCAACGCCGGAGACGAGATCATCCTCTACGACAACCGTGGCCGCGTCCTCGACTGCGTGGAGTATGGCGCCAGCGCCGATGTGGAGTCGCAGTCGCTGCAGCGCCTCTACCGTGGCGGCACCTGGACCGACGACTGGTGCGTGACGGCCCAAGACGAGCCGCTCCGCTACAACTCAAACGCCGAAGTCAGTCTGACGCCTGTTCCGGGTGACTACGGAACGCCCGGCATGCCGCCCCGCTGCGTCGAGTAGCCGAGCAGGTTCTTCGCCGCTGCAGGCCTTGCTGCGACTGACCGAGGCGCCGCCTAGAGAGCCGCGATCCGCCGCTCGATCCGCTCGATGACGGTCCGGATCGGGTGGTTCAGGCTGAGCATCTCTTGCACGCTCTGGTGGGCAGAGAGGATGGTCGTGTGGTCACGGTCGCCGAAGAAGCGGCCGAGCGCGGGGAACGATTCGTCGGTGTGCCGGCGGCAGAGGAAGACGGCAACCTTGCGGGGCGTCGCGATGGTCGCCACCCGCTTGCGCCCCTTCACCTCTTTGGCGGTCACGCCCATCTCTTCGCAGACCAGCTTGAGGATGACCTCCATCGTCGGCCGGCGGTCCTGCTCGCGGGTCACCCGCTGCAGCTGCTCGCGCGCCATCGTCACGGTCACGGGGAGCCGGTGGATGCGGGCGTAGGAGCCAATGCGGGTCAATGCGCCGTGGAGCTCCCGCACATTGGAGCGGACCGCGTCGGCCACATACTGCAGCACCTCTGCCGGCATGGCGTAGTGCATCTCGCTGGCCCGCCGCTGCAGGATGGCAACGCGGGTCTCGAAGTCGGGCGCGGTGATGTCGGCAGACAGCCCCATCATGAGGCGTGAGCGCACCCGCTGGTCGAGGCCGCTGAGCTCCTGCGGGCTCCGGTCCGAGGTGAGCACGATCTGCTTTCCGGCCTGCGCCAGCGAGTTGAAGGTGTGGAAGAACTCTTCGGTCGTCCGCTCCTTGCCCTCGAGCACATGGATGTCGTCGAGCAGGAGCACATCCACGTCGCGCCGGTAGCGGGCCCGGAAGGCCTCCATCGCATTGCCGGCGATCGACGAGATGAGCTCGTTCAGGAAGGTCTCCGCATGCACATACCGCACCCTTGCCTCGGGGTTACGGATGGTGATGGCGGCGCCAATCGCCTGCATCAGGTGGGTCTTGCCGAGGCCAACGCCCCCGAAGACGAAGAATGGGTTGTAGTGGGTGCCGGGCGACTCGGTGACAGCGCGCGCAGCCTCCCAGGCAAACTGGTTCGAGCTGCCGACCACGAAGTGGGCAAAGTCGAGCCCGCGCGACAGCCCAGCGGCCCGCATCCGGAGTTCGGCCGCCTCGCTCGCGGCTGCGTCGATGGCAGCGATCTGGGCGGGCGCAGCAACTGCCTCAACGGGTGCAGACAGCGGCGGAGCAATGGCAGGGAGATCGAAGAGCGAGGGCTCCTCCTGCTCCGGCTCATAGTCAAAGAGCGAGAGCTGTGGCGCAGGCGCTGCGACGGCCGACTCTTCCGGCGCATCGACGCCGCCCGTCCGCACCCGCACCCGCACCCGCACATCACGGCCCCAGGCGAGGCGCGCGGCCTGCTCGATTTCACCGTGGAAGGTGCGGTTGATCTTCGTGGCTGCAGCCTCATCGCGCACCGAGATGGCGATGAGCCCCTTGGCTGGGTCGAAGCGGACCGAGGAGCCGTCGAGGAGCTCGCTCATGGCGGCCTCGCCATACTTCCCGTGCAGCGCCACGAGGGTCTGATTCCAGCGTTCTTCCATCAATCCGTCCGTCTCCGCGTTGCGAAGAGGTCAAAGGCAGTCAGACCGGTGGAGCAGGGTTGCGCGCAGACCGGGGAGGAGCGTGCTAGCCATGTGGAGCGTCAACATTCAACGGCAGGTCGCAGTCTTCGCCTCGTCGGAGTGTTATTGTAAGTATCTGAAAACCCATGCTTTCCAACAATGCAACAGCAGGGTTTCAGAAGAGTGACACCTGTGGAAAAGTGGCGAAAGGTGCGCTGCCACAATGGTTTAGGCGGCAGATCGTAAGAAAGATCCTGCGCGAAAGATCACCGCCTCCGATCCGCCCCTCCAGCCCGGCTGGCAACGGTGGAGCAGGGAGAGTGAGCGCCGTGCTTGACACCCTGCGTCCGGTGCCTACCAACGCGGCCACCCACATAACCGGGTTGCCATCGCAGTCGCGGCGGCCGCCCACCAAGCATCCCTTGAAAGGAGAACAAGCCATGAATGTGAAGCCCCTGAACGACCGTGTCCTCGTCAAGCGCATCGAGAGCGAAGAGCGCAGCGCCGGCGGCATCATCATCCCCGACACCGCCAAGGAGAAGCCCCAGGAGGGCACCGTGATCGCCGTCGGTCCCGGCAAGCTCGACAAGGGTGAGCGCATCGCCCTCAACGTCGCGATCGGCGACCGCGTCCTCTTCGGCAAGTACTCGGGCACCGAGGTCAACATCGCCGGCGTCGAGCACACGCTCCTCCGCGAGGAAGATATCTTCGCAGTGCTCGGCTAGTCGCCCACTCCTCCTTCAACCCAATCCTCAACGAGGTCAGTCATGTCTGCCAAAGAAATTATCTTCAAGGAAGAAGCCCGTCGTCGCATGCTTCGCGGCGTCACCATCCTTGCCAAGTCGGTCAAGGTCACCCTCGGTCCCAAGGGCCGCAACGTCATGATCGAGAAGTCCTTCGGCGGCCCCAAGGTCACCAAGGACGGCGTCTCGGTTGCCAAGGAGATCGAGCTTGCCGACAAGTTCGAGAACCTCGGCGCTCAGATGGTGCGTGAGGCCGCCAAGAAGACGG
>JABMMX010000097.1 GCA_013205435.1 Deltaproteobacteria bacterium
ACCTACCGGGTGGTTGCCAGCCCCGCATACCTCGAAGCCCATGGCACGCCGTCGCGCTCCGCCGAACTGAGCGGCCACGCCTGCCTCCGCTTCGGCAAACAGGGCATGGCCGTGCGCACCTCGTGGCCCTTCGGACGGGGCCGCAGGGCCTTTGAGGTTGCGGTGAACGGCCGGCTTGTGAGCGACGACTTTGTGGTGCTCCGCACGGCGGCGGAGCATGGGCTGGGCATCGCCTGTCTGCCGGCGGCCATCTCGCACGAAGCGCTCGCAGAGGGCCGGCTTGTGAGCCTGTTCGACAGCCTCGCGCCACCGCCCACGCCGCTCCATCTGCTCTACGTAGGTGGCAAGCACCTGCCGCCCCGCGTGCGTGCATTTATCGACTTTGTGCAGCCGCGCATGACTGCCGCGCTGCGGGAGATCCAGGCAGGGTAGGGCGGGAGAGCGAAGGCTCGTTCTACCGCTTCTTGCTCCACCACAGCCGCGACGAGCAGGTTGATGCTGCCGGCCGTTGAAGGCAGGAGGCCGTTGATTGCAGCGACATTGCTTGCTCGCCCGTAACGGCTGTGTCACAGATGATAGCCTCTCGGAGGTCATTCATGCGGATGCTGCAACTTGTCTTTGTTGTGTTCGCGACGCTGTTGTCGCAGGCCTGCGTTGCTGCGGGTGGCGGCGGCGCCTCCGGGCCGGAGCGTGGCGGCATGGACACCGGCCGTCCGAGCCTGGGCGATGAAGATGCCGGCGAGGTGGATGCTGACGTCGCGCCCGGGCCTCTCGACACCGAGTCGGCCGATGCCGCGGTGGATGCTGAACCGGCGGATACGGAGACCGACGCAACGCCCGACACCGAGCCGGCCGATACGGAGCCTGCCACGGACACGGCCGAGCCGCCCGTTGACGACAACTGCGAGCAGCTCACGGCCGTAGCGGAGCGCACCTATGCACCGGTCGACATCATCTGGGCCATCGACACCTCGGGGAGCATGGGCGAGGAGGCCGCGATTCTGCAATCGCAGATGAACGCGTTTGCGGCCTACTTCGAGACCGTCTCGCTAGACTACCGGGTCATTGTGATCGCCGATGTGGAGGGCGGCACGGGCATCGATGTCTGCGTGCCGCCACCGCTTTCAGGTTCGCCGAGCTGCCCCGAGTCGGACGGTCCTCGGTACCGCCGCATCCGGCACTGGGTCGGTTCCACAGACGCCCACGAGGTCATCGACGCGGAGTGGGCCAACTTTGCAGACTTCCTGCGGCCAGATGCGGAGACCCATTTCATCGTGGTCTCCGACGACGAATCACAGAGAGATGCGGCCTGGTTCCGGGTCCAGATGGCGCCGCGGCTGCCCGACGGCTTCACCTTCCACAGCATCGTCTCGCTGACGGAGACGGAGGAGTGCTTCCTCTTCATCTGCGACACCATCGGTTGCAACGGCCCCAACGGAAGCGCAGAGGCGCGGGGCTCCCACTACATCCGTCTGTCGGAACTTTCGGGCGGCGTTGCTGCGAGCATCTGTGATGCGGAGTGGACGCCCATCTTCGCGCAGATTGCCGAGGGCGTGGTGCGGGGCGCAGGGCTGGCCTGCTCCTACGCCATCCCCGCTGCTCCTTTCGGCGAGATTGTCTACGAGTCGGTCCGGGTGGAGTTCCTGAGCGCCGACGGCACGACGCGTGTAGCCGGCGCGCAGGTGGCCGGCGTCTCCGCCTGCTCGTCTGGCGACCAGTGGTACTACGACAACAACGCGGCCCCGACCACGATTGAACTCTGTCCGAACGCCTGCGGCGACCGGGCCGGCTCCATCGAAATCTTCTTCGACTGCATCAAGGTCTGATGCCGAAGCGCAGCGCAGGCAGGGCTGGCCGCGTCGGACGAAAGGGCTGCTGACCGCCAACCCGCCCTGCTTGTCTTCGCGCCTTCACTGCTCCATGCTGCGGCCCCGTCTTCGTGCATTACGAACGCGCTGCGCCGCGCTCCGCTACGCCTGTCCAGAGAGGCCCTCTTGAACCATCGCAACCTCGTCGCCTCGCTGCTCCTTCCATTGCTGCTGGTCGCCTGCAGCTCCTCCAAGAAGGAGACCGACTCCACGGTGGATGTGGCCGCTGATGGCTCCGGAAGCGGGTCGGGTGATACCACCGCTGACGGCTCCGCAGAGGGCTCGGCAGACGCTTCCGCCGACACCACGCCGGAGCCCGAACCCACCTACGCAGAGAGCTTCCGCATCGTCCGCATCGACGCATCGGCCTCGGTGCCGACGCAGCTCGCCGTGCACGCCTGCGCCGGCCTCTACAACCGGCGCGAAGGCGGCTCCATCTTCGTCCAGACCGACCCCGATGTGCAGCAGGCCAACATCGACGGCGCCGCCCTCCAAGATGAAACCTGGCTCCCCGCGCTCGGCCTCACTGCCGCCGGCACCATCCCCGCCAACGACTTCCTCACCGAGTGCCGCGCGGCCTTCAACGGCTGCGTCCGCTACTCCTACGACTCGCAGCACGAAATCCTGCCGGCCATCCTCACCGTCGCCGCCGCAGAGGGCGTGCCGCCGCTCGCAGATGAGGCGCCGCTCTCCTGCGCCAACCCCACGGTGGACGCCACCGTTGTCTTCGCAGACAAGACCACCCAGCTCGACGCCACCCAATTCGTCTTCGAGAACTACCTCGGCGACACCACCGGGCTGGCGATGCTCAATCCGGGCTACGACCGCTTTGCGGCCGACAAGGCCAACCCGCCCCTCATCGATGACATGCCCACGGCGCTGGTCGACTTCGTCTTCGCGCGGAGGCTCTTCGTCATCTTCCTCGTCAACGGCTGCGTCGACCGGAACCCCGAAGAGAACCTCCTCAGCAGCATCGTCGCAGACAGCGGCTGGCCCACGCCGCTCGGCGTTTACGGCTACAACGACTCCTGGCTGGCCGGCGGTTACCTCTACGAGGCGCAGACCCGCTGCCTGCCCTCGGCCAACATGGGGGCCATCCCCACGCGCACGAGCAACCTCTCCTTCTTCGACACCCGCCGCCCCGCCATCGCAAGCGCGGCCGAGTTGCCCCGCACGGCACCCGAAGCCATCACCTTCGATGCCGAGAAGCGCTACGTGGCCTTCGTCATCGGCGACGGCGACAACGTACGCTACATCATGTCGACGCGGCGCGACTGGCTGCAGCAGCGGCTCGACCGGTGCCGCGGCGCAGAGCCCAAATGCCCGCCGCTCACCTGGACCATCTCGCCCCACCTGCCCGACATCGCGCCCGATGTGCTCCATTGGTACTACGAGGCCGCCGCCAGCACGGGCGCCGACTTCTTCATGCTCCCGCCGAGCGGCTACCAGTACGCCTACCCCGGCGCGATGCCGGCGGCAGAGCAGGAGAAGTTCGCGGCTGCGACGGAGCGGGTGGCCGCGGTGCTAGGCACCCGGAGCACCATCCACTGGGAGTGGTTCCAGGATTGGGCACGGTCGACGAACAACTTCTTGCCGCGGTATGCCCATGCGGGCAGCCAGATTCAGGGCATCTTCCCCGTCAACGTCCCCTACCTGCTCGAGGCCTTCCCCGCCTGGCCGGCCGAGAAGAAGTACCAGATTCTGACGGGTGCGGACGGTGGCAAGGCGGTGCTCTTCCGGTCGCAATCGTGGCGGGGCGTTGACAACAGCGACGACTTCCATCCGAGCCCGCAGCGCATGTCCGACCGCCTCGCGGCGCTGCCGGCCGGCACGGTCACCTGGGTCTACATGACGAGCGACGGCGGCCTGAATCTCGAGAACTCCTACGG
>JABMMX010000098.1 GCA_013205435.1 Deltaproteobacteria bacterium
CCTTGGTAGATCAAAGCGGCCGAAATCGGCTGCATCTCGCCCTCGCCATTCACATCGTTGGCGCCGTTCGAACCGCCGCCCGCGGTCACGCGGTCGTTCAGGAAGGGCTGCGGTGCACCGTCGGCTGCCCCGGGAGCTGGCACTCCTGCGGCGGGGGCGGGGGCGGCTGCAGGTGCTGCGACTGCAGACGGCGCGGCGGTCAGGATAGACTGGCTCTGCCCCGGACTCGAAAAGCGGCTTTGCACCTGCACTCCCTCCGCGGGCGCACCCCACATGGACTGCGCTTCGGCCAGTACAGGCGCGGCGGTTGCTACAAGTAGAATCAGAAACGGGGCAGGGCAGAGTTGCATTGCGACGCACTCCAGGCAGGGTCGGAACGCCTGCGCTCTAGGCCACCAACCGAGGGCGGGCAAGTATTGCTACGAGGTGCACAGAACCGACTGGCGGCGGGGCTTGTTCGTTGACGAAGGGCCGCTGCCGTTGCTAGTCAATTGCACCGCAATACCGCTGAGTGTGGCGCGTCTCCCCGATGCGTCCCCGCTCTCGATTGTCCTGGAGAACCCATGCAACGCCGCTCCTTCGGTCCCATCGCTCTGTCTCTCGCGCTCCTTGCCGCTGCGCCGTCGCTTGTCTCCTTCGCGGCCACCGCCGAAGCAGCTGCGCCGAAGCTCTCGCCCGCGGCAGCCCGAGAGGCCGAACTCACCCCGGCCGTCCAGACGGGTCTCGCCAGCACCGACGCCAGCGCACAGTCGTGGGCCATCCGCGCCGGCGCTCGTCTCAAAGAGCGCACCATTCAGACCGCCGTCGTGAACGGCCTCACGAACACCAACGGCACCGTCCGTCTCGCAGCGGCCCTCGCGGTCCTCGACAGCAAGAACGGCGGCAAGGCCCGCGATGCACAGGCTATCTTCGTCAACGAGATCGCCACGGGCGACGCCGCAACCCGCATGCTCATCCTCGACCGACTGCTCCTCCGTCTCAACGAAAACGACCGTGCGAGCGTCATCGACCGTGCGCTCAAGGCGGCGACAGACGCGAACATCAAGGGGCAGATCATCAACCACCTCGCCCGCCGCACAGAGCCCAAGCTCTTCGCGCTTCTCGACCGCTTCGTTGGCATGAACGACGCGGCCGAACGGGCCATCTATCTTACCGAAATCCGTCGTATTGGCCGACCCAACGCCCTTCGCTTCGTGCAGGCATTGGTCAAGGCCAAGGATCCGGTGAAGCAGAAGGAGGGCGCTGAGCTCGCCATCGCCATCAACAGCCTAGAGATGCGCACCGCCATCGAGCCGCTGCTCAGGAGTGCCGATGCCTCCCTCGCCCAGCGCGTCGGATTCCATCTCGCAAAGTCGGGCAACGCTGCGGCCGGCCAGCTCGTCCGCGACCTCGCCCTCAACGAGAGCGCCGATGTTGCGCTTCGGCTGCAGTCGATGGCGCTACTGCGCGACAACGTCCGCGGCGCCATCGACTTCGACAAGTTCAAGGCCCTCCTCGACGACAAGACCCGCTCGCCCGAGTTCGTAAAGGCCGTCTACGAGGTGCTCGGCGCAGCCCGAAACGGTGCCTCCGTCGCGCTCCTCGACGGCCTCTATGCCGGCAACTTCGCCGCCGAGATTGAGCTCGCGCTCTACGGCTACGCCTACTCCGGACGCCAGGAGCTCGTCGCATCGCTTCAGAAGGAGGTCGAGGGCTTCGGGTCGACGGCCATGCGCACGGCTGCCGTTCAGGGCCTTGGCCACATCGGCGGAGAGGCCGCAACCAAGGCGCTCCTCTTCCAGCTCCGCAAAGAGCGGGTCATGGAGATCAAACTCGCCATCGTTCAGGCGCTCGGCGACACCCAACTCGCCATCGCAGCAGAGCCGCTCACCTACCTCTTCGCGGAACAGAACGAGCAGCTCTCGCTCGCCGCCATCAGCGCCCTTGTGAAGCTCGGCTCCAACAACGTCTCCGTCCAGGTGGAGAGCCTCATCAACCAGGCCCGTAGCCCCAGGGTGAAGTGGGCCGCCACCATCGCGCTCGTCAAACTCGACCCCGCCATCGGCCGCATCCGGCTCCTTGGCGCGCTCGAGCGTCCTCCCGAGAGCTTCCTCGAAGACATCAAGCCGCTCTCCGATGCGCTCCGGAACGAGGTGGACGAAAACCTCGTCAATAGCCCCGACCAGCTCCTCGCAGACGCGGCCCTCTTCCGCATCTTGAAGCGCGAAGATGGCGGCTACTCCGTCCTCCGCGAGTATGTCGCTGGCGCCCCCTCCGCCACGCTCCGCAAGCAGGCCATCGCGGTCGTGACCGCTGCCGGCAAGCCCGAGGATGCCGACTCCTTCAAGAAGCTCTCCGAGCAGGCAGACCGCAGCATCCGCCTCCTCGGCTTCGCCGCCCTCGCAGACCTTGCCGACCCCGCCAACGAGACCTATTTCCGCGGCTACATCAACCATGCCGACGAGGCCATGCGCTGCATTGCTGCCTACGCCCTCCTCGGTCTCCCGCTCCCCAAGCCCACCCGCTAACCGGCGGCGGCCTCAAGGGGCATCATGTTTCAGGTAGAACGGCTGACCCGCTCCTTCGGCGGCCGAACCCTCTTCCGCGACCTCGACTGGCAGCTCAGGCCCGGAGCGCGCATCGGACTCGTCGGCCCCAACGGCGCTGGCAAGACCACACTTTTCCGCATCATCGCAGGCGAGATGGAGCCCGACTCCGGCCGCCTCAGCGCGCCCGCCGGCTCCACTGTCGGCCTCCTCCCGCAAGAGATCGGCCACATGGACGACCTCTCCGTCCTCGACTACGCCCTCCGCGGCCGCGCCGAACTCATCGAGGCCGAGTTCAAGATGGAGGCCCTCACAGCCAGCATCGACACACTCCGCAACACGGGCGCCACAGAGGCCCAGATGCAGGCCGTCACCGACGAACTCGGCACCATCCAGGAGCGCTACCAGGCCCGAGGCGGCTACACCTTCCGCGCCGACGCCTCCATCATCCTCCGCGGCCTCGGCTTCCCCACCAGCCGCTTCACGCAGCGCGCCCCAGAACTCTCCGGCGGCTGGCGCGTCCGCCTCGCGCTCGCCCGACTGCTGGTCCAGCGCCCCACCGTCCTCCTCCTCGACGAACCTACCAACAACCTCGACCTCCCCAGCGTCGAGTGGCTCGAAAATTTCCTCTACGGCTACGACGGAACCGTCGTTCTCATCTCGCACGACCGCTACTTCCTCAACCGCATCTGCACCGAGGTCGCAGCCTTCGACCCCGACGGTTTCAAGGTCTACCCGGGCAACTTCGACGACTACGTCGAGGCCCGCACCATCCGACTCGAAGATATTCTGAAGCAGAAAGAGGGCCAAGACCGCGCAATCCGAGAGACCGAGAAGTTCATCGAGCGCTTCCGCTCGAAGGCCACCAAGGCCAAGCAGGTCCAGAGCCGCATCAAGCAGCTCGAGAAGGTCGACCGCATCGAGGTCGTCAAGCAGCGCCGCTCCATCGCCTTCAGCTTCCCGCCCGCGCCGCCCTCCGGCAAAATCGCGCTCCGCGTGAAGCATGTCGCCAAGAGCTACGGCAACCTCGAGGTCTACCGCGACGTCGACATCGAGGTAGAGCGGGGCGAGCGCATCGTCATCGTCGGACCGAACGGCGCCGGTAAGTCCACGCTGCTCAAACTCGTCGCCGCCGTCATGGCACCCGACAAGGGCAGCATCGAGCTCGGCCACAACGTCGTCCTCTCCTACTTCGCGCAGCACCAGGTAGAGTCGCTCTCACTCGGCAACACACTGCTCGAGGAGTTGGAGGCCCACGCCCCCTTCGACGCCATCCCCAGCTGTCGCGGCATCCTCGGCGCCTTCCTCTTCTCGGGCGACGACGCCAAGAAGAAGATTTCGGTACTCAGCGGCGGTGAGCGCAACCGCGCCGCGCTCGCCAAAATGCTGCTCCGTCCGAGCAACCTGCTGCTCCTAGACGAGCCCACCAACCACCTCGACATGGAGAGCTGCGAGGTCCTCCTCGATGCCCTCGACGGCTACGAGGGCACCATCATCGTCGTTAGCCACGACCGCCACTTCATCAACGCGCTCGCCACCCGCGTCGTCCACCTCGAGGAGGGGACGATGATCTCCTACCCGGGCGACTACGAATACTACGCCTACAAGCGGAACGAAGAGGCGGCGGCATCGCAGTCTGTTCAGCCCGTTGCCGACACCGGCGCTGCTGCGAGCGGCGCCAACCGCAAAGATGAGCGCCGCCGGGCGGCCGAACTTCGGCAGGAGGCCGGCAAGAAGACGCGCGACCTCAAGCAGTCCATCACCAAACTCGAGGCCGTCATCAGCGCGCACGAGACCAAGATTGTCGAAATCGAGGCACTCCTCTCCGACCCCACCAACTACCAGACGGGCCGCCACGACTTTGCCAAGCTCGGCCGCGACCTCACCCGCGAACGCGCTGGCCTAGACACCGCGATGGAGAGGTGGACCGACGAGGGCGCGCGCCTCGAAGTGCTCGAACGCGAGCTCCGCGACAGCGGCTAGCCGAGCAGCGGGAGCCGGCCCGGCGCAGCACCCATGTGCCAGGGAAGGTCGCTCCAGCAGGGCAGGTCGAAGGCGACGAACTTGGCGGCTGCGCCAACCTCGATGCGGCCATGGTCGGCCAGACCGAGCACATCTGCAGCTACCCGCGTGACCCCGCGAAGTGACTCTGCGGGGGTCAACTTGAGCAGCGAGCAGCCGAGCGAGACGGTCAGGGCGAGGTCGTCGCCGTTGGCGCTGCCGGGGTTGAAGTCGGTCGACAGCGCAACCTCGACGCCGGCCTCGATGAGCTGGCGCGCCTTGGGGCGGTCGGGCAGGTCGAGGTGGATGGTTACGAGCGGCAGCAGCACCGCGGCCGTGCCGGCTGCCGCCATCGCTGCAAAGTCCTCGGCGCGGGCATGCTCCAGGTGGTCGGCAGAGCGGGCGCCGAGTTCGGCTGCGAGCATCGTCCCGCCCGTGTGGGCCAGCTCCTCGCTGTGGGCACGTAGCGCAAAGCCGAGCTCCTTCGCGCGGGTCAGGATGGCGCGCGACTCCTCCACCGTGAAGGCCCCGCGGTCGCAGAAGACATCGACCTGCTCGGCGAGCCCGAGGCGCGCAACCTCGGGCAGCAGCCGGTCGCAGACCATCGTCACATAGTCGGCACGGCGCTCGCGATACTCCGGCGGCACAACATGGGCAGCCAGGCAGGTCGCCACAACACGGAGCTGCGGAAGCGCGCGCGCAGCCTCGCCGATGATGCGCAGATGGCGCAACTCCTCGTCGTAATCGAGCCCGTAGCCTGTTTTGACCTCGATGGCTCCCACGCCCTGCGCCGCGAACCGCTCGAGGCGGGCGATGAGGCTGGAAAGCAGCGCCTCGTCCGACGCCTCGCGGGTCTGGCGCACCGTGCTGGAGATACCGCCGCCCGCCTCCAAAATCTCCGCGTATCCGAGTCCCGCGTTCCGCCGCGTGAAGTCGGGTGCACGGCTGCCTGCAAAGATGGCGTGCGTGTGGCACTCCACCCAGGCGGGCATCAGCAGATCAAAGAGCTCGGGCTGCCCGAACCCATCGGGGCAGCTCACAGCCGGCCCAACCCAGACCACGCGCCCAGCCTCTACGCAGACGGCGCCGTCATGGAGCAGGCCGACCAGCGCCTCTTCCCGTGCCGCATCGCCGATGTTGCCCCGCAGCTCCGAAGCCGGCGGCCCGACCATGGTGAGCAGGTCGCGCGCAATGAGGCAGCGGCGAATGCTCACGACTGCGGGCTCACATGCCGGTGCGGAACCTTCACGCCGTGCGCGTCTGCGAAGGCGTTGGCTTCTTCGTAGCCGGCATCTGCGTGGCGCAGCACGCCCATGCCGGGGTCGGAGGTCAGCACGCGCGACAGACGGGCGTCGGCGTCGGCCGAGCCGTCGGCCAGCGCAACCATGCCCGAGTGGATGCTGTAGCCGATACCCACGCCGCCGCCGTGGTGGAGGCTGACCCAGGCCGCGCCATTCACAGCGTTGACCATGGCGTTGAGGAGCGGCCAGTCGGCGATGGCGTCGGAGCCATCCTTCATGGCCTCCGTCTCCCGGTTGGGGCTCGCCACCGAACCGCAGTCCAGATGGTCGCGGC
>JABMMX010000099.1 GCA_013205435.1 Deltaproteobacteria bacterium
CATCCGCTCCGAGGCGCGTGAGCAGATCGGCGAAGCCGTGCCGAACGCCCGCAACCTCGCAGCCGACCTGCTCTATCGCTATGGCCGACCTCACGACGACGCGACCTGTGTAGCAGTCATGATGCGGGAGGAGCGATGAACAACTTGCCGATGCAACAACGGGTTGAGGAGAGGGTGGCAGTCTCGGCGCCGATGCCTCTTCTGGCGCTCAGGGTCGAGGTCCTCGCCGCCGTCAGGCTGCGGCTTCTGGACGGGCTGGAGCAGGCGCATGGCGACCGGACCTCGTCCGTGATCGCTGCCTCGCTCTTCTCGTCGTGGGCCCGGCTGAAGATGCAGCAGGGCGGTGGTCGCATGCAGGCCACCTGGCTGCTGGTTGGCGGGCAGCCTAGCCTCGTCGCCGAAGACGGCGCCCGGCTCATGCTCAGGCTGCCGCGCGGTGGTGGCCTAACACAGGACCAGTTCTCCTCGCTGGCGGCCTTTGTCGATGAGCGGCCGGTCGAAGAGCTCCTCGCCGAGCTGGGCGAACGCAACCGCGAGCTCGATGCAGGCCGGGCGACCCTGGAGCAGGCCGTCGCTGAACGGACCGCAGAGCTCCGCGAGGCGACACGCGAGGCGCGGTCTGCGACCGAGGCCAAGTCGATGTTTCTCGCCAACATGAGCCACGAGATCAGAACACCGATGAATGCCGTCATCGGTCTGGCACATCTCGCCCTCCGCACCGACCTCGATGGCCAACAGCGCGACTATGTCCGAAAGATTCACTCCGCCGGAACCTCGCTCCTCGGCATCGTCAACGACATCCTCGACTTCTCCAAGGTCGAGGCCAGCATGCTCAGCGTAGAATCCGTCCCCTTCCTCCTCGACAGCGTGCTGGATGAGGTCGCGATGGTCGTCGGCCACGCCGCCCACCAAAAGGGGCTCGAGTTTGTTTTCAGGGTAGAGCAGGGCGTTCCGAACGGCCTCATCGGCGACCCTCTCCGCCTCAAGCAGATCCTCACCAACCTCACCAACAACGCGGTCAAGTTCACCGAGCGCGGCGAGGTCGAACTTGTCGTCACCCGCGTCGACGGCGAGGACACGAGCGCGCGCCTCCACTTCGCCATCTGTGATACCGGCATCGGGATGAGTCCCGAGAGCGTTGCGCGGCTCTTCCAGCCCTTCTCACAGGCCGATGAATCGACCACCCGCCGCTTTGGCGGAACCGGACTCGGCCTCGCCATCAGCCAGCGGTTCGCGGAGATGATGGGGGGCTCTATCTCGGTGATTTCGCATGAGGGTAGCGGGAGCGTCTTCACGGTCGAACTTCTGCTCGGCATCGACGCGACGGTCCTTCCGACAGGGCCGCTCGGACTGCAGCGCGAGATTCGGGCGCTTGTGGTGGACGACAACGCAGCCGCGCGCCAGGCGCTCGCGGGGCTGCTCGTTGGAGTTACGAAAACAACCGATGTCGCGGATGCCGGTGCAGCGGGGATTCGGCTCGCGCAGGAAGCCGCATCTCACGGAAAGCCCTACGATGTCGTCTTCCTCGACTGGAAGATGCCGGGGCTCGACGGCATGGAGACCGCGCGGCGGCTCCGAGAGGCCAATTCGCTGGCCAAAGACGCGCCTATCATCCTTGTAACCGCGCATGGCGCAGACGATTTGCTCCGCGCGGGAGACACGGGGTCGGTGGATCTGGTGCTTCAGAAGCCGGTCTCGCGCTCAACGATGGTAGATTCGCTCACCGCCTTCTTCACGACGCGCAGCGTCGCGACGTTGGTCATGCGTGCACTCGAAGGTGCATCGCCGCTCGCCTCGCTCCGCGTCTTGCTGGTGGAAGACAACCCCATCAACCAGCAGATCGCGCGTGAGGTGCTCGAGCAGGCTGGTGCTACAGTCACCGTCGCCTCTCACGGCGCCGAGGCCTGCGAACTGCTGGAGCAGGGGCCCGAGGTGGCCCCGTTCGAGGTGGTGCTGATGGACCTCCAGATGCCCGTCATGGATGGTTACGCAGCCACGCTACGCCTTCGCGCGCAGCCCCGATTTGCAACACTGCCGATTCTCGCGATGACGGCCCACGCAATGGCCGAGGAGCTCCAGCGCTGCCTCGCGCTTGGCATGCAGGGGAGGCTCACGAAGCCGGTTGATCCCACCCTCCTTGTCGAGACCCTGATGCACTATCTTGCCAGCGTCGACCAGCTCTCGGTTCGCTCTCCGCGCGATATGCCCGCCATGCTTCTAACCCAGGCCGCCTCGGTGGAACTTCCCGTGCTCTTTAGTGCCGAGGATGGACTGCGGCGCGTCGGTGGTTCCCGTCGCTTTCTGCGTGCACTGATCAACGGCTTCGCCAACCAGCACGCTCCCACGCTGGAGCGGTCGGCCATGGTGGAGTTGGCGGAGGAGGACCGTGTGCGTCGCGTTCACAGCGTGCGCGGCGTATCAGGGAGCCTTGGCTGCCAGGCGATCTGGCAGGCCGCAACGGCGCTCGAAGAGGAGCTTCGTCGCACACCCTACTCAGCCGATTCTCCGCTTGTGCGGGACTATCTGACCGCGGTCGAAGAGACCCAGCCTGTGCTTCTGGCCTGGCTCGTTGGCGAGGGCGAGGAGCCCATCACGAGCCCCGCGGCAGCGCTCTCTGCGCCGCTCAACCGCGCAGCAATCGCGGAGCTCCTCGCACGCCTCCGGACCTGCATCAACGACGGCGACATGGAGGCCGATTGGCTCCTCGCGCAGAACGCAGAGGCCCTGCGCGAAGCACTTGGTCCGCGCTACGACGCCTGCCGACAGGCGCTCGCTGCATTCGACTTTGCAGCGGCCGCCGAAGCCCTCTCCGAGGACTGAAGCAGACGAGCGTTCAGGGTTCGGTAGCCGCTTCGCGCTGCTCTGCAGCCAGCATCTGCTTCACCGTCGTCCCCTTGCCGTCGGGCGCCCAGCCGGGCGGGTGGAAGAGCAGCGACAGCGCCGCCGCAGGTCGCGCCGCGATGTCCCGTCCGATGGCCCACCACTCATGCATCGCGATGACCACCGGGTTGTGGCTCTCGAGGTTGTGAATCAGGCCATACTCCACCGGTTCATCCTCCACCTGAAAGGTGCCGAAGAGGCGGTCCCAGATGATGAAGATGCCGCCGTAGTTGCGGTCGAGGTAGCGCAGGTTCCGACCGTGATGGACCCGGTGGTGCGAGGGCGTGTTCATCACCCATTCCAGCGGCCCCATGCGGCCGATGAGCTCGGTGTGGATCCAGTACTGGTAGAGCAGGCTGATGCCCTTCTGCAGCAGCACCAGCTCAACGGGGAAGCCGCCCAGCAGCATCGGCACCCAGAAGACCCAGCCCGTGAAGGGGGTGGTCCACGACTGCCGCAGCGCCGTGGAGAGGTTGTAGTGCCGCGACGAGTGGTGGTTCACATGGCTGGCCCAGAAGAGGCGCACCTCGTGGCCCGCCCGGTGGTACCAGTAGTAACAAAAATCCTCGGCCAGAATGAGCGCCGGCCAGGTCCACCAGTGACCGCCCAGGTCGGTCACTGCGAAGGAGGCGATCCAAGTGTAGAGCGGCACGGTGAAGAGGGCGGCCGCGGCGGCGATGACGAGGTAGCCGGTGCCCATCGAGAGGCTCGCTGCCGTGTCGATGCTGGTGTAGCCGCGCGCCGCACGCTGCTCGCGGAGCAGCTGCCATTCGCCGAGCATGGTGAGCACAAAGAAGGGGATGGCGTAGAGGACGACCGGGTTCATGGTGCCGCTCGGGGCTGCGGGAGAGCGGCTATCTAGGTCGCGGGGCGGGGGAGGGCAATCGCACTGCACAGAGGCCGGCAAGTCCTTGTTGCAAAACGATTGCGTTAGTGCGATTCAGGTGCAATGCTATTGCAGTAGCCTCCTCTCTCCGTCACAACGAACAGATCATGAAGCCCTCCAATCTCCTCCTTCTTGCAATCAGCCTGCTCCCCGCCGGAGCCTTTGCGCAGAGCGGCGACGAGCCCATCCCGCTGACCCTCGACGAAGCCGGCGCGCTCGACGAAGCGCTTGCTGCCGAGGTCCCGAACTCGCCGTACCGCTGGGCCTCGACGGGCGTGGCGCTCGACCAGGCCTTCATCCTCGACGTCACAGCCGCCGCCTTCGATGGTGAGCGCGCCGAGGGGGGCGGCCACGACCCGGCGGGCAACGGCTTCACGCTGCAGGGGCTGGAGTGGGCAGTCGGCTCCAACATCGACCCCTTCTTCCGCATCGACGCCAACATCGTCTTCATGCTGGAAGCCATCGAATTCGAAGAGGGCTATGCAACCACCACCGCGCTCCCGCTCGGACTGCAGGCCCGCGCCGGCCAGTTCCTGAGCCGCTTCGGCCGCGCCAACCCCGTGCACCTGCACGCCTGGAACTTCGCCGACGCACCCATCGCCGTCACCAAGATGCTCGGCGAAGATGGCAGCCGTGGACTGGGCGCCGAGCTCTCCTGGCTCGCGCCAACGCCCTGGTATCTGCTCGCTTCGATGTCGCTCCAGACGCCTGGCGACGGCTGCTGCAACCGGGCCTTTGCCACCGTCGACGGCCCCATCAACGACGCCTCCGACCTCTACGCCACCGGCCGTCTCGAGCAGTTCTTCGAACTCACCCCCGACCTAGGCCTCAACTGGGGCCTCTCGGCCCAGACGGGCAACGCGGCACGGGCCGACGAAGAGACGGCGAGCGCCGGCACCACCACCATCGTCGGCAGCGACCTCTACCTCCGCTTCAAGCCGCAAGACTCCACCCTCCGCCGTGCCACCGCGCTGACCGCCGAGTTCATGCACCGTAGCCGCGCGCTCCCCGGCCGCACGCTCGAAGACGATGCTGCCTACGCCCAGTTCGTGCAGGTGCTCAGCCCCGCCTGGGAGGCCGGCGTCCGCTACGAGTGGGCCTCGGGCAATGCGTCCGACCCGCTCGACCCCGACTGGACCAGCGACCGCACCCGCACCTCGCTCCAGGCCACCTACTACCCGTCGCACTTCTCCCGCCTCCGCCTACAGCTCGTCGCCGATCAGCTGCCCTGGCAGAAGGACCCCACGCTCGGCGGTCTGCTTGCCCTCGAGGTCGTCGCCGGCGCCCACGGCGCTCACAGCTACTAACCCATGCGGTCGCCCATGAAGCTCCTACAGACCCTCGCGCTCTTTCTGCTGCTGCTCCCGCTGCCTGCCTCGGCTGCGGTGAAGGTGGTTGCCACGCTCCCCTCGCTCGCCGCCATCGCCCGTGAGGTGGGCGGCGCAGACGTGACCGTGGAGAGCATGCTTCCGCCCAACATCGACCCCCACTTCGCAGACGCCAAGCCGTCGCTGGTCGTGACGCTCAGCCGCGCCGACCTGCTCGTGGAGAACGGGCTCGAGCTCGAGGTGGGCTGGCTACCTGCGCTGGTGCAGCAGTCGCGCAACGCCAAGCTGGCGCAGGGTGCGAATGGCCGCTTCGATGCCTCCACCGTGGTGCGCCGCCTCGAGGTTCCGCGCGGTGCCGTCGATCGGGCGCAGGGCGATGTGCACCCCGGCGGCAACCCCCACTTTCTCTACGACCCCCGCGCAGGCGCCGCGATTGCCCGCGCGCTGGCAATCCGTCTGGCCGCCATCGACCCCACGCACGCTGCGGGCTACCAGAGCCGCGCCGCCGCGATGGCCACCGAACTCGAGAGCTTCGCGCGCTCTCAGACCGCCGCCTTTGCTGCGCTTCCGGCCGCCAATCGGGCCGTGGTCACCTACCATCGCTCGCTCATCTACCTGTGCGACTGGCTTGGCCTCACCAGCCCCATCTCGGTCGAGCCCCGGCCCGGCGTCGCGCCCAACCCGGCCCATGTGGCCAAGGTGCTCGCCCAGCTCAAGGCGCTGCCCAAGCG
>JABMMX010000100.1 GCA_013205435.1 Deltaproteobacteria bacterium
CTCCTCCCCATGAGCATGCGCATCGTCGTGGGGGTGGGTCTGGCAGGCCGCCAGCAGCGAGAGGAGCAATTGTGTGATGAGTCGTTTCATGGCAGCCCTGCTCCTGACAGTCGTTCAAGTTCGATTCGTGCATTTCGGGCTGCGAGCGCCATCTCGAGCGCGCGGAGCGCGTCGTCCGTCGCGCCGCGATAGGCATCCAGCAGCTCCAACAGGCTGAACTCGCCGCCGGCATGGCCGGCCGTGACCATGCGGACGAGGTCGGACGAGACGGCGCTGCTCTGCTCCTGAAAGCGGATTGCCACCTCGTGCAGCCGCACGGCGTCGGCGTGAAGGCCTGTGAGCTCTGCGCGGAGTTCAGATTCGATGAGCGCCCGCTGGCCCTGAGCGTTGCGCGCAGCACCCTCAGCGATGCGGGCATCCGAAGCGGCCTGATCCCAGAGCGGCACCTCGAGCGACGCACCCAGCATGAAGCCGTCGGCGCGGCCCTCTGCGCCGAGTTCTGCTGCCTTCCAGCCCGCCTCGAGCTTGAGGTCGGGGAGCCACCATCGGGCCGCTGCCTGACCTTCGATCGTTGCGGCTTCTAGGTTCAGCCCCAGCGCCAGAAGGTCGGGACGCGACGCGGTTGCAGCCTGGATGGCCTCGAGCGCCATCGGCGCTCCATCAGGCAGCAGCGAGCCCACCGCGCGCGAGGTTGCACCCGCACCGCCGCCGTCGAGCAGCGCCTCGAGTCGGGCTCCAGCCCGTTCCAGACCGGAACGTTCCGAGGCGAGCCATGCCTCCGCAACCACCCGCTCACGCTCGATGCGGCGCAGCTCGTAACTCGCCGCATCTCCTCGTTGCGCACGACGGGCGACCAGCTCGCGGGCCTGGTCAACCTGGTTCACCCAGCTCACGAGCGCAGCGACACGCGCCTGACGAAAGACGACCTCATAAAAGCGGGCGCGGGCATCGGCTGCGATGGTGCGTCGCGCCGCCTCGTCTTCACGCCGCAGGGCGCTGGTCCGCCGCTCGCCTGCCTCTCGTCGCAGCCCGCGCCGGTTGCCGAGGTCGAAGTGCTGCGATACCGCGATGGTCTCCTCTACGGAGGCGGAGGCACCCGACAGCTCCTCGCGGAGATAGGCAACCTCCGGATTGGCGTAGGCGCCCGCCGCGGAGGCCTGGCCTTCGGAGACAGCAATACCGCCCTCGAAGATATCGGTGAGCGCGCTCCGGGACAGCGCCAAGGTCACAACGGTCTGCTCGGTCAGGGGTGCGGCATCTGGCGCCGCAACGGCCGGAACCGCGCTCAGGCAGAGGCCGGACAGCAACAAAAGCCGAGCGGCTATCGGTTTTAGGAGCGCGAATCGGGAGCGACACATGGATTCCATGACGCCTCAGTGTGCGATGAGAGAGAGGAGCGACTCGGTGAGGTGATGCAGCTCGTCTGCCAAGAGGAGCGCCGCCAGCACCGCGGCGCCCATCATTACGACGGGGAGACGGAGCGAACGGGCCGGTTCCGGCGCACCGAGCAGGGCCTCGACCCTGCGTTCTACGGCGGTCAGACCGAAGGCCATGGCCACCGGTGCGAGAGCTCCGCTCGACGCAGTTCGCATGGCACGTTCGACCTTCAGGATGGTTGCGGCCACCACTAGCCGGTCGCCATACTCCTCCGCAGCTTCCTCGTCGCAGGCCTGCTCCGCAGCGACCGCCAGCTCGCTCCGCAGCCACCGCGAGGCAGCGGGCAGATGGAGCGCGGTTAACCCTCGAACAACAGCGCTCACGACGATATCGCGCCGCCGGATATGGGCACGCTCGTGGGCCAGCACGATGGCGCGCTCCTCCGTGACGAGCAGACCAAACAGACCGCGCGACATGAGGATGCGAGGCCGGAAGAGTCCCGCCGCCACGCAAAGCGGCTGCTCGGCCTCCACCAGGGTGAGATCGTGCACGCCGGAGGGCTCGCCCGACCGCTCAAGCGCTGCAACAATGCGGCCCGCGCGCACGAAGCCGGTGCCAGCGCGCGCGACCCGAATCGCCCCCCGCAGGACGAGGTAGGCGAGCGCAGCCAACAGCCCCAGGCGAATGCCAACCTCGGGCAGATGGACAAAGCAGAGGTGGGCGTGGTCCCCACCGTGAACGGTGCAGTGGTCGAGCCAGGGAGCGGCAAGCGCGAGGACCGAGGGCAGGCTCGCAGCGACGAGCAGCACCAGCGCGCTGCCAGCAGGGAGGGCGGCCAGCATGACGACCGCCCGGTGTCTAGCGCCCGGCTCCCAGCGTTGCAGCACCGGCCCAAGCCAAAGCAGGAATGCTGCAACCGCGAGCGCGCCAATCGCCGCATAGGTAACTGCGGCAAGCAGGAAGAGTTGCGCTCCTGGCAGGACTTGAGTCACCTGCTGCCTCCGTCCCGCTGGCGCAGCCGTTCGGCGACAAGCGCTTCCAGCCGTTGAAGTTGGTCGACGCCGGCACGCTCGGTTAGGTCGACAAAGGCTGAGACGAGGGCGTCGGCCTGCCCGTTCACCAGCTGGCCTACAAGCTTGCCAATGAGCCCGTGGTGAAAGGCCTCACGGCTCACGCGCGGCTCGTAGACATAGGCGTGGCTCACCTTGTGGCGCGCCAAAAGCCCCTTCTCGTAGAGCCGCTTGAGCGTCGACTGGACAGTGTTGACAGTGATGCCGCGAGGCGCGCCGAGCGCCGAATGGACGGCCTTCACCTCGCCCTGCCCCGTGCTCCAGACATGGTTCATCACCTCGGATTCGAGCTCGCCTAGGAGAGAGAGGTGAAGCGGAACAGATGCCATGCGAGTCATCTAACACCGAAAGACCGACTGTCAATCGGTGTTACGGATCGTGCCAAAGAGGGGCGGCCGCTGCGCGGTCTTCAGCCTCATCGCCGTTGCCGCCCCGCGCAGCTCGTCGCGGTGATGAGCGGCGGGGGCGCGACGTGCGCGTTTAGCCGATGCTTCCGCGCGGGCCGGAGGCGGTCACTTCGTCGAGGAGGCCCGTGTCCACGTCGTAGATGAAGCCGCGGACCGAGATGGCATCGGGGCCTTCGGTCGGAATCCAGGGGTGCTCCAGGATCGCCGAGATGCTTCGACGCAGATCCCAGGCAAGGCGCTCCTGCGCCTCGGGTCCGTGAGCGCGATCGAGCGGCTCGATGGCACCACGGAAGGCGAAGAAGGCAGCCGGCGAGCTCGACGAGGCGCCGGTCGGAACGAAGGTCCGCGAGGTGGCCTGCGAGAGCATCTCCGAAGCAGCGGTGTCGCCCTCGAGGCCGGCCTTCAAGAGGTCGTCCGTGAAAGCGAGCATCCCGCAGCGGGTATGATGAATGAGAATAATCTCGCGCGTGTCGAGGAGGTGGTGCGAGATGACGAGCGAGCGGATGGTGTCCTCGGCCACGATACCGCCAGCGTTGCGGATGATGTGGGCTTCGCCGGTCTGAAGACCGAGCAGGTCCTCCACATCGAGGCGGGCATCCATGCAGGCTACGACGGCGACCCGACGCGACGGGCGGATCGGCTGCGGCCCGGGGTGCGACGGGCGGTGCACAGCGGCACCGCTGGCGTAAAGGCGGTTATTCTCGAGGAGTTCTTCCGTGACGGACTTCGACATGACATTTATCCTTATTTTACGGGACAATATGCCCGTGGAAATTCAATCTTATGGGCCGTAGATTCACTCATTTGATTACGCAAGACCGTCCGAACGCCTCCGCTGTCGGCGGTGGCGAAAGAGGGGGCGAGCGTTGCGTAAATCAGAGACCGAAACGAGGTCGCGTGCGGGGTGGGCTGGTGGCTCGGCGCACCCATGCGCGGTCGCGCATCGCAGAGGCTTCGCTGCTCAAGCACGCTCGAATGGGATGAGCGCACCTCCAAAATCGTAGCGTGACCGAACCTCGGGTGACCCACGATGCATTCTGTTGGAGTGGTGCCATGCGCGCCGAGCATCTACCTCCGTTCGAGCTGCAGCCATGAAGCCAATCCCTCGCGTTGCAAGCTTCGACCGAATGGCCGACACCCAATCGGTGGTCGATGGAGCCCCAACCTCTGCGTCGGCGACCAAGCGACATCTCGTCTCAGCCCTTCGCCCTGCCCTCGTTCTGCTTGCCTGCCTCGCGCTCGCGGCCTGCGAGCCCGCTCGGACTGTGCGCACGGACGACCGCGCCCAGCCACCGACGGCAACGGCAGCGGAGGCAGCAACCTGTGCGACGCCCCCCGCCTCCGGCGCCACTGCGGCCCAAGACAGCTGCCTCGGCACAGCCGGAGAGCCGGCCAGCTCGGGCAATCGCAATGTAGTCGGCGGCCCGCTTCAACCCTGCCCGTCTGCGCATCAGACCGGGTTCTACCGCGATGGCTTCTGCAACACAGGCGCCGATGATGCCGGCGTTCATGTGGTCTGCGCCCGCGTGACCGACGACTTTCTCACCTACTCCCGATCGCGGGGCAACGACCTTGTCACCGCGCGCGGCGGGTTCCCCGGGCTCCGTGCAGGCGATGGTTGGTGCCTCTGCGCACGTCGATGGCGGGAGGCCTTTGATGCAGGGGTTGCACCACCGGTTGTCCTCGAGGCAAGCCACGAGGCGGCGCTTCAGGTGGCCAGCGTGAAGCAGTTCTCGGGCGCGCCTTAGTCGGTCCTGCAGCCGCAGCGAGAAAGCGAGCCGTAGCACTGCGCTCATGCGATGCGGTCGCTCCGGGCGCGGCGCTTTATCGCCTCAGAGGTCGTCGGGCTGGCAGGACTTCAGGTTGCCACGCGAGATGCCGCGGCAGCCTTCGTTCTCTGCGCAGTCGTCGTCTCTATCGCAGAGCGGGAGGCACCTGTTGGTATCGCCCGTCGCCTCGGCATCGCTGCCCGAGAGGTTCGTGCAGACCGCGCCGTCTACACATTCCGACGTTTGACCCTGCTCCTGACAGGCGCCGTTGACCGGAATGGGTTCATCGTCACAGCCGAGGAGCGTCGAAAGAAGCAGGCTCTGGACAGCGAGAACAAGGACTTTGGACCGCATGACAACCTCCGCCTGAACCGGTTACACCGCTCGCCTGATTTGAAGGTAGGCCTCCGATGGGGAGACGGTCAACTGGCGCGGCATCGCCGCCCCACCCTCACCGCCGCCGCGCGAACTCTGACGGCAGCTGTTTGCCGCGCGTGGCGAGCGTACGGACCACCTGCAGGTCGAAGACCCGTTGGATGGCGTCGCCCACCGCGGGGCCCTCGAGGACGGCGAAGGCCCGTGCGATGGCCTCGCCTGTGCCGAGCCCGCCATGCACATGCTCGTAGCGGAGGTGGTAGCGGGTGGGGCCGGCGTCGGGCGGCACGACTGCCTCTGCGCGGGCCAGCACCTCTTCGCGGCGGGAACAGCGACGCGTCTGCGCCCAGGTGCCGTCCGGGAC
>JABMMX010000101.1 GCA_013205435.1 Deltaproteobacteria bacterium
CGCCCACGTCGGTGTTCTTGTCGAGCGGGTTGCCCACGCGAAGCGTCGACAGCCGGTGCGTCAGCCGACGAACCACCTCGTCGTGGATGCTCTCCTGCACCAGCAGCCGCGAGCCCGCGCAGCAGACGTGGCCCTGGTTGAAGAAGATGCCCGAGATGATGCCCTCGATGGCCTGATCGAGCGCGGCGTCGTCAAAGACGATGTTGGCGCCCTTGCCGCCCAGCTCCAGCGTGAGCCGCTTGCCCGTACCGGCCAGCTGCCTCTGAATGGCGCGCCCCACCTCGGTGCTGCCCGTGAAGGCCACCTTGTTGATGTCGGGATGGTTCACCAGCGCCGCGCCGGTGCGACCGTCGCCGTTCACAAAGTTCACCACGCCCGGCGGGAGGTCTGCCTCCTGAAAAATCTCCGCCAGCTTCATGGCCGTCAGCGGCGTCGTCTCGGCAGGCTTGAGCACCACCGTGTTGCCGCAGGCCAGCGCGGGGGCAATCTTCCAGGCCGCCATCAGCAGCGGGAAGTTCCACGGGATCACCTGGCCCGCAACGCCGAGCGGCGCGACCTGCGCACCACCGAAGGCATACTGCAGCTTGTCGGCCCAGCCCGCGTAGTAGAAGAAGTGGGCCGCAGCGAGCGGCAGGTCCACATCCCGCGACTCCTTGATCGGCTTTCCGCCGTTCATCGTCTCCAGAATCGCCAGCTCGCGCGCCTGCTCCTGGATGATCCGCGCGATGCGATAGAGATACTTCGCACGCTCCGACGGGGCCATCTTCGACCAGTACTTGTCGTATCCGCGGCGCGCCGACTTCACCGCAGCATCCACCTCGGCGGCGCTGCCCTGACCGAACTCGGCAATCTGCTCTTCGGTCGCCGGGTTGATGGCGCCGAAGTAGGACTTCGCAGCGGTGAACTTGCCGTCGATGAAGTGGCCGTACCGCTTCTCGAACCGCACATGGTCGGTTGATTCGAGCGCCGGCTCATACTGCCAGCCGGAGGCGGCCTTTGCGGGCGTCGCAGGGGTCTGTTTTTTGGTCGCCATGGGTTAGCCCAGCGTGTGGTAGCGAAGTGAGTCGTAGGCGCCGAGGCGCTCCTTCTCGAGTTGCATCAGGATGTCGTTGAGCAGCACCGAGGCGCCCAGCCGGAACCAGTCGGGCGATAGCCAGGCCTCGCCCAGCGTCTCGTTCACCATGACCAGATACTTCAGCGCATCCTTGGCGGTCCGGATGCCGCCGGCCGGCTTCATGCCGACCATCTTGCCGGTCTTGAAGTAGTGCTCGCGAATGACCTCCAGCATGACCAGCGTCACAGGCAGCGTCGCCGCCGGCTGTACCTTGCCCGTCGAGGTCTTGATGAAGTGGGCGCCCGCATCGATGGCGAGCTGGCTGGCAAACCGCACCTTATCGTAGGTCTGCAGTTCGCCCGTCTCCAGGATCACCTTGAGGTGCGCAGGCCCACAGGCCTCCACGGTCGCTGCGATCTCGTCGAACACCTTGGCGTAGTCACCCATCAGAAAGGCGCGCCGGTCGATGACCATGTCGATCTCGTCGGCCCCCGCCTCTACCGTGCGTCGAACCTCCTCGAGCTTCATGGCAAGGTCGCCCTGGCCCGACGGGAAGTAGGTCGCAACCGCGGCCACCTTCACGCTCGAGCCCTTCAGCGCCTCCTTCGCAACGCCCACCAGCGGCGGATAGACGCAGACTGCGCCGGTCGACGGGATGTCGCTCCGACCTGGCAACGGACGCATCGCCTTCGCGCAGAGGTCACGCACCTTCCCGGGCGTGTCGGAGCCCTCGAGCGTTGTGAGGTCGATCATCGAGACCGCCAGCAGCAGTCCCTGCAGCTTGGCGGCCTTCTTGATGGAGCGGGTGCCGAGGGCCGCGGCCCTGGCCTCGACGGCGACCGCATCTACGGCCTTCCATGCGGGCGGGTGGTAGGCGGGTCGCACCACCCCGTTGTGAACACTCATCCTGTCACCGTGCAAAGGGTTGCATCCGATCCCATACCCCGCCCTGTCGGCCGCGGCCAGAAAGGAACGCTGCTGCCTCTTAGATCGCGCTCGCCCTGCGGGCTGCCGGTCGCGCAAAGGCGCGGGTCGAATACTCGCTCAGCATGGCAGGAAGCATCTCCGGAGCCATCGCCCGCAGCCACTGAAACGAGCTTGCGAGGATGACATCAGCGGCGCTGAAGGCCTCTCCCGTCAGCCACGGCCGGTCTGCCAGCGCCCGCTCCGCAAAGGCCACCATCGGCACAATCGCCGCAGCCTGGGCCTCGCCCGACTCGCCCTTGCGCTTCGCCATGAACAGCTCGCCCAGCGCCGGCTCCAGCGTCGCCGAGGCGTAGAAGAGCCACTGCATGTAGTCCGCCCGCTCGGGCGCATCCAGCGCCGGAGCCAGCCCGGAGGCCGGAAAGGCATCTGCCAGCCAGCCGCAGATGGCCCCCGACTCAATCATCGGACGACCGTCAATCGTGAGCGCAGGAACTTTGCCATGCGGATGGACCGCAAGGTAGGGCTCCAGCCGGTTCTCGCCTGCCCGAACGTCAAGGGTCTGCAGGGTGTAATCAGCACCAACCTCTTCCAGCATCCAGCGAACGCGGGTGGCGCGGGTTTTGGGATAGAAAAAGAGCACAATTTTCATGGGATTCTCGAATCTCGGGTTGAAAGAGACGTGGCTCGGTGTTTGATTCATGGCCGCAGGGGCCGTGCGGCCGCCCACTCCCTCCCTCTGGCTCGTTCTCCTTGCGTTTGACAAGGGTTCCGCGGTATTCGATGCGACATTCCACAATCTTCCAATCGCGGGCCTGCATATGCTGAAGCTCCCAGCACCCGAACTTAACGTCCGGTCGGTCATGGGCCTTGTCTCCTATCTGACCGCGATCGGTGTCGATACCTCCAGCGTCCTTGCCGCTGCAGGCCTCCACCCCAACCCGCAGGCACCCGTCCCCGAGCGTATCTCCCGAAGCGCCTGGCTGGCAGCCCACAACGAGGCCGTTCGCGTCACGCGCGACCCGCTCCTCGCGCTCCATGTCTCGGCCTGGCTCCCCTTCGGGAGCCTCGATGTCCTCGACTACCTCCTCGTCCGGAGCACCACCGTCGGCGAGGGCATGGCCCGTAGCATCCGATACACCCCCATCCTCCACGAGGGTGTCGGCGGTCGCCTCGAGGTGATCGGAAACCACGCACACTTCTCTCACTGGCTCGTCACCCCCGACCCCGACGCCAGCCGCTTCTCCGCAGAGTTCGCTATCGGTGTCCTCTTCGTTCGGCTCGCCCGCATCGCCGGCGTCGACCTGCAGCTCACCGAGATCCGGTTCGCTCACCCCTCCTACGGGGTCGAGGCCGCCTTCCGTCAGTTCTTCGGATGTCCCGTCTACTTCGGCGCGGGCCGCGACGAAATCATCTTCCCGGCCCACATCCTCGACGCCAAGATCCCCGGCGGAGACGCCATGCTCTGTTCCATCCTCGAACGGCAGGCCGAAAGCATGCGGGCCCAGTTCGTCGCATCCGAATCGGTCGGCGAGCAGGTGCGGCGCATCCTCCGCGAGGAGCTCGACGGCGGAGACTCCTCCCTCGACCAGGTCGCGCATCGGTTGGCCACCACGCCCCGCACGCTGCAGCGCCGCCTCCAAGACGAGAACACGAGCCACCAGCTCATCCTCCGGCAGGCGCAGTATGAGGTGGCCATGCAGCTCCTCCACAACCGCTCCGTCCCCATTGGCGCCATCTCCTACAAGCTTGGCTTCTCCGAGCCCTCGGCCTTCCACCGCGCCTTCCGCCGCTGGACGGGTACGACGCCGGCGGAGGTACGCCGCTCCCGCGCCACGCCTCCGCTGCGCATGATCAACGATTTTGCCGAGCCGGCCGTTCGCGAACGCTAAGGCCTGAGCGGGCAGCCATGCCCGCCTCTCTCGCTAGCGCTTCTTGCTTGGCAACTTCGGCATCCCCTTGCTGCTCGCGCCGCTTCTCGCGCCTTCTGGCAGGGGAGGCGGGACCGCAGCTGGCAACTTCGGCATCCCCTTGCTGCTCGCGCCGCTTCTCGCGCCTTCCGGCAGTGGAGGCGGGACCGCAGCTGGCAACTTCGGCATCCCCTTGCTGCTCGCATCGCTTCGAGCCCCTGCCGAAAGCGGTGGAGCCATCTTCGTCTGGCTCGTCAGCCGGTTTAGGTCGGTTGGCGTCAGTGTGGTGTTGGACGGCCTGGGCGGCGGCGACAGCGCCCGCATCGTCGCACTGTCGCGGTTGGCGAGCGTCGCGATCATGTCCCGCAACAGCGCTGCAGAACCCGTCCCGCGGCTCGGTGCCGCACCCAGACGAGCGAGCGCATCATCCACACTCGCAGTCCGGGGCGCGACCGCAGCAAACCGCTCCGTCGGCACAGCCACTGGGTCATCCGTAGGTGCAGGCGCGGCCGTCAGTGCGCCGAACTCTGTGGGGGCCAGCAGCGCTGCGATCTTCTCGCCGGACTTCGGCTCCGACGCCGCCGGCGGCACCGCCGCCAACGAAACTGCCGCCATCTCCCGCGTCTTCCACTGCTCGTCGAGCACCGAAGCAGCGTCGCCTGCAAGGTCCGAGACAAGGTTCCGTGGGCTGCTCAACCCTGTGCCCGACAGCGCAGCGGGATTCACCGGTGTCGCCTGCCCCGCCGCGGCAAAAGAGGGCATCGGCCGGGTGCCCAGTACCTCGCGCCCAGCCCGCCCTTCACCGAGCTTGCCCGATACGCCGCCGCGCAGCGCCGGCTTCACGCAGGAGGTAAACCCCGCCCCCTCGAACGGCGGTCTCCACGCCACCCCATCCGCCACGACCGCCGCGCCGGGCTGCAGCCGCTCTGCTGTCGCAGCAAGGAAAGAGGGGAGGTGGGTGGTGCTCATGAGAGGGGCCTACGAAACCGCTGCGGGAGCGTCAATTTCATCCCGCGCTGGGCCTGCCGGACGCTTGAACCCGAGGCATGCGATGAAGAACTCGCGGCTCTCCTGCCTCACCGATTCCGGCCGTATCCGCTTCATGTCGCGGAACCAAGGCTTCAGCTCCGCCATCAGCGTTGGCACCTCGCTGCCATCGAAGACCTTCGAAACAAAAGCGCCGTCGTGGGCGAGCACCTCCTGTGCCACCGAAAAGGCCATCCGCACCAGCTCGATCTGACGCAGGTGATCGGAGCTCTTGTTGCCATTCGTCGAGGGCGCCATGTCCGACATCACCAGCCGCGGCCGACCGCCAAGCAGCTCGAGGAAACGCGCCGCAGGCACATCCATGATCGACCCCTCGATGGCCTCGCCCACGTAGTTTTCCACCGGCTGCAGGTCGATGCCCACAATCTTCACCGCCGGACCGCCCCGCTCCCGTGCGAACCGAGACCAGGAGCCAGGCGCGCAGCCCAGATCGAGGATGCCGCCCTTATTCGGGATGACCCGCAACTTGTCGTCAATCTCGCGCAACTTGTAGATGCTACGCGCCTCATAGCCGTCCGCGCGCGCCTGCTGCTGATACTTATCGGGTCTGCGGGGGTTTGGCATGGGCTCAGCGGTAGAGGTCTGCGACCCAAGCGCCGTAGCCGTTGTAGAGCTCCGTCGCCGCGTAGGGGCCGTCCGGAAGCAGAAACTCGCGCTGCTGCGACCAGGGGACCGATAGGCTACTCGGATCCACATTCGAGACAAAATCGTAGCGGCTGGGGGCGACCGTGTTCCAGAGCGTCGGAGGCTCCCGGTCGGTCAGTTCGATGCGCACAATCGCCTTGATGCTCTTGTAGCCCCACTTCCATGGCACATTGAGCCGCAACGGCGCCCCGTTCTGGTTCGGCAGCTGGCGGCCATACATCCCTACCGAGAGGAAGGTGAGGTCGTGCGCTGCCTCCGCGATCGTCAGCCCCTCGTGGTAGGGCCACGGGTAGTCTGCCAGGATCGCCGCCCCCTCCATCACCTCTGCGTCGAACCCGCTCACAAACCGCACATGCGTTGCCGAGGCGAGCGGCGACACGAGGTCGAGCAGGCTCCGGAGCGGAAAGCCGAGCCAAGGGACAGTGATGGCCCAACCCTCTAC
>JABMMX010000397.1 GCA_013205435.1 Deltaproteobacteria bacterium
GGCTTCATAAGGCTTACAGTGAACTATTTCGAGGACTTCACGATTGAGCAGCACCCGAAGACGGCTTGAAGCTAAGATGTAAAAATGTGAAATTATTTCTGAGTGAGCCCCAAGGCCTTGAAGACAAGCAATAAGTCCACCCGGGCGACATTCCGTGATGACGCCCGGGAAAAACTATGATTGTTCATGGCCGGCCTCCAAATTCGATAAGCCCATCTTCATCATGACCTGCAAACATACTACCACACATAACAAAATCTGCACCTGCGCCGAATGCCTTTGAAATATCACCAACATTTTGAATTCCTCCATCAGAAATAATATGTCCATCAATTCCATGTGCAGCATCTGAACATTCTACAACTGCACTAAATTGTGGATAACCTACACCTGTTTGAAGACGAGTAGTACAGACTGAATTATGTACTATAGAATTATTAGCAATAAAACTATGAGTTGGACAATCAACTTCTATATCCCATGTTTCTTCTTCTCCAAAATATTTTTTTTCAATAATATTATAATGTTTTATTTCTTTATTTTCAATATTTGTAATATTATAATTAAAATTTATTGAATTAATATTAATCCATTCATATTTTTTATCATTTTTATTATATACCCAATATCGATGATCTTCTGTAACATATGTATAATCATCATAATTATCGATTTTAACTTGTAAAACTTTTTTAATCCCCTGGTTCATAACATTTAGTACATTTACTTGTTCTCCATTCATATTTATTACTTTTTCACCAATTTGTATTTTATTTATATTTTTATAAGTACCATTTGCCATTAAAACTCGTGTATCTTTAGTAAAACACCCGCTTCCAATACCAACCTTAACTATATCAAGCCCTGCGTTCAAAATTAATTCTTGAACAAGATTATTTGTTACTACATTTCCACCAACAAGTACTTTATCTGGATATCTATTTCTAAGTTCTTTTAATGTATCAATAAATTTTTTATGATAACCATTTGCAACATCAACACAAATAAAATATGGTTCATGTTTTTTAACAATCTTATCAA
>JABMMX010000102.1 GCA_013205435.1 Deltaproteobacteria bacterium
AAGAAGCGCTTGGGCTTGTGGAGGGCGTTGCTGTCGACACCACCCGAGAGGATTTTGCCCGAGGGGGGGACGACGGTGTTGTAGGCGCGGGCCAGTCGGGTGATGGAGTCGAGGAGGATGACGACGTCGCGGCCATCCTCGACGAGCCGCTTGGCCCGCTCGAGCACCATCTCGGCGACGGCCACATGCTTTTCTGCGGATTCGTCAAAGGTGGAGGAGATGACCTGGCCTTTGACCGACCGAGCCATGTCGGTGACCTCTTCGGGGCGCTCGTCGACAAGCAGCACGATGAGCTGCACCTCGGGATGGTTCTGGCTGATGGCGTTGGCGATACCCTGCATGAACATGGTTTTGCCGGTGCGGGGCGGTGCGACGATGAGCGCGCGCTGGCCCTTGCCGATGGGGACGAAGAGGTCGAGCACGCGGGTCGAGATGTCGCCGGGGGTGGTCTCGAGCCGGAGCATTTCGTTGGGGTAGAGGGGGGTGAGGTTGTCGAAGTGGGGCTTTTCGATGGCCCGCTCGGGGGAGACACCGTTGATGGTGGCGACCTCGAGGAGCGCGTAGAAGCGCTCTCCCTCTTTGGGCGGCCGGATACGGCCGTGGACGGTGTCGCCCTTGCGGAGGTTCAGCCGCCTGATTTGCGACGGGCTCACATAGACGTCGTAGGGGCAGGGCAGGTAGTTATGCTCATCGCTACGGAGGAAGCCGAAGCCCTCTTCGTGGACATCGAGGCAACCTTCGCCGAACTGTTCGACCTCGGGGCTGTCGAAGGAGCGGGCGATGGCCAGGAGCAGGTCGGCCCGCCTCAGGCCCTGAGGTTCGGCGAGCTGGAGGCTGCGTGCGATGGCAGTCAGCTCCTCTGTGGAGCGTCGCTGAAGCTGGGCGAAGGAGAGCTTGTAACGACCGGCCTCGCTTGTTTCGAGGAGGCCGGATTCACTGCCAATGAGGAGCGCTTGTCTCATGCGGTTCCGAGAGGTGGCTGCAGTCGACTACGCTGGTCGGCGGCGTGCGACTGAGGGGCTGCTAACTTTTACGATGTGCCGTCGATAACCCGCGGCGGCGTGCAGGCAAGGCGCTGTCACACGCGGCCCACCCATTGTCGCGGGTGGCCGTTTGTTTCCACCCCAGCGCAGGGGAGGGGGGTGTAGCCGACCGTTCCGTCTTCTCGACGGAACGGTCGGCGACGAGAGCCGGGCAAACTTGGGGAAGCGCACGATCCAGTTCTCATCCGAGAGGCACTCAAGAGGCGTGCCAGAGTCGGGGTGGGTGGCACGATTTGTTCGTAGGGTTGCCGGTGACGGGATTGACACCCCCACGGGCGCGGGCGGGTCGAAGCGGCCGAGCGAGGCCCGCTGACCTGTCTACGGCTTGAGACAGCCCGCTGAACCTGCTAGCGACCTCGTAGCCACAGCTCTCCGCTTTGGGCGGGGTCGCTAGGCGCCCTTTTCTACCAATCTCGCAGCGCCCTCGCCGGCGAAGTGAACCCATTGCCCTTCTGTCGCACCCCCGCCATCCCGACGCTCCGCCGCCTACGCGGTGTTGCGAAGCCCCTTCGGGCACTGGGCGGAGTTTCGGCAGAACATCAAGCAGCGCCCGCTTACGCGGGAGGCCGCATGGGCATTCGGTTCAGTTCGCTTTCGGGGAGGCTCGTGCACCCAGTTTGTGACCATGGCCAACGTCCTATTGATGAATACCTCCGCGCAAGAGACGCGGGTTGCCGTTCTGGAGAACGGCTCCATCTCCGAGTTCTACCTGGAGCGGCGCCATAAACGGGGCGTCGTCGGGAACATCTACAAGGCGCGGGTCCTGCGGGTCCTGCCCGGTATGGAGGCTGCCTTTGTAGACATCGGCTTGGAGAAAGCAGCCTTCCTCCATGTTGACGACGTATACGACCAGCACGCCGCCCTCGAGGAGAGCGACGACGAGTCGGAGTCGATGCCGAAGCGGCGCGGCCCGCCCAAACCTATCGAAAAACTGATTCGCGAGGGTCAGGATCTCATCGTTCAGGTGGTCAAGGACCCGATCGGCACCAAGGGGGCACGAGTCACCTGCCACGTCTCCCTTCCTGGCCGCCACCTCGTCTTCATGCCGACGGTCGACCATCTCGGTATCTCGCGCCAGATTGTCTCCGACAAGGAGCGCAAGCGGCTGCGTGAGCTGGCCAACGAGATGCGCCCCAAGGGGAGCGGCTTCATTGTCCGGACGGCCTCCGAGGGTGTGCCCAGCGAGCTGCTGAAGCAGGACATGGGCTTCCTCATCGGCATCTGGAACGATGTCATGAAGCGGCGCGATCAGGTGAAGTCGCCCAAGCGGCTCTACGAAGACCTCGACCTCATCCTGCGTGCGACCCGCGATCTGGCGGCAGCAGATGTGGACAGCCTCATCATCGACTCCCGCGAGGAGTTCGACCGCATCCGTGAGTTCATCGACCGGGTGATGCCGCAGCTGGCAGACCGGGTGGAGCTCTACGTGGGCACCGAGCCACTCTTTGACGCCTATGGCGTGGAGCAGGAGCTTCGGCGCGCGCTGCAGCGCCGGGTCGACCTGCCCTCGGGCGGCTACCTGGTCATCGAGAAGACGGAGGCGCTGACCTCCATCGACATCAACACCGGCAAGTATGTCGGCACCGACGGCCTCGAGGACACCATCCTTCGGACCAACGTCGAGGCGGCCCGCGAGATTGCCTACCAGCTCTGCCTGCGGAACATCGGCGGTCTGGTCATCATCGACTTCATCGACATGTCGCACCCCACCAACCGTGAGACGGTCTTCCGCGCCCTCGACGAGGCGCTGGCCAACGACCGCGGCCGTGTGAAGATTACCAAGATCAGCGAGTTCGGGCTCGTCGAGATGACCCGCAAGCGCAACCGCGAGAGCCTCGAGCAGATGCTCTGCGAGCCCTGCTCCGCCTGCGGCGGCACGGGCATGGTCAAGACGACCGTTACGGTGGTCGCGGAGATCCTCCGCCAGCTCCAGCGCGACCTGACGGCAACCGCACACTTTGATGTGCAGGTTCTCGCCCACCCCCGCGTGGTGGCCGCGCTCCGCGACGACGAGAAGCCCTCGCTCAAGCACATGGAGCTACGCTTCAACAAGCGCATCCGGCTGGTCGCCTCGACCGGCCTCTCCTCCGATCACTACGACATCACCTCGCAGGCCCAGTCCGGCGCTCAGGCGGCCCGCCTGCCGGCCGTGGCACCCGTCGTCGAAGCAGAGCCTCAGGCCTGAGCCCTTGCCGGTGGCGGCCCCGTTTGACAGTGCGGGCCCACCCGCGATAGCGCAGCCACCAGACCCGACCGCGGAGAGCCCCCATGCCTGACCAACGCGCCCAACCTCGCCTCGAGGTCAACAACGCCTACTCGGACATTGCGGACTACGCCTCGGAGTATGTGGTCAATGTGAGCCGGACGGGTGTCTTCATCAAGTCGGCCACGCCCCACCCCGTGGGCTCGCGCGTGGCGCTCCGGTTTGCTGTCTATCTCGACGACTTCCACATCATCGAGGGCGAGGGCACCGTGGCCCGCATCGTCACCGAGGGACCGGAGTCGGGCATGGGCGTCGCCTTCACCAGCCTCAGCCCCGAAAACGCCAAGATCCTCGAAGAGGTTCAGCGGCGCGCGAACCGGCGCTAACCGTCAGAAGTCGAAGCCGCCGCCCCACTGCAGCGAGGCGAGCAGCAGGGAGTTGCCTCCCGCCGACGCGAGGAAATCCGTCCGGAGAACAATGCCGGCCTTTGCCCAGTCTGCATCGAGGGGGAGCGCCTCGATCAGGAAGGTCAAACTGATGCCCGTCTCGTAGGATTCGGCGTCGAAAGCATGCTCGAAGAGGCCCAGCCCGAGCCCGATGGTCACGGGCTCTGAATCGTGCTCGACGATGAGGTAGGAGAGGCTCTGGGCAGAGAATTCGGAGAAGCTGGAGCAGAGCGGTTGGCTCCCGTCGGGGGTGGTGGAGCAATCGATGCCTCCGGTGTGGTCGAGATCTCCGGATGAAGCGGAGAACTGCTGGTAGTCGAGCCGGTGCTCCAGGCCGCCCGGCTCATCTAGCAGGCCGATGGAGCCGCCGATGATGCCAACGGAGCCACTGAAGCCGCCGAAGCCAGGCGCGGCCGCGCTCACATCTTCGGTGAAGTCGGCATATCCGACCGAGGGGATGCTGCCGTGGGCGCGGAGGATGATGCCGAGCCCTTCGTCATCGGTGCTCGCTGCACAGCCGGCGGCACCGGCGCAGAGCGGGTCGGCGCAGTCGGCGAGGCCATCGCGGTCGTCGTCGACGCCGTTGTAGCAGTTCTCGCCCGAGGTGGGCGGCTGGCTAGCAGCTTGGGCAGCAGCGGCTTCCCGCTCCCGGGCGATGGCGGCGTCTCGCTCCGTCTTGGCGCGAGCGGCCCGCGCCTCCGGGTCGTCGCGCTGGAGGCCCAGGTCGAGCCGCAGGGTCCCGCCGGGTGAGAGGGCGACGGTGCGGGTGACAGGGAGGTAGTCTTCGGCGGTGATCGTGACGGTGCGCTCGCCCGAGGCGACCGCGAGCCGCTGTAGCAGCCCCTGACCGAGGGACTGGGCGACGACCCGGCCGTCGACGGCAATCTCGGCACCCATGACCGAGATGGCGAGCTCGAGCGTGGCCGGCAGCGGTGTCATGGCGACATCGAGCCGCTCCGTCTGCTTGCCAGCCTCGAAGGAGAGCTGCCCCGTGTAGTCTTGGTATCCCTCTGCGCGGAGCAGCACGGTGCGGCGGCCGGGCTCGATGCCGGCGATCACCTCGCCGGTGGTGCCGACCTCGCGGCCGTCGATGCGCAACGTTGCGCTCTGCGGCGCGGTCAGGGTGACGAGCAGCCTGCTGGTGGTGGAGACGAGCTGGATGTTGCGGAGCTTGGCGGGCTTTCCGGCCTCGAAGAGGATGGTCTCGGTGTAGGGCATGAAGCCTGTAGCCTTGAGGGCGACCTCGTGGGGGCCGGGTGTGATGCCTGTGATCTGGTTGGAGGAGGAGCCGGCCTCGCGCCCGTCGATCCAGACCGAGACCACCGCGGGGGTTGGCCGGATGATGTCGAGGGCGCTGACGGTCACCGCTGTTTGGGTGGTTGCGGTGCTGGTGGCGGCCCCATCGCCGTCGACGAGGAGGGGGCCCGTGCCGAGTCCGGCGCCGCCGCAGGCAGTGGCGATACCCTGGGCGCAGGCGAAGGCACGGCCGAGCTTATCGCAGGCGACGTAGGCGGCCTCGGCGGGGTCGGCGAGGCCGGCCGGTTTATCGTCGCTGCCCCAGATCTGGGCGGCGCCGGAGGCGGGTTCGAGGGCCTTGAGCGACCAGCTCCAGTCTGCGCCGATGCGGCGGGCGACCATGCGGATGAGGTAGTCGACCTCGATGTTGGCCATGGAGACTTCGCAGGCCCGCTTGGTGGTGGCGCTGGCGGTGCTGCCGAGGCAGTCAGAGACGGAGCGCTGGGTCTCGGCGTCCTGGTTGGCGCGGAAGGCGCCGGTGCCGACGAGCGATGCGGCGAAGCGGTCGCCGCAGGTCTCGAGCGCCTCGCGGGAGACCTCCGCGGTGGCCTCGGGCAGGACGACGAAGAAGGTCTGAACGGGACCGGCGGCGGAGGCTTCGGACGGAGGCAGAAGCGCGAGCGCAGCGACGAGCAGGAGCCCGAAGGCTGACCAGATGCTCCTCATCGGGCCACCGCGCCAGAGCCCGAACCGGAGCCGGCCGCAGGAGGCTCCGGAGCGACGCCGAGCCCGGTGGCGACGGCGGAGGCAAATCGGGCGACGGCGGCGGGGTCGGCGCCACGGACTTCGACGACGAGCGCGCCGTTCTGGACCACCTTGCGCGCCACCTTGGAGCCGCCGGGGTCGGGTGTGCGGACATCGCTCACATGGGGCCGGGCATAGCGCTCGTTGGGGTAGCGGACGGCGAGTGCTTCGACGGAGCTATCTGTTGCCTCGAAGCGGAAGGCTGCGGCGAGGGCGCCGGGCGGGAGCGGTACGAAGTCTTTGGGCGCAACGGCGGCCCCCTTCGTGAAGCCGGCGGGGGCGACCCAGGCGGCGAGGTCAGGGGGCGGGAGGAGCTTGTCGGCCGCCGGGACGACGGCGGCCGCAGCGGCAGGTGCGGCACCCGAGCCAGAACCGGAGCCGGCTGCTGCGGGGGCTGGAGCGGCGTTGCGGTTGCAGCCGAGCGCGAAGAGGCCCGAGAGGGCGAGGAGGAGGAGCGTGTTCTTCACGGGCGACCGGGTCGGGGGGTGAGGAGGTGGAGTTGGAGGAGCGGCGCGGTCCGGAGCTCGAGGCCGGCATCGGTGACGCTGACTTCGAGCTGTTCGAGGCGGCTTCCGCGGCAAGGGCCATCGATACATCTGCCGTCGCGCGCCGCAAAGGTGGCGCCATGAAAGGAGCAGACGAGGAGCCGCGCGTCGGGCTGCCAGGTCTCGTCGTCGCAACCGTCGAGCGGGGCGTCGAGGTGGGGGCAGAGGTTCCGAAAGGCAACGGTCACGCCCTCTTCTAAGAGGAGCCAGGCGGAGCCTCCGTCGGAGAGTTCGACCCGCAGGGGGCTCTCTGCCGCACCGACGGTCTCGGGCGACACGATGGCGAGGGGTCGGGAGGATTGCATGCAGCGCATTGTGGTTGCGCGGTGGTGGTTTGGCAACCTAAAGTGCCGAGAGGCGGCAGTTTTGTCGGCCTCCACTCCAACGCACAATCGAGCGCCATGACTGCCACGCCAACCCCCTCCTCCGTTGCCTCGCCCAACGCTGCTCCCTGCATCGCGGTGGCTGGCGCCGGTCCGTGGGGCAAGAACCTTGTGCGGAACTTCTACGAGCTCGGCGCCTTGGCCTGGGTCATCGACTCCGACCCTGCGCGGCGGGCCCAGATGGCAGCGGACTACCCCGGTGTGAAGGTGGGGGAGCGGCTGGAAGAGGCGCTGTCGGACGAGGCGGTTCGGGGCGTTGCGATTGCGACACCGGCCATCACGCACGGGCCGCTCACCCGCCAGGTGCTGCAGGCGGGGCGCGATGTCTTCTGCGAGAAGCCGCTGGCGCTCAGCGTCGAGGAGACGCTGGAGAACATGGTGCTCGCCGACGCGGGCGGCCGCATCCTGATGGTGGGCCATGTGCTGCGCTACCATCCGGCGGTGGTGGAGCTCATCCGGCTGGTACAGGCGGGCAAGGTGGGGCGGCTCAAGTATGTGGCCTCGCACCGGCTCGGCTGGGGGCGGATCCGGAATGTAGAAAATGTGCTCTGGAGCTTCACGCCGCACGATGTATCGACGCTGCTTGCGGTGGCCGGCGAGATGCCGAACCGGGTGTCGGCGGGCGGTTCGGCCTTTGTGCAGCCCAAGATTCACGACATCGTGACCACGCGGCTGACCTTCCCTTCTGGTTTGGAGGCGCACGTGTTCGCCTCGTGGGTTCACCCCATCCGGGAGCAGCGGCTGGTGATCATCGGCGAGACGGGCATGTTGGTCTTTGACGAGCTGGCCGAGCACAAGCTCTCCTTCCACGAGAAGCATGTGACCTTCGAGGAGGGGCGCCCGGTGACGACGCCGTCGGAGGCGATCCCGATGCCCTTCGTGCCCTTCGAGCCGCTCAAGGCAGAGGCGATGGCCTTTGTGCGGGCCATCGAGACGCGGGAGCAGCCTGTGACCGACGCGCGGGAGGGGCTGAACGTCCTTCGGGTGATCGAGGCGGCCCAGTCGAGCATGGACGACGACGGCCGCACGGTAGAGCTGACAGCCGAGCCGCTGGCAGCGCCGCGGGGCTGGTTTGCGCATGAGAGCGCGACGGTCGATGCGGGAGCGCGGGTGGGACGGGGCACCCGCATCTGGCACTACAGCCATGTCTCGTCGGGATCGGAGGTGGGCGAGGAGAGTAGCCTGGGTCAGAACTGCTTTGTGGCCAAGGGGGTCAAGGTGGGGCGGGGCTGCAAGATCCAGAACAATGTTTCGCTCTATGAAGGGGTGGAGCTGGAGGATGAGGTCTTTGTGGGTCCGTCGGCGGTGCTGACCAATGTGGTGAACCCGCGCGCCCATGTCTCGCGCAAGGATGCCTACGCCAAGACGGTGCTGCGCCGTGGGAGCACCATCGGCGCCAACGCGACGGTGGTCTGCGGCGTGGAGGTCGGGGCCTATTCCTTTGTTGGCGCCGGCGCAGTGGTGACGCGGAATGTGCCAGCCTTCGCGCAGGTGACAGGGAATCCTGCGCGGCTGTCGGGCTGGCGGTGCCGCTGCGGCGAGCGGCTTTGTGGCGCGAGCGTGTCGGTGGGAACGACGCTAACCTGCGACAGATGCGGGGATTCCTACAAGTTGGTTGGCGAACGCGAACTTTCTTGGCAAGAGAGTGCTACACCCTGAGGTCAACCTTGAACCGACCTTCTCTCTCCCAGCTCTTCGCGACGGCGAAGCAACGTGCCGGAGGTCTCCGCGACAGTGCGGAGCGCCTTCGCGAGGCAGGGGGTCTGTCGGCATTGATGCGCCAGATGGAGGAGATGGTTCGGGAGGAGGAGCGGCGCATTGCGTCGGGCCGCCATCCGCTGCACCCAGGGTATGCGGTGACGGTGAGCCTCTGGTATGCGCGGCTGGAGCTACGGCCCGGAGTAGATAGCGCCGAGGTTCGTCGACAGTACCGGTCGCTGATGCGGCAATACCATCCTGATAAGTTTGCCGCCCATCCGGGTGGAGAGCGTCTGGCGACCCGTGTCGCACAGGAGCTGACCGTCGCCTACGAAGGTCTGTTGGAACATCTTGGGGAGAATTGACCATGCAGGATGCCTTTGCCTCGCTCATGACCCGTCGTGTCTGGTTGGTCGCCCATGATCACCTGCACGACGAGTATCTGATCGCGGGGACCCAGCAGGTTGCGATCCGCCCGTCGCCGCGGACGCTCTATGAGAAGGTTCGGATGATGTCGCCGGAGGCGGAGTCGGCGCTGCTGCTGGCCTCTCCGACGCGGCGGGCGCAGCAGACGGCAGCGCGGCTGATTCCGAACGCGATCTGGGAGTCGCTCGAGACACTGTCTCCGCAGCGGTTCGGCGAGTGGGAAGGTCGCACGTGGCAGGATGTGCGCGAGCAGGATCCTGCGCGGGGCGAGGCCTACTGGAACGAGTATTCTCGGGAGCGTGCGCCGGGCGGCGAGTCGCTGCAAGAGGTTTCGGAGCGGCTCGAGCACTTCCTGTCGGGGCTGCTGAACCGTCCGCGCTGGGACCGCTGTGTGATCGTCACGCACCCGGAAATTGTGCGCGTTCTGATTTGCCAGATTCTGGAGATTCGTCTTCAACAGTCGTTGAAACTCTCGATTGAACCGCTGTCGACGACGGCCCTCTCGCACTCGCTGCTGGGCTGGCAGGTCGACGGTGTAAACCTCATGCCGCAGTAGCCAGCCATGTCGCAAGCAGCCAATCTCCGAACCGCGCTCACCCTGACCCTCCTGCTTCCGGTGCTCGGCTGCGGGGCCTCCCAAGCGTCGGGCGACGGCGGCTGCGGGCCTGTGCAGGCTGGCCAGTCGACGGAGGAGGCTTCGTCACGGATTTCCTGCTTCGCGGACCGGCCTGCCCTGGAGGCTGCGGCGGGCTGCCGCGGCGCGGCGGATCATGCGACGGGCCTGTCGCCGGAGCAGCTTGGCGCGGCGGTGAAGCTGGTTCTGGGTGCGAAGGTCCGCGAGGATGGCGCCTGGGTTGCCGGCGTCCTCGGAGCGGTTGCGGAGGACAAGGAGCGCGCTGCTGCAGTGGCGCAGGCGATGTTCGGCTCGTTCGACTTCGCCGTACATGGGAACTCGTTTGCGGCGGCGGTTGGTACGCCGGGACAGCGGGCACTGGGCGAGCAGCTGACGGCGGCGCCCGAGGGGTTTGCGTCGCAGCTGGTCAGTTTGGGGCTGAGCTCCGGCCTGAGCGGGCTGGTGGCTGCGGCACCTGCGGTGGTGGAAAAGATGGAGGCGACCGATCCGGCGCTGGTCTCCTACGCGGAGCAGATTGCTGGGTCGACGGCGCCGAAGAGCCCATCGGAGCGGAGCATCCTGGTGAAGACGGGGAAGTGGAGCCCGGGCGAGATCATCCGCTGCTTCAAGCGGGAGCGGCCGGACTGCAGCGCGTGGGAGGGGACTTCGCCGCTGCAGCTGTTCAGCCAGGTGCGGGTGACGCAGGGGCGGACGGCGAGCGATCTTGTGGGACTCATGCGTAGCGGTCAGCTGGACGAGGCCTCTGCAAAGGCGGTGGTCATGGGCGTAACGACGGGGGAGTATCCGAACCGTGGTGCGATGACGACCTCGCTGCTGCTCGACATGACCGACACGACGGTGCCGGAGCCGATGCGGCGGGTGATTGCGACGACGGCAAGCCCGGGTGCCTGCACCTTGGACAAGGTGTCGAGCCTGTTTTCTCGGGTGCGGGCAGTGGCGTCGCATGGCGATGCCAAGGATGGCTCGATCTGGGAGTCCTATGTTGCGGCCTGCAAGCCGCTCTGGACGCTGGAGGAGCTGGCGGGTGCGGTTGCGGCAGGTTCTCACCTGGGCGTGTCGGAGGCCTTTGGTCAGACGCTCCGCGCGGAGCTGAAGGGGCGGGCCGGCGAAGTGACCTGCGAGGCGACGGCGGCCTGGGTTGCGGCATCGAAGGATTGGATGACGGCGTCGCCGATGTTTGCGGCGCTGCCGGCGGTGGCGCTGCTGGTGGCGCCGGAGAGCTGCCGCGGCACGCTGTCGGCGGCAGTCACGACGCTGGTGAACGACGAGCGGGCCTACGGCGAGGCGCGGTTGGCCGGGGTTGAGGCGCAGGTGTCGACGGGCGATCGTCGCGGATGCGGGAAGGTTGCGAGCGCGCTGGCGTGGCGTGATTCGGAGACGCGGCAGGGGCCCGGGGCCTGGGCGGAGAGCGCGGCAGGGCGCATTCGTGGCGTTTGCCGCTAGTGGGTCTCGAAAAGTTCCTTTCACCTGCAGCGGAACTTTGCTAGAGAGGGCGCCCCTTTGACGCGGACGGTGAGTATTCGCCGGTCGCTCAAAGAGGACAAAAGCAGTGCCAAGCGTGGCTTGGTTGTTTGATTTTTGGAGCATTACGGAGCTCAGGCATGTCTCGATACATCGGTCCTCGCGTCAAAAAACTGCGTTCGTTCGGCGTCGATCTTCCGGGTCTTTCCCGCAAGTCGATGGATCGCCGCCCGACCGCCCCCGGCCAGCATGGACCGACGCGTCGCCGGAAGATCTCGGACTACGGTCGTCAGTTGGCCGAGAAGCAGAAGCTGCGTTACAACTATGGTCTTGGCGAGCGTCAGTTCCGCCGCCTGATCCTCGAGGCTCGTAAGTCGAAGCTCGGTGCGGGCGACAAGCTCCTCGAGCTCCTTGAGCGCCGCCTGGACAATGTGGTCTTCCGCGCCGGTTTCGCGGCGACCATCCCGGCTGCCCGTCAGCTGGTTGCCCACGGCCACATCACGATCAACGGCAAGCGGGTGAGCATCCCCTCTTACCGCATTCAGGTCGGCGACGTTGTTCGCCCGAAGGATGCGAGCCTTCAGCTCAAAGCCGTTCACGCCGCGCTGCAGTCCCC
>JABMMX010000103.1 GCA_013205435.1 Deltaproteobacteria bacterium
ATGATGGCCTTGGCGTTGTGCGGGTTGGCTTCGCGTTGGAGCACGCGTGAGGCGTGGGCGGAGAGCACGGCGTCGTCGGCGACGGCCTCGTAGGCGGGGATCCGGATGGCGCCACGGTTGCCGGGCGCGACGATGGGCGACAGGTCGGAGGGCACCACCGCGACGGTCGGCGTGGGCTCGGGCGCAGGCGCGCTCATGCCCTGTGCGGCGGCCGTGTCTGTGCCACAGCTTGGCGAGGCGGGCGCTACCTCCTGGTAGGGGTTGGGCATGGGCTCAACGGGCCCCGGCTCATCCACGGTGGTGGAGTCTGCGACGGCCCAACCGGCCAGCGGCATTTTGACCGCGAAGGCCGTGCCGCGCAGGTCCCGGATCTCGCTGATGGGCTCACCCGCGGCGAGCCGCCAGGTGACCTCGACCAGGGCCCGCTCCGCGTTGCCGTAGAGCAGGATGTCGCCCTTTGCGTCGAAGAGGATGGAGCGCCGGATCTTCTCCGACCAGTAGTCGTAATGGGCGATGCGGCGCAGGCTCGACTCGATGCCACCGAGCACAATCGGAACACCGGAGAAGGCCTCGCGGCAGCGCTGCGCATAGACGATGACGGCGCGGTCGGGCCGCTTCCCGCCTTCGCCGTCGGGCGTGTAGGCGTCGTCGTGGCGCAGCCGCTTGTCGGAGGTGTAGCGGTTGACCATGGAGTCCATGTTGCCGCCCGTGATGCCGAAGTAGAGTGCCGGCTTGCCGAGCGCACGGAAGGGCTCCGCGGAGGACCAGTCGGGCTGCGCGAGGATGCCGACGCGGAAGCCCTGCGACTCGAGGAGCCGTGCCACCAGCGCCATGCCGAAGCTGGGGTGGTCGATGTAGGCGTCGCCCGTCACCAGCACCACATCGCAGGCCTGCCAGCCGAGCGCCTTCATCTCCGCCGCATTGGTGGGGAAGAACTTCACCGGCGTGAGCTTGCGGTAGGGCGCGCGGGCAAAGAGCGAGGGCGCAGAGATGGGGCCGCGGGGCGGCCGCCGAGCTTCGGTTGTCTGGAGTGTGAGCGTCATCGCCTAGCGCAGTAGCAGAGCAGAGAGCGGAGGGCGAGTTGAGGGCGACTGCGCGGCTCCGCAAGGGGAGGGCGGATGATGTGACAAGGAGAGGGGAACGCGGTATCGCTGCGCCGAACCCCCTACCCGTGAGCCGCCATGTCCTGGACCTTCGACAACATCCCCGACCAGACCGGCCGCACCGCCATCATCACCGGCGCCAACACGGGGCTCGGCTTCGAGACGGCCCGCATGCTCGCGCAGCGGGGCGCCAACGTCGTCCTCGCCTGCCGCAACCTCGGCAAGGGTTCCGAGGCGCTGCGCCGCATCCTCGAACTCTGGCCGACGGGCGCGGTGACGCTCGAGTCGCTCGACCTCTCCGACCTCGGCTCCATCGCCTCCTTTGCGCAGAAGACGCTGGCGACCCAGCCCCGGATCGACCTCCTCATCAACAACGCGGGCGTCATGGTCCCGCCCCGCGGCAATACCGCGCAGGGGTTCGAACTCCAGTTCGGCACCAACCATCTCGGCCACTTCGCGCTCACTGCGCCGCTGCTGCCGCGCCTCGCCAAGCAGCCCGGCGCCCGCGTGGTCGTAGTGGCCAGCATGGCGCAGCGCTTCGGCACCATCTCGCTCGACGACCCCAACTGGGAGCACCGGCGCTACAACGGCTGGCTGGCCTACGGGCAGAGCAAGCTGGCCAACATGATGTTTGCGCTCGAGCTGCAGCGCCGGCTGGCTGCTGCGGGGTCCGGCCTCATCGCTACGGCGGCGCATCCGGGTTGGACGGCGACCGACCTGCAGCGCTCCGACCCGATGTCGAACCTCTTCAACCCGCTCCTTGCGATGCCTGTGGCAAAGGGGGCGCTGACCACGCTGCGCGCGGCAACCGAGCCATCCGTCGTGGGTGGCAGCTACTCGGGGCCGACAGGGCTGGCGGGCATGTGGGGCGATTCCGGAGAGGTCTCCATTCCGGCCAAGGCTGCCGACACAGAGATCGCCTCCAAGCTCTGGGCCAAGAGCGAAGAGCTCACGGGCGTTCGCTACGACTTCGCGGCGCTTGGCGGCTGAGGGCGGCGATTACCCCTCCTCACAGGGCGGAATTTGTTGACGCCATGCGTCACCTGCCGTAGCGGCCCGCCCACTCTCTCACCGCCCATTCGTCTGATTCTAAGGTATCGCGCCATGAAGTTCCCTATTCTCTGTACCCTCTCTCTCCTCGCCCTCGCTGCCTGCAGTGAGGACTCCGATACCGACACCGACACCGGTGCCGACACGGCCGTTGAGGACACCGGCTCGGGCTCCGACACGGGTACCGACACCACGGTCGAAGACACCGGGACCGCTGACACCACCGTCGACACCGGCACCGACACGGCCGTCGAAGATACCGGGACCGACACCACGGTAGACACGGGCACCGACACCACGGTAGACACGGGCACCGATACATCGCCTCCTGATGCCGTCTGCGGCAACGGCATCATCGAAGCGGGTGAGGTCTGTGACGACGGCAACACCATCAGCACCGATAGCTGCGCTGCCGACTGCACGCTCACCTTCTGCGGCGACGGCATCGCCAACGGCGTGGAGCCCTGTGACGGCGCCGACCTCGGTACCTTCGCATGCACTGACTTCGGCTTCGACGGCGGCACCCTTGCCTGCTCGTCCATCTGCGACATCGACAACGCGGGCTGCACGCGGAACCCCCGCTGCGGCGACGGCGTCGTAGATGCCGGCGAGGCCTGTGACGACAGCAACACCGATAGCAACGACGGCTGCACCGCGACCTGCACCGTTGCTGCCTGCGGCGATGGCTTCACGCAGGCCGACGAAGAGTGCGACGACGGCAACGCCGAGAGCGCCGACAGCTGCACGGCCACCTGCACCATCGCCATCTGCGGCGACAACTTCGTGCAGGCCGGCGAGGAGTGCGATGATGGCAACATCGAAAGCACCGACAGCTGCACCAGCACCTGCACCATCGCCATCTGCGGCGACGGCTTCACCCAGCCCGGCGAGGGCTGCGACGACGCCAACTTCGACGACAGCGACGAGTGCACCACGGCGTGCGCGCTGCCGAGCTGCGGCGACGGCTTCGTGCAGGCGGGCGAGGCCTGCGACGACGCCAACACCGACAACACCGACGGCTGCACCAACACCTGCACCGCGGCGGTGTGCGGAGACGGCTTCGTTCAGTCGGGCGAGGCCTGTGACGATGCCAACACCGTAACCGAGTCCTGCCAGTATGGCGAGCCTGGTTGCGAGGTCTGCGATGCCACCTGCGCGCTCGTCGCAGGCGCGACCGCCTACTGCGGCGACGGTGTCGAGAACGCCGGCGAGGGCTGCGACGATGGCAACACGGAGCTTGAGTCCTGCCAGTATGGCGAGACGGGCTGCCAGGTCTGCGACGTGACCTGCGACCTCGTGGCCGGCGCGACCGAGTATTGCGGCGACGGCATCACCAACCCCTCCGAGAGCTGCGACGACGGCAACGCGCTGACCGAGCAGTGCGACTACGCCACCACCTCCTGCGATGTCTGCGACAACAGCTGCCAGACCATCGTCGGTGAGACCGACTTCTGCGGCGACGCCACCGTTGACCCCATCGAGGGCTGCGACCTCGGTGCCGACAACTCCGACTCCAACGCGCTCGGCTGCAATCTCGACTGCACCGTCCCCGCCTGGCCGCCCGAGACCCCTTGGTACACCGACACTACCTGC
>JABMMX010000001.1 GCA_013205435.1 Deltaproteobacteria bacterium
GCAGACGATGAACTCGGGCTTGAGCGAGATCGCCCGCGCGATGCCGATGCGCTGCCGCTGACCCCCCGAGAACTCGTGCGGGTAGCGCGAAACATAGCTCCGCTGCAGGCCCACCTTCTCCAGCAAACCCATCACCTCTTCGCGTACAGTCGCAGCCGTTGCAACGCCGTGGATGCGCATCGCCTCGCCGACAATGCTCTCGATGGTCATCCGTGGGTTGAGGCTCGAGTAGGGGTCCTGGAAGACGATCTGCAGGTTGCGCCGCTCGGCGCGAAGCTCGGACGGCGAAAGTTTGAACAGATCGCGCCCCTTGAAGTGAGCGGAGCCAGAGGTCGGTTCAATCAGGCGCAGCAGCGTGCGACCGACCGTCGTCTTGCCGCAGCCCGACTCGCCGACCATGCCGAGCGTCTCGCCCGGGAAGATGTCGAACGAGACGTCGTCGACCGCCTTCACCTGTCCGACCGTCCGGCCGAGCAGCCCCTTCTGGATGGGGAAATACTTCTTCAGCCCCGCCACCCTGACGAGCGGTTCGGGCCGTTGCGGCAGCTGGGTCGTGGTGCCGTGCGAGGGTGTGAAACTCATGGTGCCTCTCCGCCGCGGATGGATTCGCCGATGCTGCCGTCGCGCCAGCTCTTCACGATGGTCCGGCCATCAAGGTAGGGGCCGGTCGCAGCCTTGGCGCCCGACTCAATCTCGGCAGCAAAGTGGCAGGCCACGGCGTGGCCACCGCCTACCTCTTTGAGCAGCGGCTCCGACTCGGCGCAGGCCGAGGTCGCGAAGGGGCAGCGGGTGCGGAAGCGGCAACCGGTAGGGAAGTCGAGCGGCGACGGGACCATGCCGGGAATGGTCGGAAGCCTTCCGCCCCGCGCTGCCGACATGCTCGGCAGGCTGCGAAAGAGGCCGATGGTGTAGGGGTGAAGCGGGCGCCGGAAGATGTCGCGCGCATCACCACGCTCTACCACCTTGCCGGCATACATGACGGCAACATCGTCGGAGACCTCTGCAACGACCCCGAGGTCATGCGTGATCATCAGGATGCTCATGCCGAGCGACTTCTGAAGGCTGTTGAGCAGGTCGAGAATCTGCGCCTGAATCGTTACATCGAGTGCCGTAGTGGGCTCGTCTGCGATGAGCAGGTCGGGCTTGCAGACCAGCGCCATCGCGATCATCACCCGCTGCTTCATGCCGCCCGACATCTGGTGCGGGTAGTCGTCGATCCGCTTTTCGGGGCTCGGGATGCCCACCTGCCGCAGCATGTCGATGGCCAGATCGCGCGTCTCTTTGGGGCCCAGGTCAAGGTGGAGCGAGATGGCCTCCGAGATCTGGTTGCCCACCGTGTAGACGGGGTTCAGACTGGTCATCGGCTCTTGGAAGATCATGCCGATGCGGTTGCCACGAATCTTCCGCATCTCCCGCTCGGAGAGCGCGCCCAGGTCCTGGCCTTCAAAGAACACCTGGCCGCTGACCGTCCGGCCGGGCGGTGAGGGGATGAGCCGCATGATGCTGAGCGCCGTTACGCTCTTGCCGCAGCCCGACTCGCCCACGACGCCGAGCGTCCGACCGCGCCGGATGGCGTAGGAAACACCGTCCACGCTCGGCGCGATGCCGATGTCGGTGAAGAACCAGGTCCGGAGGTCCCGGAGCTCGAGCAGAGGGGTTTCGGTGGGGTTGTTCACTTGCGAAGCCTTGGATCGAGCGCGTCGCGGAGGCCTTCGCCCGCGAGGTTGAAGGCCGAGACGGTAACAAAGATGGCGACGCCTGCGATGAGCATCATGGCCTCATCACTCGTGTCGCGTCCGTAGGCGAGGATACGCCCCCAGGAGGGGAGCGTCGGGTCGCCGAAGCCGAGGAAGGAGAGCGAAGACTCGACGATGACGGACGAGGCCACGCCGAAGGTGGCTGTGACCAGAATCGGGCCGAGCGCGTTCGGCAGCACGTGGCGGAAGATGATGCGCGTGTCTTTGAGGCCGGACGCACGGGCCGCCGTCACAAAATCAAGGTTGCGCAGCCGGAGGAACTCAGCCCGAACCAGTCGCGCCGGCCCTGTCCAGCCTGTGAAGCCGATGATGACCATGACCCAGAAGATGGAGGGCTGCTCGAGGAAGCCGATGAAGGTCAGGATGAGGAAGAAGCTGGGGAAGCAGAGCAGGAGCTCGATGAGCCGCGACACGATGAGGTCCCAGGCGCCACCGAAGAAGCCCGCGACTGCGCCGAGGATGGTGCCGATGGTCACATAGATGGAGACGGCGATGACGCCGACGGCCAACGAGACCCGGGTGCCAAACAGGAGGCGCACGAAGATGTCGCGGCCGGCGCCATCCTGGCCGAGCAGGTGGCGAATGCCGGGGCCCTCCGCCCCGTAGAGCGTATCGTCAAACTGAATCCGCAGCGGCGGAAAGAGGTAGAAGTTTTCTGAAGTGTCGGCCAGCAGCCGGTAGTCGAGCGTTGGCGAGCGGGGGTCAATCGCCAGCAGGCCCGCGAAGAGCACCAGCAAGAGCAGGCCAAGCCCCAGCTTGAAGTTGGTCGCCGCAGCCCGCCGCCGCGTTACCTCATGACCCTGTATAGACCGGACGAAGAGCCGATTGGCCAACCAAAGGAGGGGCGCGGCGAGCAAGACGAGGTTGAAGAAGATGTCTACGCCGTTCTCGTAGATGTTCCGGTTGAACAGCAGCGCATGCAGCAGCGGGAAGGAGAGTTTTCCGCTCTCCGACACCCAGATGAGCGGAACCTTCGAGGCGATGAGCGGGGCAATCACTGCCAGCACAAGCAGCGCGAGGATGATGTAGACCGCCACAACACCCGTGATGTTCTTGCGGAACTGTCCCCAGACGATGGACCAATAGGAGGGCGGCTCGGCGACCGCGGTGGTGGGTACCTGCGTCGTCATGGCCTCACTCCAAACTGATGCGCGGATCGACCAGCGCGTAGGAGATATCGGACAGGAGGATGCCGAGCAGGGTCAGCACCGATGCAATGAGCAGCTCGCCCATGATCACATTGTAGTCGCGAAACTGGATAGCCGTGATCATCAGCTTGCCCATGCCATCGATAGCGAAGATGTGCTCGATGATGATCGAGCCGCCGATGAGCGCGGGCAGGGTGAAGCCAAGCAGCGTAAGAATGGGGATGAGGCCGTTTCGGACCGCATGTTTCATGATGACAATCCACTCAGGGAGCCCCTTCGCGCGCGCCGTTCTAACATAATCGCTGCGGATGACGTCGAGCAGGCCGGTACGGGCGTAGCGGCTGATGGCCGCCAAGCCGCCGTAGGTGAGGCAGACGAGCGGCAGAATCATGTGCCAGGTCATGTCGCCCAGCATCTGCATGGTGGTCTGCAAGTTGGGATCGCCCGACTGGAATCCTGAGACGGGGAACCAGGAGAAGATGCTCTTGTTCGCGTCGGTCAGGTAGGTCTGCATCAGCGTCGCAGCGAAGAAGCTGGGCAGGCTGTAGAGTACGAAGAGGCCGAGGCCTACGCCGCGATCTGCAAACTGGTTGTGGCGCACCGCGGCAAGCACGCCGAGCGGCACCGAGATGAAGTAGGCCAGAAAGAGCGAGGCCACCGAGAGGAAGATGGAGTAGCGCCAGTGCTCCTGGATGACATCCCAGACGGGGCGCTTGAACCGGGTCGAGGTGCCGAGGTCGAGCACGATCAGGTTGCCCATATACTTGTAGAAGCGGGTCTCGGTGAAGACGCTGACCAGCGTGCCAACGGGCGTCCGCTCAAAGCGAGGCGCAGCCTTGGAGAACCAGGCGGTCCACTTGGCGACGGTCGCATCCCTGTCGGCCGGCGTCGCCTCGAGCGCGTATGTCCACTGCGAGATCTCCGCGTTCTCGGTGAGCACATCGCGGTTCGCTGCCTTCGCCTCTGCGGAGGCCTGCTCGCCGTCGTGCACGACAATCGAACGGCGCGCGTTCACCGACAGCCGCTGCACAGCCAAGAAACGAACCTTTTCCGAGATGGTGCGGTTGATGACCCAGCTCTTTCCAGCGTGCTGAATCGGTGCCAGCGTCTTCGAAAGGTCGGGGGCGGTAGCAAGGTCGGAGGCAGAGAGGCTGAGCCCCTCGCCGACGCCATCCGCGGGTTCGAGCCGGAGGTAGCCCTGCGCAATCTGGATTAGGAAGGGGACGATGGTCAGGCCCCAGTTCTCGACCTCCTCTTCGGCAGCAAAGACCTCTTTGGCGGCTGGCTTCGGCGGACGGATCGGGTCGAGTTCGATAACCTCCATCGCAAGCAGTTTGTCGGTCAGTGCCTCTTTGGCAGCCGCGTCCAGGCCGGGCTGGGTCAGCTGCGCGCGGAGCGCGGTGACGTCGGCGTTGGCGATGTTGCTGATGACGGAGGCCGCCGTAGCTCCCACGGCGAGGGCCTCACGCTCTCCGGCGATCGGCGTCGCCATGTTGCTGGCGATGACATGCAGGTGGTGCTCCACATCTGTCCGCTGCAACCGGTAGCGGAAGTTGAGCAGGATGGGCTTGTCGAGGTTATAGTGCTCCTTGAAGAGCCGGAAGCCTTCGCGCGAGTTGGCGTTCTGGTCGGCCCGCTCACTGCCGGAGGCGTTCGTCGCTTGGCCCGGATTGCCCGGGGCAAGGTTGATGATGCCGAAGATGACGATGGCGATCATCACCATCGTAGGGATCATCAGCAGGATCCTCTTGAGAATGTAGCGTGCCACGGTGCCTGCCTACCCCTGCGAACTACTTCGCATCCTTGACGAACCAGTTCGTTGTCCACGTGTAGGGGCGCACAACCGAGAAGGAGACATTGTCGATCCGGTCACGCCAGGCGCCAATCTCGTCTCCACCGAACCAGAAGGTGTAGGGCTGCTCCTCGTGCACCAACTTGTGGAAGCGTGAGAAGAGCTCCTTGCGCTTGACAAGGTCGAACTCCGCCCGGACACCCTCGATGATCTTGTCTGCATCGGCGTTGCGGAAGCCGACCCGGTTGCTGCTCTTGGGCACGTCGGCCTGGCTCGAGTGCCAGATCTGGTAGAGGTCGGTGTCCCAGCCAAGCTGCCAGCCGCCCGTGTAGGCCTCAAAGTCCTTCTGCTCCATGCGTCGGACCAAGATGGCCCACTCCGCCGGCTCAATCGTCATGATGACGCCGATGGTGCGGAGGTCGTTTCGGAAGGCCTCCATCGCAGCGATGAACTCGGGCCGGTAGCCGTAGGTCAGCATGCCGAAGTTGAACTCGACCGCCTTGCCGTCGATCACCTTCTCGCGGATGCCGTTGCCGTCGGCATCGCGCCAGCCGGCCTCGTCGAGGAGCGCCGCGGCCCGCTTGAGGTCAAAGGGCCAGGGCTTGATCGACTGGTCGTAGTCCGGTCCGGCGATGTAGAAGGGGCCGCTCAGCAGCCGGCCGAGCCCCTGCATGTTCTGCTTGAGCATCAGCTCGCGGTTGAAGGCGTGGGTCATGGCGAGGCGGACCCGGCGGTCGCCAAAGAACTTCCCGTCAGCGTTCCAGCCGAGGTAGCGGTAGGAGGTTGCAAGGTAGTGGTCGGACTTCAGCACGCCCGACTTGAAGTCCGGGGTGCCGCCATCGAGCACCTCGTTCTTGTACTGGTTGGGCTGAAGGTCGATGAAGTCGAGGCCGCCTGCGCGAAGGTTGTTCAACCGAGCTGTAGCGTCGTTGATAACCTTGTATTCAAGCTTCTGGATGGGCGGCTTCTCGCCGTAAAAGTCTTCGTTGCGCTCGAGCTGGATCGCGCCGCCCTGCTCCCAGGAGACAAACTTGTAGGGGCCTACGCCGATGGCCTTCTGATTGAACCAGTGGCCATTGAAGCGGCGACCGAGCTCCGACTTGTCGAAGGCAACGCCATCCTCATCGAAGCCGAAGAGCCAGCGCGGGTAGGGAAAGAGGCCGATCGTGGTGGCCGTCGAGGTGAACTCGCTCTCCTTCCAGGTCACGATGAACTCGTAGTCGTTGATGACCTGCACCTTGTCGAGCTTCTCGAAGTAGTTCCGGTAGTGCGGCGCCTCGACCTGCGGGTTGGTGGCCAGCTCGACCATGAAGGCGAAGTCGTCGGCGACCAGCTCGTGCTCTGCCTTGAGCCAGTCGTAGCGTGCGTTGGTGAAGTCCACCGCGGGGCGGTGCCACTTCACCCCCTTGCGGAGCCAGACGTGGAAGGACTTCCGATCGGGCGTGGCCTCGATGCGGACGGCCAAGCGCGGCGTCCAGCGGTTCGGATCCTTGCGGTCGCGGTCGGCGAGGCCATCGGTCACGTAGGAGTAGATGTCCTGCACGTCGGCGGCATTTTCGGTGATGTAGTTGAGGCCAGGGATGTCGCTGATGGAGGCGCGGTGGAGCGTGCCGCCTTCAACGGCACCGGCCGGCATCGTGGGCGCGTCGCTCACCTGCAGCAGGTTGCCCGGCCGTTTGTAGAGCTCCCAGTCGGAGTCGGTGAAGTAGCGCTTCGCCCAACCGCCGGGGCCCTCAGCCGCAGTCGCGCTCGTGGCAGGTGCAGCACTACCGCCGCCCTGTACCTTCGACTCGAGCTTGGCGACCGCGTCGTTAAGGTTTTCGACCGACTTACGGGTCTCCACCACGATCTGTTCGAGGTGGTTTACCTGGACGATCCCGAGAATGATCAGGACGCAGAAGAGCAGGAAGAGAACAGACTGGACGATGGTCGCGACAAACTGTCGTTGCATGGCGAAGAGACTCCGGCTGCGGGCGGACACGAATCTAGGTCGAAGACCTGCAGGTCGCTAGCGGCAACGCGGGTCTTCCGTCAACGCGTCGCATCATCCGAGGCCGAGAACTGAACCTGTACCGGCAGTTCGCCCGGGTCGTCACCCCAGTTCTCCATGCCCACCTTGCGGCTGCCGAGCTGGTTGGCCAGACCGTTCTCACCCCAGCAACGGAGCGAGGTGCCGAAGACGGCGCAGCTCCAACGGGGGCCGGCTGCGACCGAGCGCGCGGGGAGCTTGGGCCCAAGGTTGATTGTCGGCATGGCGCCGGCCCCAAACTCGGCGCCCGCATCGTCGGCATCGCCGCGCCCGAGCTGCCCCGCGCTGCCCCGCCCGAAGCAGGAGACCTCGCCCGCCGCAGTCGTCAGGCAGGTGTGCTGGCTGCCGGCCGACAGCGAGGTGATCGCGGTGGCAAAGCGGATGGGCTGCACCGACGAAACCCTCTCGTCGTCGCCGATATCGGTCGTGCTGCCTGTGCCAAGCCGGCCGTCCCAACCATATCCCCAACACCGAGCGGAGCCATCTGCCATGAGCGCGCAGGTGTGGAGGTCGCCCGCCGAGATAGCCATGGCCGGTCCGCCGAGCGCAACGCGCTGGCCCGCTGAAGCGAACCGCTGCGGTGTGTCGCCCCAACTCAGTCTGTCGCCACGGCCCGTCTGCCCCGCTTCGCCGCGGCCCCAGCAGAGCACATCGCCACCCTCGAGCAGTGCGCAGGTGTGCTTGGCGCCCGCGGCCACGCCAATCGCCTTGGCGCCGAGGGGCAC
>JABMMX010000104.1 GCA_013205435.1 Deltaproteobacteria bacterium
CCCCCGGGGACGGTGGCGGAGAAGGCTACGGATGCCGAATTGGCGGCAGACGGCATCGAGATCGAGAAGTAGTCGCTTGCGCACACCTTCCGCGCGAAGGCATTGCGCATCATCGTCTCCGCGGCAGCGCGGCAATCACCTCATCCCCGACGCAGGCTACTCCAGCGCCCTGAGCAGCAACGGTCCGAGCCGCTGTTCGGCGCAGGGGCTCAGGTGGTCCGTGTCGCGGTAGATGAGGCAGCCGTCGTCGTAGAGCCGGAGCGGCTCCGTCGCCTCGAGCAGCGCCACGCGCGACAGGTAGCGCACCTTTCCGGTGCGTCCGACGCCTTCGGCGAGCGCCGCGTCGAGCATCCGATAGCGGCGAGCAATCTCCGGCGTCGCCTGGTCTGGCGCATCGCGCAGCTCACGGAAGTTGGTGACATCCACATGGGGCTCGATGCCAGGCCCAACCCAGACCACTGGCACCACCGCTGCTACCCGCTCGAGGTAGGCGGCGGTTGCCTCGATGGCCGGCGCTGCAAGCACGAGTGGCGGAAGTTCGGGTCGGCGGAACAGGTCGCGCGAGCCCGCGGCGCCGCGCCCCGGCGAGAAGAAGTAGAAGCCGGCATGGCCAAAGACCACGCGCCGGATCTGCGCGCGCCGCTCGTTCGCAAAGGTCAGTGCAGCCTCGTAGTGGCACCCCGGTCTGTTCTCGAAGGGGCGGCAGCCACCTTGGGCCAGCCCCACGACAAACCGTTTGGTATCGGCCTGTGCCAGCATCCCGAAGAGCTGCAGGCCGTGCGAGTCTCCCACCACGAGGTCTGCCTTGCCGTGTTTGGCAGCGCAGCCTTCGAAGCGGGCCTCAAACGCCTCTGTGGGCATCGAAGCGAGGAACTGGCAATCGCCGAGCTCTTTGAGAGCGCGGTCGGCCCGGTCGCCCGTATTCTCCTTCATGGAGGCGTAGAGTGTCTGGTCGGCAGGGGAGAGGGAGGCAACGAACCGGCTTTCGAAACCGCCAGTGGCGATGCCTACGCCACCCACCGCGACAAAGGCGAGGCTGCCTGCGAGCGACCAGCGGAAGATCCGCGCTTGGTTGAAGCGGGCGTCGCGGAAGGGCTGCTCCACCCAGCGCCAGCTCGCATAGGCGAGGGCAAAGGTGAGGGCGATGAGCCCCGCCTGGGCTGCTCCGGAGAGCACGCCCGCGCTCAGATAGCGGGAGAGGGCAAACAGCGGCTGATGCCACAGATAGGCGCTGTAGGAGACAAGGCCCACGCCCACCATCGCCTTCGTGGAGAGCAGCCAGCCGGCCGGGTCGGTGGGACGGCTCCAAGTGAGGTAGAGCATCGTTCCCACCACGGGCACCAGCGTGAAGAGCCCTGGCGTTGGCGTGCTGCTGTCGAAGGTCGCCACCGCCCCGGCAACCATGAGCAGCCCTGCGGTAGAGAGCGTCGCGGCGAGCCAAGCAGGTAGCCGGTCACGCCAGCCGGCCTGCACTGCGCAGGCGACGAACAGGCCGGCCAGCGGCTCCCAGAAGCGGGTCGGGAGCAGGAAAAACGCGGGGGATGGTTTGTGCAGCGAACCCCAGTCGGCAACCAGGAGGCTTCCAACGAACACGAGCGCGAAAAAGGCTACCTGCAGCCACTTCCGTCGCCCGCGAAGGAGCAGGAGCAGTAGGGGAAAGAGCAGGTAGAACTGCTCCTCCACCGCCAGGCTCCAGGTGTGGAGCAGTGGCTTGAGTTCGTTGGCCGCCGCGAAGTAGCCGCTCTCCCGCCAGAAGAGCACATTCGAACCGAAGAGCGGTACAGCCACCAGGCTCCGCGCAAAGCGGGTGAGGTCGTCGGGCATCAGCACTGGGACTGCAGCAACCGTCACCACCGCCATCATCACATAGAGCGCCGGCAGGATGCGCCGCGCCCGCCGCTCGTAGAACTTCACCAGCGAGAACCGGTCGCCCTCCACCTCTGCCATCAGGATGGTCGAGATGAGGTAGCCGCTGATGACAAAGAAGACATCCACGCCCAGAAAGCCGCCAGCGAAGCCTCCGACGCCAGCGTGAAACAGGATGACGGTCAAGACCGCCACCGCCCGCAGACCGTCGACCTCCCTCCTGTACTTCATGGCTGTCTGCCGCTGGTTTCCATGGCCGCCGACTATCCCTGCGGGACGGGCGGGTCAACAGGGCGGCTGCCTGCTTGGCCTCCGCCTGTGCAGCAGGTAGGGGGCTGCCTCACTCCACCACGTCGAGGCCCCATGACCTGTCTACTCTGTGCCTCAACCGCCGACCTTGTGCAGGTCACCCTCGAACCCCGTCGGACACCCGCTGACGAGGCTATGCTCTGCGACGCCTGCAGGAGCCACCTCGAAGGAGCATCGTTGCGTGAGGCCGCCGCCTTCGCCTTCCTCCGCGACACCATCTGGAGCACAGACGAGGTCACCCAGGCGCTTTCTTGGCGCATGCTCACACGCCATGCGGGCGAGGCCTGGGCCACCGAGCTGCTCGAGCAGGTCTGGCTCGACGAGGCCCTCGCTTCCTGGGCCGCTGCAGGCCTCGCCGCTGCCGCTGCCGGCGACGAGGCGCTGATGGTCCGCGACAGCAACGGGACGCCGCTCGTCGAAGGCGACGCGGTCACGCTCATCAAAGACCTCGAGGTCAAGGGAGCCGGCTTCACCGCCAAGCGGGGCACCCTCGTCAAAAGCATCCACCTCACCGACGATGCCGGCATGGTCGAGGGCCGCGTCAATGGCATCGCCATCGTCCTCAAGACCCAGTTCCTCAAGAAGGCCTGAGTTCGGCCTTCGCCGTTTGACCTTGCTCCTGCAACGGGACTACCAACGCCTCCGTACCGGTGAAGGGATGGAGGTGAGCATGCGACAGATTGCCATCGTTGGCGCGGGCGGTTTCGGCCGCGAGGTCCTCGCGGTGCTCGAAGAGCAGGTCGCACGGACGGCGAGCCTCAACGGCACGCGCCTCCTCTTCGTTGACGACGCGAAGGCGGGCCAGACCATCAACGGTGTCGAGGTCGTCTCTGCGGCTGCCTACGCAGCGCTCGAAGGCGAGCGCCAGTTCGTCGTCGCCATCAGCAGCTCCGAGGCCCGCGAGCGCGAGGCAGCCCGACTCTCGTCGGGCGGAGCAACCCCCTTCACCGTGGTGGCTGCAAACGCCATCCTCTCCGGCCACGGCAGCCTCGGCGAGGGTGCGATCATGTCGCCCTTCACCATCGTGAGCCCCAACGCCGCCATCGGGCGCTACTTCCACTGCAACTACCACAGCTATGTGGCGCACGACTGTGTCATCGGCGACTTTGTGACCTTCGCTCCTGCGGTCCGCTGCAACGGGGGCGTCGTCATCGAAGACCATGCCTACATCGGCACGGGCGCCGTCATCAAACAGGCCACGCCGGGGCGCCCTGTCGTGATCGGACGTGGTGCGGTCGTCGGCATGGGCGCCGTCGTCACCAAGAGCGTTGCGCCCGGTGTCACCGTCGTCGGCAACCCCGCCCGCCCGCTCGGGTCGGGCTAGGCGTCGGAGCTTCCGCACCTTCGCTCCTCTCAGCGTCTCGCTTGACGCCAATTGCAGGGCAGCGCATAACCGCGCCGCTCCCTCAAGCGGTTCCCATGTTCCGCACCGTGCTGATCGGACAACTGCTGCCCAACTCGCGAGCGAAATCCCCTCCGTCTGAGCCTGCGGAGCCCTGCTCATGCCCTCCGCCCCCGCGCCGAACCGATTCTTCCTCTGGCGGCGCGCACTGTCGCTCAGCCTCCTCATCGGCCTGCTGAGCGGCCTCAGCGCCTCCCTCTTTCTGGTCGCCCTCGCGGCCGTCACCGACCTCCGCGAAGCCCACCTCTGGCTCGTCTGGTTGCTCCCCGTAGGTGGCCTCCTCCTGGGCGCCGCCTATGAGCGCTGGGGGGCCACGGCGGGGCAGGGCACCAACCGCATCATCGATGCGCTGGCCGACGGCGGCAACCCGCTCCCCGGCCGTCTCGCCCCCATGGTGCTGCTCGGCACCCTCCTCACCCATCTCGTTGGCGGCAGTGCGGGCCGCGAGGGCACCGCCGTCCAGATGGGCGCGGGCCTCGCAGACGGACTTTCACGCCGCGAGGCAGCATCACCGGAGCTCCGCAGGCTCATGCTCTTTGCGGGCGTAGGTGGCGGCTTCGGCGCGGTCTTCGGAACGCCCTTCGCGGGCGCCCTCTTCGCCGCCGAGTTCGTGGTGCGCCGCCGGCTCTGCTGGGAGGCGCTGCCGGTAGCGCTGGTGGCTGCGCTCGCGGGGGATGCGACGGTGCATTGGCTCGGCGTTTCCCACTTCCCCTTTCCCCGCATCGAGGCGTCGCCCGTGACGCCCCAAGCGCTCGCAGCGTGGGCCCTGCTGGGTGCCGGGATGGGGCTCCTCGCGCGCAGCTTCGTCTGGCTCTCGCACGGCATCAAGGCCGCGTCGGAGCGGCATCTTCCACGGCTTCCCATGCGCCTCGCCGCGGGCGGCGCGCTGCTGCTCCTGCTCACGCTCGCGGTCGGTTCGCGCGACTATCTCGGCCTTGGTCTTCCGCTGCTCACAGAGGCCTTCGGAGCTGGCGCATCCGGGCCCGAGGCCTTCGCGCTCAAGCTGCTCTTCACCGCGGTCACGGTCGGCGTTGGCTTCATCGGCGGCGAGGTCACGCCGCTCTTCGTCATCGGGGCGCTGGCAGGCCGCGCGGCTGCAACAATGCTGGGTCTGCCGCCCATCGCCGGTGCGGCTGTCGGCATGGTGGCCCTCTTCGGCGCCGCAGCCAACACGCCGGTCGCGCTGCTTGTGATGGCAGTCGAACTGTTCGGAATCTCGGTGCTGCCGCAGGCCGCGCTGGCGCTTGTCGCGGCGACGCTGGTCTCAGGTCAGAAGGGCATCTACGGCACCCAGCGCATCGCACTGCCTAGCGGGCCACATACCTGCTGAGCTGCTCATTCGTCCCTTCGCTCACGGTGAAGTAGCCGGTGCCGTCGCTGAAGAAGCCGAAGGCCTCGCCCTGTGCCTCTGCTCTGACCGGTAGTGAGCAGGGCGGGGTCGCCAGCGCCTCCGCTACCGTCGTGCCGGCCGGTCTCCGCCAGGCATAGGCGGTGTCGTAGCTCCGTATCGCGATCAACGCGCCGTCGGGCGAGATGTCTCCACCCGTAGCCGATGGGGCGCCGAGCAGGGGTGCCGCGCCGAACTGGAGCGTGGTCACAAGCGTCATGGTCGTGCGGAGTGGTACAAAGGGCGGGCTCGCCCGATACACGCGCGCCTCACCCGTGTCCGACTTCGTCACCACGTAGATGTCTCCCGTGGTCGGGTCGACGAGCAGCGTCTCTGCATTGTCGCCCTGACCGCCGGGGTATCGGAACTCGAGTCGGTCCACACCCGACAGCGTGACCTCTGCAGACGAGGCAACGACCGCCGGCTCCGCAACGCGATAGACCTCGATGGTATCGCTGTTCGCGCTGTTGTCGCCGATGTCGCCCACGTAGAGGTAGCTAACTCCTGCGATCGGGCCGGGCCCCACCGCGATGTCTTCCCAGTCGCTCGCCTCGGCACCCGCCAGCACAAAGGTGGCGAGCGACGCGCCCGTGGTCGAGATGGCGAAGACCCGGCTGGTATCGCCCTTGTCGTTGTGCAGCCAGAGAACGTTGGCGTTGCGGCGGCTGGCTGCAAGCCCGCTCGCCTCCACGATGTCGGGGTTGGTCACCAGCCCTGCACGCGCTGCGGCGCTGTAGCTCGGGCAGTCGGGGAAGGGTGGAGGCGTCGTGTCTACCGTCGTGTCTACCGTGGTGTCATCGACGGTGGTGTCCGTGGTGTCCTCGACGGTGGTGTCGGTGGTGTCTTCGACGGTGGTGTCGGTGATGTCTTCGATGGCCGTGTCGGCGGTCTCTTCGAGGGCTGTGTCGGCGGTGTCTTCGATGGTCGTGTCTGTGGTGTCTTCGACGTTGGTGTCCTCAGCAGCGGTGTCTTCGCTTGGCGAGACGGTCGTCTTCGCGCCGTTGTCGCCGCAGGCCGCAAGCAGCAGCGCTGCCGCCAGCGCCGCACGGAGCCGCAGCTCCTGCATGGCTCCATCCCGTCCCATTATGACTCCCTCTTGGTGCCGCGCGCGGTGCCCAATTCGGCAACCCACCAGACCAAAGCTGCCATCACAAACTGCAGCGGCAGCCGCGCCCAGAGCAGCGTCTGATTGACCGGCATCCCGGGCAGCCCCACGCCGTTCATCGCCATGTGGATGTTGGCGGGAAAGACCGCCACGAGCAGGAGCAGCAGCCCCCATCCTGCCGCCCTGCGAAGCTGCGGCACCAACAGCCCCAGTCCGCCCGCAACCTCCGCCACGCCGCTCAGATAGACCGCCGGAAGATGGAGCACCTCGGGAACATAGGGCGGCATGATCGCGACAAAACTCGCGGGATGTGTGAAGTGGAGCAGTCCGACGGCGGCAAAGCTGAGTGCCATGAGGATGCGTGCTGTGCTGCGCATGAGGGGCCTTGGGAAACGGGACTCCGCTGCTAGCCGATGTTGGCCTACGCCGCGAGACTCCGCCTGCCACGTTCGGGCGGGCGGCCCTGTGACAAGTGCGTGTCTCTTGGGGCCATTCGCGACGATCGGGTGGCCGTCTCGCACCGCAATCGCCTTTCTCGCAGGCTCGGTTCGTCAACCGCATCCGACGGCCCGGCCTCTGGTAACCCGCAGCCTCCCTGATCCGGAGTTTGCGATGAACCTCTTGGCTCTCCTCCCCTCTGTGCACCTTCCTACTTGGTCGGCTGTGGCCCAAGCGGCGCAGGTGCTGCTTGCGCTCTTCGCAGCATCGGGAGCGTTCCTCCTCGGCTGCCAGATCGCCATGCTCCTCGGCTGGCGGAAGCGGCTCACGCCGCCGGTGCCTTCGACACGCCCCGCCGTCTCCATCCTCCGCCCCCTCGCCGGCTTTGACGACGACACCGAGCTCCTCCTCGAGGTGGCCGTGGCCGCCCTTGGGCCGACAGACGAACTGGTGCTTGGCGTCGCCTCGGAGCGTGACCCAGCCTACCCCATCGCTCAGCGCGTGCAGGCCCGCTACGCGGAGCAAGTCCGGCTCGTGCTCACCAACCCTGCCGCCGCCATCAACCCCAAGGTCGCGCAGCTCATCGGCATGACGGCCGTCGCCAAGGGCGAAATCTTCGTCGTCTCCGACGCCAACGTGCGGCTGCCCGCGGGCTACCTCGACGACCTCGCCGCCCACCTCGCCGACCCCGCCGTCGGCCTCTGCACCCACCCGGTCTGCGGCGAAGGTGCCGAGACGCTGGGCGCCTGGCTCGATGTGCTTCACCTCGGCAGTGGCATCGGCGGCGGCGTTGTCGCGGCCAAGCTCCTCTCGGGCCAAGACATCGTTGTCGGCAAGTCGATGGCCATGCGCAGCTCCACCCTGCAGGCGCTCGGTGGCTGGCGCAGCTTCGCCGAGGTGCTGGCAGAGGACTATGTCTTCGGCCGCCGCCTGCGCGACGAGCTCGGACTTGGTGTGGCCATCTCTTCGCTGGTGGTCGTGCAGGTTAGCCGCACCCGCTCGGTCGCGGCCTTCTACGACCGGTTCGGCAGGTGGGGCACGATGCAGCGCTTCGCCGTCGGCCTCCCCATCTATATGGCGCAGGGGCTCCTGACGCCTGTCGTGCTCGCGCTCGCAGCCGTCGCGATCTCGCCCACGGTCCCGGCGTTCATCCTGCTCGCCGTGGTCTGGAGCGTGCGGCTCATTACGGATCTGGTCTCGCTGCGGACCCTCCGCGGAGAGATGCCCTCGCTGCTCGCCTGGCCCATCGTGCCGCTCCGCGAACTCATCGTCTTCGTCTGTTGGTTCCGCGGGCTCGTGGTGCACCATGTTGTCTGGCGCGGCCATCGGCTGCAGGTCACCGACGGGACCATCCTGCGCCCCATGCCGGCGCGCGCCCGCAGCCGATTCTCCCTCGCGCGTTAACGCCGGAGCCGGTCGCGATAGAGGCTCGGCGCAACCCCTTCCCACCGCTTGAAGGCCCGCCTGAAGTTGGCCTGGTCGGCGTAGCCGAGTGCGTAGGAGAGCTCCTCGATGCTCAGGCCTCCTGCGCGCAGATGGTCGCAGGCGCGGCGGTGCCGCACCTCATCGAGCAGCGTCTGGAAGGAGCTGCCCTCTGCCACCAGCCGTCGATGCAGGGTCCGGGGTGTGAGCTGCAGCAGACGGGCCACCACCGTGAGGGAGGGGAAGCCGTTCTGCCGTTCGGCCAGCAGCCGCTGTACTCGGTCGCACAGGCGGTCGCCCGCGCCGAGCCGCTCGAGCTCGCGCTGACAGATGGCTGCAGCTTCGCGGAAGGCAGCAGGGTCTGCGCGGCGGAGCGGCAGGTCGAGATGCTGTTCGGGAAGTCGCATGGCCGCGACCGGGGCATCGAAGCGCACCTCGCAGCCAAACATGGTCCGTGTGAGCGGCGCATGGTCGGGGGCAGGGAAGGGGAAGGCGACCTGGGTGATGGGGCAGCTGCCGAGCGAGAGGGAGTCGAGCACCCGCTTGATGGTGAGCAGGGTTGCCTCGAGCACAGGCCCGCGCATGGGGCCGAGCGGCAGGGCCTCATGGAACAGCACCTCGAATGCTCCGTCGGCGCTCTGCTGCGATACCGACAGCAGCGGCAGCCGCAGCCGCACAAATCGGGCGAGCAGCTCCATCGCCTGTCGCGGCGTCCCCGCGTTGGAGACCGCAAACCCCACGATGCCGTGGCTCCCGGCATGCAACCTGTCGCCGAGCAGCAGGCCGAGCGCAGGCTCGCGGGTGATGCCGACGGCGTCGAAGGCAAGCTGGGCAAAGAGAGGGAGCGAGACGGGGGCATCGGACTGCTCGAGCCGCGCCTGCGTCAGCCCCGACATGGCGAGCCAATCTGCGGTGTCGGCGCCTAGGCTCCGGATGAGCTCGGCGAGCGCCTGCACATAGGTGGCAGGCACCTGGAGGTCGGCAGTGGCGGAGCGGGATTCCATGTGTCGATTGTCAAAAAATGACCTCCGATTGTCAACAGATGACCTCGCATTCCTCGCTTCATCGGGGCACAATTGCGACCGTCCAAAGCTCCGAGGCTCTCATGTCTACCCCTGCCCGCTCGACCTCGCATACCGCATCGGTGAACGGACAGCGCCTCACGGTTGCGCCCGGAGAGACGCTTCTGGCGGCGGCGCTGCGGGAGGGCATCCCCTTCCCCAACAGCTGCCGCGTCGGAGGCTGCGCGACCTGCAAGTGCCGGCTGCTCGAAGGCACCGTCCACGAGGCGACCGAGACCGCCTATCTCCTCTCCGATGCAGAGGTGGAGCAGCGCTTCATCCTCGCCTGCCAGTCTACGCCCACCTCCGATGTCGCCATCGAGGTGGACCTGAGCGGCGCCCCGCGGACCGCCCGTGTCGCCGGCCGCGTCGCTCGTCGCGAGCTGCTCACACACGACATCGCCCGACTCACCATCGCCCTTGAACAGCCGCTCGACTACCGGCCCGGCCAGTTCGGGATGCTCGCGCTCGACGGTCTCGACGACGCGGCGCGGAGCTACTCCTTTGCCACGGCCGATGCCTCTTCGAGCGAGTGCAGCTTCATCGTGCGGCGGGTCGAAGGCGGTCGCCTCTCACCGCTTCTGGTGGAGGGCGAGGTGGAGGGCAGGGCGCTTACGG
>JABMMX010000105.1 GCA_013205435.1 Deltaproteobacteria bacterium
ACCCGCCTTCACCTCGGCCGCCAGATCCTTGTTCGTTGCAGTGACCACACGGACATCGCAGACGATGCTCCGCTCGCCGCCCACCCGCTCAAAGGTCCGGTCCTGAAGCACGCGGAGCAGCTTCACCTGCATCGACGGGCTCACATCTCCAATCTCGTCGAGGAAGAGTGTGCCGCCATCGGCCAATTCGAACCGACCAAGACGGCGGCGGCCCGCGTCGGTGAAGGCACCCTTCTCATGCCCGAAAAGCTCCGACTCCAGCAGCGAGTCGGCGATGGCACCGCAGTTTACCTTGACCAGCGGCCCACGCCGCCGGCCGCTCAGTTCGTGCAGCGCTGTCGCGACCAGCTCCTTGCCGCTCCCCGACTCGCCATGGATGTGCACCGTTGCATCCGACGGCGCCACCTTCACGATCTGCCGCTTGAGCCGCACGACAGGCTCCGATTCGCCAATGATCCGCGCCAGCGCCTCCTCCGTGCCGCCGCCACGCAGTTCGCGTCGCAAGTAGTCGTTCTCATGCTCTAGCTTGCGCCCACGCTTTCGCTCCTCCCGCACCTCCAGACAGCGCTGCACCTTCGACCGCAGCAGGTCGGCGGGAAAGGGCTTCTCGATGAAGTCAAAGGCGCCCTGCTGCATCGCCTCGACCGCCGTCTTGACGCTGCCGTGCGCTGTGATGAGCAGCACCAATGCCGACGGTTCGAGCAGCCGCACCTCACGGAGCACCTCCATGCCGCCCACAGGCTCCATCTTCAGGTCGGTGATGACGATGTCGATGTCGTCTGCCCGCTTCGCGAACTCCTCGATCGCAAGCTTGCCGCCGGTGAACGAGGTCACACGGTGGCCAGCCTTCTCAAGCACCGCAGAGACGCCCTCACGGACCGTCCCGTTGTCATCAATCACAAAGATGTTTGCCATCAGCTCATCTCCCTTCGGACCTCTTCCAGGCCATCATCCAATCCAGTCAGGATCCAGAGCGGTGGTCGCCTCTTCTACCGCAATCGGTACCGCCAAGTCGAAGGGCAGCGAGAACCGCACCGTCGTCCCGACACCCTCCGTCGATGCGACCGACAGCCGCCCGCCGTGCCGCTCCGCTACCTTTTGCGCCAGCGCGAGGCCGAGCCCCGTGCCCTTCTCACGCGTGGTGAAGAAGGGCTGGTTTGCCCGCGACAACACCTCGGCCGACATGCCGCGCCCTGTGTCGACAACCTCCACAACGCGGAAACTCCCCTCCTGCTGAAGTTCGAGCTTGACGATGCCACTCGCCGAGGAGGCCTGGATCGCGTTGAGCACGACATTCGCGATTGCTCCGCGCAACATCTCCCGGTCGGCCGTCAGTTCCAGCTGCGCAGGCTGCACCACCACCCGAACCCCCGCGGCCTGCGCGACACAACTGCAAGACTCGGCCACCTCCAGGAGCAGCTCGCGACCCGCGAACCGAACCGTGCTCGCCCGCACATTCCGCGAGTAGGCGAGGAACTCCTCGACCACCCGCTTGAGGTAGTCGAGCTCCCGCCGTACCCGCTCCACCTTCTCGTGTGCGATCGCATCCCCGCGCAGGTCTTCTTCGAGCAGCCCAACGAAAAGCTCCATGCCGGAGAGCGGGTTGCGCACCTCGTGGGCGATGCCCGCCAGCAGCATCTGGGTCTGCGTGTCGCGCGCAGCCAAAGCCGCCCGCATGCGCTCAATCGCCCGCGCCAGGTCGCCGACTTCGTTCGTACCAAGCGACGGAACGACCGTCTCTAGCGCCCCCTCCTCCAACAGCTGCGTCACGCGCAGGAGCCGGCCTAGTGGCACGGTGAGACGCCTCGAGAATTGGTAGGTCAGCGCTGCCACAGACAGCAGCATCACCACCAAAAAGATGCCGACCATCAGCGCAAAATCCCGCAACCCATCGAAGAAGGGTGCGCTGCCCTCGGCTACGACAGCACCGATGACCTGACCGTCTGACTGCAACACAGCGAACCCACGCTGCATGAGGGTACCATCTTCTGCCTCGAAGCGGAGCGAGGTGGTCGCCGTACCGGCTTGCAAAACCTGGTCGATCTCCAGCCGCTCCGGTTCAAGGTCGAAGGCAGGCATGATGGTGTCGGAGCTATTCGTATCGACCAACACGCGGAGTTGCTTGTCGACCACGCGAACGCGGCCAAGGCCTGTGGCATCCCGGAAGGTGGTCATCTCAGACTTGAGTCGGCCGTAGGTGG
>JABMMX010000008.1 GCA_013205435.1 Deltaproteobacteria bacterium
CAACCGGCGCACGAGCCGTTGCCCCAGAACCCCCGCCAGCGACGCACTGATCAGGTACGGCTCGACGCCCAGGTTGTACAGCCGGGTAATGGCGCCGGGGGCGTCGTTGGTGTGCAACGTCGAGAACACCATGTGCCCGGTCAACGCCGCCTGAACGGCGATCTTGGCTGTATCCGCGTCTCGAATCTCGCCCACCATGATGATGTCCGGGTCCTGCCGCAGCACCGTCCGGAGCGCGTTGGCGAAGGTCACATCGATCTTCGGCTGCACCAGCGTCTGGTTGAAGGGCTCGTAGACCATCTCGATCGGGTCCTCTACCGTCGTGATGTTCACATCGGGCCCGCTCAGCAGCTTGAGCGTCGAGTAGAGCGTGGTCGTCTTACCGGAGCCCGTCTGGCCGGTGACCAGAATCAAGCCCGTCGTGTGGCGCAGGAAGGACTTGTAGGCGTTGAGCTCGGTCTCAAAAAAGCCGAGCCCTTCGAGGTCGAGCAGCAGCGTCTGTGGGTCGAAGATGCGGATGACAACCTTCTCGCCAAAGGCCACCGGCAGCGTCGAGACGCGGAGCTCTGTCTCGCGCCCCTGCAGCTCCGTCTTGAGCCGTCCATCCTGCGGCCGCCGCCGCTCTGCGATGTCCATGCGGGCCAGCGTCTTGATGCGCGAGACCACGGCGGTGTGGACCACCCGCGGCAGCCGGTAGATGGGGTGCAGGATGCCGTCGATGCGGAGCCGGATCTGCGACTCATCTCGCTTGGGCTCGATGTGGATATCGCTCGCCCGCTGCTCAAAGGCATACTTGAGCAGGAACTCCACGGCGTTCACCACATGGCGGTCGCTGGCCTCCACCTCGTCGCCCGTCACCGTCAGCTTCACCAGCTGCTCGAGGTTGCCCAGGTCTGTCGTCACGCCAAACGACCGCTCCGCCGCATTCACCGCGCTCCGGAAGCCGTAGACATCGTTGATGGTCGTGAGCAGCGTGCTCCGGCTCGCCAGTACCACCTCGAACCCGCCCGGGAGCAGCCCGCGCAGCGCCTCCTGCAGGTCGAGCTCAAAGGGGTTGTCGACCGCCACCACCACCCGTCCATTCTCCATCTTGGCGATGGGCACGCAGACATGCCGCTTCGCAAAGGGGCGGCTCATGGTCGAGGTGATGAGCCGCTCGTTGAGCTTCAGCGGGTCGATGCGCACAAACCGCATCCCCACCTCGGCGGCAAAAATCTCCATCAGCCGGTCTTCGTTGAGCGGTCGTCCATCGAGCCCCGTCAGCGCCGCCGCCTCCACAATCTCCACGGGCGAGGCTGCCGCCACCGCACCCTGCCGCGACCGTACATCATCTACCCGCCGCCGCAGCGTCTTCTCGCGCAGCACCCGCTCCTGCCGAATGACATCCTGCTCCTGCTTGGGCGAGATGAGTCCCTGCGTGTGGAGGAGGTTGAGGAGCCAGGCGACCGTGTAGTCGCGCGCAGTCAGGTTGAGGCGGTTCGTACTCATCGCCCGCAGCCTACGACGAGGCCGCAGGCAAGGCAACTTGTGCGGAAGCTAGCGCCGGCGGCGCCGCTGCGTGGCCAGCATCGCGAGCAGTCCGACGGTGGCGAGCAGGCTCCCCTCCGCACCGCCTGCTGCGCAGCCGAAGAGGCCGCGCTCCTTCCTCTTCGTCGGTGCTGGCGCCGCATCCACAGCCTCGCAGTCCGCGCCGTCGCAGACCACGGTCGTTCCGTCGCCATTTCCCGCGTCGCTGCTGCCCGTGTCGCTCGCGCTCCCCGCATCGCTCGACGACACATCGCTGGCGCCCGTGTCGAACCCGCCTCCGCCTCCGCCATTGCAATCCTGCACCTCCGCGACGATGCCGGTGTGGGTGCTGTTCCAGGCTGCGACCGTGGCGGCCACAGCGCTGCGTGCATCCACTGTCATCACGGGTGCGCCTGCCGCGCTGAGCTGCTGCGCATAGGCGAGCGGCGCCGCCGCAAGCGTGCCAAACAGTGCGGCCTGGTCGCCAAATGCCGCCGTCGCCTCGACCCCGTCCGTGATCTGAAAGATGGTGGGCGCCGTCCAGGGCAGCCCGCCCTCTCCGCAGTAGACATCGGCCTGCACCACGATGTTCGCATTCACTGGCGGCAGCGAGGGCGCAAAGGCAAAGACCGGGTCCACCGTCATCTCCGCAGGGTCGAGCGTGGTCACCATCCGTGTGCCGTAGGGGTGGGCCGCGATAAGCCCCTGCATCTCGCGGAGCGGCGCCACAATCCGGGTCTCGAGTTCGGCCGCAAAGCCGACCGCATCAAAGGTCGCCGCAGCGGCGTAGCTACAGGAGAAGGAGCAGCCCCACGGCTGGGTGAGGTCGTTGTAGAACTGCTGCGCGGTGTAGCCCTGATCGGCCAGCGGCTGCGGCAGCGGCAGGTAGCGCTGCAGCATCCCGAGCAGCTCGGGAGAG
>JABMMX010000106.1 GCA_013205435.1 Deltaproteobacteria bacterium
ATGCCATGCTCGGGCGAGGCGGCCGGCGCCGCCGTGGTGATGCCGAGCCAGCCCGAGGTGCCGAGGTAGATGTGGGCATCGTTGGGCGAGACGCAGCCCGAGCCGAGCGCGGCGGCAGGGATGTCTGCGAGGCCGGCAACGACGATGGCGCGGGTGGAGAGGCCGAGCGCTTCGGCCGCTTCGCGGGTGAGGGTTCCGACCGGCTCGGTGCACTCGCGCGGGGTGCCGGCCTTGGCGAGCGGGAAGCGGCTCAGCCAGGCAAGCAGCGACGACCAGGTGCGGCTCTTGGGGTCGAGCATGCCTGTGCCGGCAGCGCAGGTCACATCGATGCTCAGGGTGCCGGTGGCGCGTGTGACGAGGTAGCTCGTGGCGTCGCCGAAGAGGGCGGTGCGGGCGAAGACCTCGGGCTCCTCGTCGCGGAGCCAGGCGATCTTGCAGACGAGGTCTTTGCCGGAGGGGATGGCGCCGGCCAGCATGGAGACGATGGTCTTGCCGCCGAACATGCGGATGACGCGGGCTGCCTGCACCTCAGCCCGGCTGTCGAGCCAGGAGATGGCGGGGCGGGTGGGGCGGCCCTGCTCGTCCATCGGCACGAGCGCGAGCATCTGCCCGGCGAAGCCGATGGCGTCGACCTCGCTGCCGGCCCGTCCGCTCGCCTCGAGCAGCCGCCGGGTGCAGATACAGACGGCCTGCCACCAGACCTCGGGGTCCTGTTCGGCCCGGTCGTGGCCACTGAGCTGGATGCCGTAGGGCTCGACCGCCTTTGCGAGGATGCGGCCGCTCTCGTCGAGGAGCACAGCCTTGTTGGCATGCGTCCCGAGGTCGTGGCCGACGAGCAGTCCCATCGACTAGAGGGGCAGCGGAACGGTGTGGCTCACGCCGGCCGCATCGATGCGCTCCACATGGATGGACTCCTTTCCGCCCGAGCCAAGCAGCTTGGCGATGCCGGCGGTGAGCAGGAGGATGCCGAAGGGGTTGGGGACGGCCTCGGGCGGATAGACACCATGGGCGGGGATCTCGCCGCGCGCCATCATCACGGCGCCCGCTGCGGCGGGGATGCCGGTGCCTTCGCCGGCTCCCGCAGACTGCGACGAGAGCGAGAAGATGAAGCGGTTTGGCTCGCCGCCTGCGATGCCATCGACGACGACCTTGAGGCAGCCGCCGGGGCCGGTCACGCCAGCTTCGCGGAGGAGCTCAGCGCGGCGGGAGAGGATGTGGGCGACAGCAAAGTCGATGGGCACGACGGGCTGCCCGTTGACCATCATGGGCTGGTCGCCGCAGGTGCCGGCGCGGACCATGTCTTGCGTGAGGTGGAAGTAGGAGAGGGGGAAGATGACGCCGAGGTTTGTGGCACGCTTGAGGCCCGGCAGGAAGGTGGGCAGCGTGATGGTTTCGGGGTGGGGATAGGGGTAGACGGGGAAGGTGCCGATGTCGCGGAAGGTGGTCTCGACGGTGGCCGCTTTGCCGCTCTCCTCGAGCTGCCGCACATGCTCGAACTTGCCGTCGAGGAAGAGCGGGATCTCGTTGAGCATGGCGAAGATGCGGTGCTTGATGACAGCCGCGCCCTCCTCGGGTTCGCCACCGTGGATGTGCATGATGTCGACGCCCTCGACCTTCTCCATGAGCATGGTGGAGCAGAGCGCGACAAAGAGGTTGGCGAGGCCCGGCGAGTTGCCCATGCCGACGAGGGCGGGCACGCCGGCGGCCTTTGCGTCGGCATCGAGCGCGAGCATCTCGCGGGTGGGGGCGAGGTCGTCGCAGATGTCGACGTAGCGCACCTTGGCGGCGATGGCGGCGCGCAGGATGGGAGGGCCGAACTTGTAGAAGGGGCCCACGCAGTTGAGCACGCAGTCGGCGCCGGCCATCACAGCGGCGAGGCTGGCGTTGTCGAAGGCATCGAAGGCCGCAGCCTTCATGCCCGCGCGACCCACGGCCTGCACCACCTTTTCGGCTGCCTCGAGCCGCACATCGGCGACCACGAGCTCCGTCACATCGGCCTGGGTCGCAAGCGCCCGCACCGCCACGCTGCCAACACCACCTGCGCCACCAAGAACAACAATTTTCATAAGCTCAACCGAAGCGTGATGCAGCCCGAATGGGCCGCGGAGAGAGTCAGAAGCAGGGGCCGCTGGAGACGGCCATGGAGAGGTTGCCGCTGGCGCCGTTGAAGCCCGAGACGATGAGGTAGTAGTAGATGCCGGGCGTGGTGTTGAGGGTGAAGCGGGTCTGCAGAACGCCCGCGGTATCGTCTTCGCAGAGGAGCAGGGACGCTGTGTCGGTGCAGCGGGTGCGGGCCTCTACGACGGTGTCGTAGTCGGAGTTGGTGGTGTCGAAGCAGTAGGTGGCGGGGACGCTGTCAAAGGGCTGGAAGGCGAAGACCACATCGGGGCCGGCGGCTGTGCCCAGGCCGCAGGCGATGGTGGTCTGATCGAAGCCGCCCACGGTATTCACATTCCAGCTGTTGGTGGGGTTGATGGGCTCGACGAGGAAGGGGGTCTCGCAGATGCCTCCGTTCGATGCGCTGAAGTTGCAGCGGGCGTCGGACAGGCAGACGGAGTCGTAGCAGTCGAAGTAGCCGTTGCGGTCGTTGTCGATACCGTCGTTGCAGTTCTCGGAGCACTCGGGGCGTCCGAAGCAGTCGAGGTCGTTGCAGTCGATGGTGCCGTCGCCGTCGTCGTCGCGGCCGTCGTCGCAGATGGTCTCGCTGACGCCGGCGATGCAGCCCGGGTCATTGCGGCAGTCGCTGTCGGCGCAGTCGATGGCGCCGTCGCCGTCGTTGTCGGTGCGGTCTGCGCAGAGCTCGGGTGCGGGGAGGCCGGCGCAGCTGCCGTAGCGGACCCGGAGGATGTAGGGGCCGGGCGTTGCGAAGCTGTCCACATTGATGAAGTAGCGGGTGTCGGCCTCGGCGAAGAACTGGATGCGGGATGCGTTTCCAAGGCCCGCGGTATCGTCGTTGCAGGCGATGTCGCTGCTGCCCGGACAGCTGTCTCGGAGGTAGAGGACGGTGTCCATCGTCGAGCCGATGGTGTCGATGCAGACGGTGCCTTCGCGGGGGAGCAGCATGTCCCAGGCCTCGTCAGGGTTGCCGGTCCCACCGAAGCAGCTGATGCCGGCAGAGGTGTTGTCGGCGCCGGTGGTGTCGCCGAAGAAGGTGCCGGCGGCGTCGATGCGGAAGGCTGCGCCGCAGGTGCCGTCGAGCAGGGTTCCGCAGGCTGCGTTGGAGGTGCAGTCGGGGTCGTTGCAGTCCTGCAGTCCGTCGATATCGTTGTCGATGCGGTCGGTGCAGCTG
>JABMMX010000107.1 GCA_013205435.1 Deltaproteobacteria bacterium
CACCTCTGTCACCCCCACCCCGCGCGATCTTCCACCCCTGGTCGCCCCCGTCGCGAACCCCATTGCCCTGCCCGCCCCGACCGTGCCAGCAGAGAGGGCCACATCGACATCGCCCCTCCGACTCCCGCTTTGATCCCACGACGCTACGCACAGATCGCCGTCGAGATGCCCTTCCTGGAGCCCCTCACCTACGAGGTTCCTGACCATCTCGTCGCGCGCACCGCACGCGGCTGCCGCGTGCTCCTCCCCTTCCGGCAGGGCGTCCGCGTCGGCGTCGTGATGAGCCTCTCCGACACCGCCGGCGAGCTCGACCCCGCCAAAATCCGCCCCATCGCCGACCTCCTCGACGCCACACCCGTCGTCGGCGAGCCACAGCTCGCGCTCGCTGAGTGGGCCGCGAAGTACTACCACGCCCCCATCGGAGAGGCGGTCCGGCTCGCTGTTCCGACCTCCCTCGACGTCGAGGCCGAGCGCCTCCTCGAGCCAGGCCCACAGTTCGAGATAGCGGAGCCCACAGCGCTCTCCGACAGGCTCCAGCGCCTCTGCAACCAGCTCCGCCTCCAGCCCCAAGGCCTCGAGGCGCGCGCGCTCCTCGCCGCCGTCCCGGGCGCCCTCCACTCCGACCTCGCCAACCTCGAAGCCGCCGGCTGGGCCACCTCACGCTACGCCGCCTCCGGGCAGCGCACCCGCGCCAAGACCGTTACCTTCGTAGAGCGCATCCTGCTCGACCTGCCGCCCGGCCGCTTCGGAAAGGCACAGCTCGCCGCCCTCGACGCCCTCGCAGAAGGCCCGATCTCGCAACCGGAACTCACGCAGGTCGCGGGCGTCTCGACCGCTGCGCTCGCGAGCCTCGAGAAGGCCGGCATCATCCGCAGGACCAGCCGCGAGGTCGACCGCAACCCCTTCGCCGACGCTGCCACGCCACGACGAGGCGCCGACCCCGCGCTCACCGCCGACCAGGCCAACGCCGTTACCCGCATCATCGCCGCGCTCGACGACCCCGCACCGCGTGGCATCCTCCTCCACGGCGTCACCGGCAGCGGCAAGACCGAGGTCTACATGCGGGCCACCCGCGAGGTCCTCGCACGCGGCCGCACCGCCCTCATCCTGCTCCCCGAAATCGGCCTCACGCCCCAGTTCGTCGCAGCCTTCTCGGCCGCGCTCGCCGCCCCCATCGCCGTCCTCCACTCCGGCCTCACGCCGGGCGAGCGCTTCGACGAGTGGCGCCGCATCCGACGCGGAGAGGCACGCGTCGTCGTAGGCGCCCGCAGCGCCCTCTTCGCACCCCTCGACAACCTCGGACTGCTCATCGTCGACGAAGAGCACGACAGCAGCTTCAAGCAGGAAGAGGGCGTCCGCTACCACGCCCGCGACCTCGCCCTCGTGCTCGGCGCCAAGCTCCGCATCCCCGTCGTGCTCGGCTCTGCAACGCCCGCGCTCGAGACCCTCACCCTCGCCCGCCGCGGCAAGCTCGACTACCTCGCCCTGCCCAAACGGGTCGCGGGAAGACCGCTGCCCACCATCGACACCATCGACATGCGCGGCCACCTCGTCGAGCCCGAGCACCCCGCCAGCCTCATCCTCAGCGCCCGGCTCCACCAGGCCATCAACCGCACCGTCACCGCAGGCGAGCAGGTCATCCTCTTCCTCAACCGGCGAGGCTACGCTGCATCCCTCCTCTGCGAGGCCTGCGGCGAGTCGGTCACCTGCGCCGACTGCGATGTCGCCATGACCTTCCACCGCAAGGAGGGCCTCCTCCGCTGCCACTACTGCGACGCCCGCGCCCGCGTCCCCACCAAGTGCCCCTCCTGCGGCACCGAGGGGCTCGAACGGAGCGGCGCCGGCACCGAGCGGGCCGAAGACGCCCTCACCGAGGCCTTCTCCGGCTTCCGCGTCGGCCGGCTCGACCGCGACAGCGCACGCGGAAAACAGCTCCGCCAGATTCTCGACGCCTTCCGCGCCCGCGGACTCGACATCCTCGTCGGCACCCAGATGCTCGCCAAGGGCCACGACTTCCCCAATGTCACCCTGGTCGGAATCCTCGACGCCGACCGCGCCCTCCGCATGCCCGACTTCCGTGGCGGCGAACGGGCCTTCCAGCTCTTCACCCAGGTCGCCGGCCGCGCCGGCCGCGCCGAAAAGCCCGGCTCCGTTCTCATCCAGACCTACCAGCCCGACCACTTCATCATCGAGGCCGTCTGCCGCCACGACTACGCCGCCTTCGCAGAGCGCGAGCTCGGCTGGCGCGACCGCATCGGCTACCCGCCCGCAGGCACCCTCGCCCTCGTCCGCATCGACAGCCCCGAAGCCTCCGACGCCCGCGCCTTCGGCGAACGCCTCGCCGAACTCGCTCACCAGGCCGGTGGCCGCGCACTCCGCGTTGCGGGCCCGCTGCCGGCCACCATGGCCCGCGTCGGCGGCCGCTACCGCTTCCATCTCCTGCTCCAGTCCGCCACCCGCCAGCCCCTCCACGCCGCCGCCGGCGCCATCGCCCGTGCGATCGCACCGGGCTCCGCGCTCCCGCGTGGACGGGATGTGCGCGCCTCGGTAGACATAGACCCATCCTCCGTGCTCTGAACCGAGTCACCATGCCTCGCCTCGTCATCCTCTCCAACTCCGCCGAGTGGCGTTCGCCGCTCCGAGCCATGCTCCGCGAGCGCGGCGTAGAGCTGCTCGAAGTCGACGACGCCCTCGACGCGCTGGGCGCGCTCCGCGAGTCCGGAGGCGGGCTCTTTGTCATCCACGCAGAGCTCGGCGCAGACGAGGTCGCCATGGCGCTCTCCGCGGCAGCAAAGCGCTTCCCCACCGGCCTCACCGTCATTGTCGCAGGCCCCACCACCGCGACCTTCGCGCCCGGCGTCCTCCTCCACCGCGAAGAGGCCAAGTTCGTCGGCCTCTGCGAGCTCATCACCTCCAACCTGCCGGCCGATCTCCGCGGCAGCCCCGCGCCCGGACCCGCGCCCCGCGCCGAGGCCGGCCCCGCGCCCTCACGCCTCGATACCCAGACCCGCTTCGACACCCCGACCCGCTTCGAGAGCACCACCCGCTTCGAGGCGCCGCGCCGCTACGAACTCGAGCCCTCCGCCTACGCAGCACCCGCAGACGCCGGCCTGCCCAGGCTCAACTCTGCCCACATCCAGCGCCTGCTCCACACCGCGCGCCACGGCTCCTACTACGCCCTGCTCGGCGTCACCCCGCAGCAGTCCACAGAGGCAGCCCGCGAGGCCGCCATCAACCTCCTCTCGCAGCTCTCCGACGAGGGCGTCGCCCCCTCCGTGCAGGAGAACTTCGGCGAGACCCTGCGAGAGCTCCGCGCCGCCGTAGCCGACGCCCGCGACGTCCTCTCCACGCCCGCACTTCGCGCCCGCTACCAGCCCATCTGAGCCGCACGCAGCCGCGGCCTAACTCCCCTTCGAGACAACAGCCATCGTCATGGAACTCACCACCGGAACCCTCATCGCAGGGCGATTCCGCATCGCATCGATCATCGGCTCCGGCGGCGCAGGAACCGTCTTCAAGGCCATCCAGGAGCCGCTCGACCGGCCCGTCGCGCTCAAGATGCTCCGCTCCGACCTCTCCCGCAACGAGAGGGTCCGTCAGCGCTTCGTCCGCGAAGGCCGCTCCGTCGCCGCGCTCAGCCACCCCAACATCGCCATGGTTCTCGACTTCGGCGCCGCCGAAGACGGGCAACTCTACCTCGCCATGGAGCTCGTCGAAGGCGTCTCGCTCGCCGATATGCTCGGCCGCCAGCAGCTCCCCTTCTCCGAGATCCGCCAGATCTTCGAGCAGCTCCTCGCCGGCCTCGCACACGCCCACGCCCGAGGCGTCGTGCACCGCGACATCAAGCCCGGCAACGTCCTCCTGACGAGCGACTCCGACGGAAACCCGCACGCCAAAATCGTCGACTTCGGCATCGCCACCTACGACGACGAGCGCCAGCGCGAAGACCTCCCCGCGCCCGGACGCATCATCGGAACGCCCCTCTTCATGGCCCCCGAGCAGGCCCGTGGCGACACCCACCTCACCCCCGCTGCCGACCTCTACACGGTCGGCCTCATGCTCTTCTGGGCCGTCACGGGGCGCCACGCCTTCACCGGCTCCACCGCCGACGCCATCCTCTACGCCCAGGTCAACGCACCCACGCCGCAGCTTGTGCCGCGGCCCGGACTGATGGTCCCGCCCGGGCTCGAAGAGCTCGTCTACGATGCACTCGAGAAGGACCCCGCAAAGCGCATCGGCTCTGCCAACGCCTTCCGCACCCGGCTCCGCGCCCTCTCCGGCGCAGCCGGCGCCATGTTCGGCAGAGACTCCGCACGCTTCCCAGCCCTGCCCGCGCGAACCGCCGCGGCCGCAGCCAGCTCCGCAGCCCGCCCTGCCACCATCGACGAGTCGGCCCTCCCCCGCATCGCGCCGCGCGCCGCCACCTTCGTGGAATCTCTCGCGCCGCGCCGACATGTCCGCGGAAACACCTACGACGAGGCCGCCACAGAGCGGGGCGAGGATAGCCCCTCCACCCCCTTCGCCGCGCAGCCAGCTCCCCGTCCCAGCCTCGCCGACAGCCCGGCAACCCACCCCTCGCTGCGACCCAACGCGCCGCTCGTAGGACGCAGCCACGACCGCAGCACCCTCATGCAGTCGGCGCTAGCGGTCGTCTCCAGCGGGAATGCCCGCATCCAGACCATCGAGGCCCAGACCGGCATGGGCAAGAGCCGCCTCGCCCTCTGGCTGCGCGACGAACTCGCCGCCTCCATGGCCTTCCGACACGCCAGCGGCCTCTACCACCGCGAAGGCGAGCGCGGACTCCGCGGGCTCCGCGAAGCCTTCGACAACCTCCTCGGCGTCCGCGAACTCCACGACGAACACCTCGCCCGCGAACTCTCGCTCCAGCTCCGCTCCATCGGCCTCCACGAGCACCGCGACCACCTCCGCGTCGCAAGTTTCCTCCGCCCGAGCCACGAGGCCTCCACCCTCCCGCAGGACGACGCAGAGGGCCTCTACGAGCTCCTCCTCCGCATCCTCGAGCGGCGCTCGCTCGCCTCGCCCATCCTCCTCCTCCTCGACGACGCCCAGTTCGCAGGTCCCGAGACCTCCGCCTTCCTCGAATATGCCGCCACCGAGCTCACGCAGCGGCCCGCACGCCTCCTCCTCCTCGTCGTCATCCAGATCGACGAGCCTCACGAGCATGTCGAAGAGCTCCTCGCCCGCCTCTCCCGCTTCGACGGCTCCAGTGTCGCACGCCACCGCATGGAGCGCCTCTCCGACGACGAGGCAGGCGAGGTCATTTCCTCGCTCATCAACGCCAGCCCCGACCTCATCGCCGCGCTCGTGCGGCGCGCAGACGGCAACCCGCTCCACCTCGTCCAGCTCGTTCGCTACCTCTCCGAAGAGCGCCTCCTCGAGTTCTCGCCCGCAGGCTGGGCCACCCGACCCGGCGTCGACGTCAACCAGATCCTCCCCCGCGGCATCGCCGACATCGTGGCCATGCGCCTCTCCCGGCTCAGCGGCACCACCGAAGCAGGCGCCCGCGCCCGCGACCTCCTCGACCGCTGCGCCATCCTCGGCGCCCGTTTCTCCTTCCGCGAGCTCCAAGCCATGCTCGCCCACGAGGAGCGCGAAGACCTCGTCGCAGGCCTCGACACCTACCTCGACCTCCTGCTCGACGAAGAGCTCCTCCGCATGACCGAGACGCGCGAAGACGACCTCTTCGCCTTCCCCAACGGCCTCATCCGAGACGTCGTCCTCGACCGCCTCAAGAACCGGCGCACCTCGCGAAGCCTCCACCTCCACGCGGCGCTCGCACGCATCGCCATCGCGGGAGAGGGCGCCGACGCCATCGCCGCAGACCTCGTCGAGCACTTCGCACTCGCACGCGAGCGCAGCCTCGAGCTGCAATACGCCGAGCGCGCGGCCCGCTTCGCCGAGCGCAGCCACCGCCCCAACGATGCCCTCGCCTTTTGGGAGCGCACCCTTGGCCTGCTCCTCGAAAACGCAGAGCCAGACGCCGACACCCGCGCGCGCTGCCGTGCCGTCCGCCTCAAGCTCGCCCAGCTCAGCCTCGGCTTCGGAAACTACCCCGAGGCCCGCCGCCACTTCGCAGGCGTCCACGTCGACCCCACGGCGCCGCTCGAAGACCGCATCGCGGCCGCCTACGGCGAAGCCGACGTCGTCTGGGTCGAGGGCGACTTCGACTCCGCGGCACAGCTCTACGCCGAGGGTGTCGACCTGGCCGGCGAGCTGCCCGGCTCACGACTGAGCGTCAAAGGGCTGCTCGGCCTCGCCCGCATGGACATGCACCGCGGCGACACCGATGCCGCCGAGCGTCGCGCCGAAGAGGCCCGCGCGGCCGCCGACCCAGACACCGCCAACGCCCAGTATGCCGAGGTCCTCTGGCTCATCGCAGACATCGCCCGCGCCAGCGGCGACCTCCCCCGCGCCGAGCAGCTCTTCCACGAAGCGCTCGACCGCTTCCGCGACCTCGAAGACACACGCGGCATCGCCCAGTGCTACGCCAAGCTGGCCGTCACCGCCCGCATGCAGAACGACCTCGACAACGCCACCCGACGCTACCACGCCGCGCTCGACCTCTACGCCGCGCTCGGCGCCCGACGCGGCGTCGCCCACCAGCTCAACGGACTCGGCGACGTCGCCCGCTTCCGCAACGACCTGCCCCTGGCCGCAGAACACTACCAGCGCGCCGTCACCATCTTCGAGTCCATCGGCGTCCCCTTCGACGCCGCCATCGCACTCACCAACCTCGGCATCGTCGCCCGCGACGCCGGCAAGCTGGCCGAAGCCTCCTCCGCCTTCGCCCGCGCCGTCGCCGTCTCAGAGCGCATCCACTACCCCTACCTCCTCATCGGAGCCAAGGTGAACTGGGCCGCCGCCGAGGCGCTCGCCGGCAACCGCGACGCCGCCGAAACCCTCCTCCGCGACAGCCTCGCAGAGCTCGACACCACCGGCTTCGTCGACCCCGACTACGCCCTCCCCCTCGAACTCATCGGCACCGCCCGGGCCACCGCCGGCGACAAACCGCGGGCCACGCAGCTCCTCGAGCGGGCCCGCGACATGTGGGCAGAGCTCAAGCGCGAGACCGACGTCGCCCGCACCCAGCAGCTCCTGGACAGCCTCCGCTGAGGCGAAGCGTTGTCGAAGCTCTCGCATCGCTGAGCCAGCGCAGCCCTGACGCCCTATCCTCAAAAATCTGCAGGCCCCTCCGCAACAACGGGTCACAGACGCCGACAACTGATCATCACCCTCGTGAGGTCAGATGTCGCGCCCACCCATCCCCCCGTTTCCAAATCCGCCTCCAGCCCCACCTCCCCTCCCACCTCGAGCCGAACACAACCACCTCGAGCGGCGGAGCGTCACTGTCATGCGTGCAGCCCTGCCTGCAGACGCGCTGCACGAGCAACACGTGGTGCCCCGCAATAGCCTCTTCATCGACCTCGTCGTCTGGGGCGCCGCCGCCGATTCTCCAGTCTGGGGCCCCTTCCTCCCCTTCTTCGCAGGCCACCACGTCGCGGTCGAGTTCTGTAGCGGCCACCTGAGCCTCGATATGCTCAACAGCTACTTCGCCAAAGCGCAGCTGGTGAACTCCGAAGGCACGCTTCCCGGCGAGGCCCGCCTCTTCATTCTCTGCAACCATAGACCGGAGGCCCGCCTCCGAGAACTCGCCCGCTTTGTGACCCCCGGCCCCGTCGCCGGTTCGTGGTGCATCGACCTCGGCGCGGCCGGTCAGGCCATCATCGCGGTGGCAACCGAACTGCCCGTCGCGCCCGGCACAACCGTGCTGCGACTCACCGCTCCCAAGACCTCGCATGCCGAGCATTTCCAACGTCTTGATGACATCTTGACCGACCCGACGTTGTCCGACAAACTGCAAAGAATCATCCTGAAGGAGGAACGCATGTTGAACCGCGATCACACCGATGTGTCTGTTGTCGAAGAGGTCGATAGGGAGGTCGATAACCTCCTGGTGCAGTTCCAGATCTGGAAGGCGAAAGAGACGAAGCGCCTGAAGGCGGAGAGCAAGGCGGAGGGCAAGGCGGAGGGCAAGGCGGAGGGCAAGGCGGAGGGCAAGGCGGAGGGCAAGGCGGAGGGCAAGGCGGAGGGCAAGGCGGAGGGCGTCGAAG
>JABMMX010000108.1 GCA_013205435.1 Deltaproteobacteria bacterium
CGCGAGCGGCGGACAGCCCGTTCGCGATGTCGGCCATCGCCTTCGCATGGCCCTCGAACTTCGACACCTGTTCGTTGATCCGGTTCCAGGCCTTTTCGAGCCGCGAGGCATCGAAGACCAACCGGGCGCCCGACTGCTCCTGCGTGGCCATAATCGCCCGGATCATCGTCAGGCCGCGAATGAGTCCCCACCCATCCACGCCCGCGCTCGGCACGAAGATGGCGGTATATTTTGACCGCTGGTCGATGACGAAGGGCCCCGACATTTTCGCGATATCGGACGACAGAGAGACGAAGAGACCGAACTTCACGTTGGTGCTCTCGAGGTCGCGGTGGAACTTCTCGACCTGCTCGGTTGTGACCGCGTTGGTGTAGAGTTTGACCTCTACGATGAGGTCGCGCTTGACGCCGTTCGGCAGCTCGAGCGTCGCGCGGACGTCGGCCTGTTCGGCGGTGGTGGTCGTGAGTTCGAAAGCATCGAGCGGGAAGGCGGCCTTGAGCTGATTGAGGACGAAACTCTCGCCGAGTACACCCTTCTGCTGGGACTTCGCGCCAGCCCCCATGAGGCGGTCGAGCAGGGTGCTAAGTCCACTCATCTTCTCGACGACCGGGCTGAACATGCGCTCCATGGACTCCTGCCCAGAGGAGGCCTGCATGAGGGTCAGGACCTGGTTGCCGACGGCGAGGGTGCGCTCGACCTCGAGTTCCAGGTTCTCTTTGGGGATGGCCGTGAGCCAGCGCCTGAGGTCCTGCCGGCGGATATCGACGGCGAGCCGGTAGACCTCCGTCTCGACGAGCTCGACCTCGTTGTCGTCGAGGTCTGCCTGCACCAGTTCAACTGACTCTTCGATTTTCTTTGGCATCTCTTCCTCCGTTTCGTGATTCGATTTTCTGCGAAATTCTCATGTGGCGGTGCCGTTTCGGTTCGACGCGTGGGTGACCTCAGGACAGCGCTGCATCCCTCACGGAAAAGCAGCCACCGGGCGTTTTCCGGCGTTTGCGTTCAATCGGCGAGGTACTTGCGGATGGCCACGGTGTGGTCCTCAAACCAGTCCATCAGTTGCGCCACGAGCCACTCACGGCGGAGCTTGCAGAACTCCTCAAAGTCACGCGTGACCTGTTGCTGGTCAACCGCGTTGGGGGACTTCAACAGCCCATCGCGAACGCGGTGGTAGGCATCGATGACCTCCGGGGAGAACCCACGCGCAGAAAGGTTGGTGCCTTCCCGCGCTTCATCGATAACGGTCCAACGGTTGCTGAGTGCATCGAGGCCGTTCTGCCGACTGCTCAACCAGGTGAAGTTGCCAATCCGATGCGCCGAAGACCGCCCTCCCCGCTCCGTTTCGTTCAATACTCCGCGGATGTTGGCGAAGGGAACGATGTGCTGCTTCTCGGGGGAGAGGCTGCCGATTGTCGTGCCGGCGCGACCTTCGCTCAAGGCCTCCTCGCGATATCCCGAGGTCAAATCGGGCCGCGGGATACCGAGACGCGCGGCGCCGCTCGACGCGGCAGACCTGTCCCGTTCAAACCCTTCCCACTGCGCCTCCCAGGAGAACTCCTTGGCACCGTTGCGACGTTCGACGGCGTAGAGCCAGCCGAGCATGGGGTGATTCATCGACACCGCTTCCTTCGAGAGATTCGCGACGCGAGATGCGAGGGCCGGAAGCTCCCGATCCGCGATCGAGGCATCCCTGTCCGAAAAGCGAAGTTCGGCCGCTGCGGGCATCTGCCAGGGTGTCACGCTCTTTGCGGTCAGCGCCGCAAGATAGGCTTGGAGCCCATGTCGGAACTGCTCCTCCGGCCGCTCCCAGACGAGTCGCTTTGACGGGTTGGTACCGGCCGGCGTTCAGGGCACGGCGCCCTTCCCTACCCTCCGATATCCGTCTTCAGACGCGCTCCAACCTCGTCCACCCAGGCTGTCATCGCCTGCTGCATCCAGGCAACGCGCGCCGTTGAGAAGGCCTGAAAGGTCTTTGCGGCTGCGTCGGTCTCCGCCTTGCTCCGAGCACCGGCGCTCCACGCAGCGAGATCTTCGTAGTGTTCCAGGACCGTGGGAGAAGCCTCGGCCTCTCCATCGCGAAAGGGAGCAAGGAAGTGAGCGCGCAGATTCAGGGGAAGTTCTGCGGTGAAGACGGCCCAATTGGCACCCAGCCCCCCGCTGTCGGGCAGCGCATTTTGACGACTCGACAACCAGGTAAGGTTGCCAACGCCGTTCACGTCCCCGTTTCCGCTTCGGCCCGACTGGCCCTGCGTAC
>JABMMX010000109.1 GCA_013205435.1 Deltaproteobacteria bacterium
GACCGGCTTGGTCCCTGGATCCCCACGATGTCGGGCCAGATCAGCGGTAACATCGGCTCGCTTTTCTACATGAGCAAGCGGTTCGACGACGCCCGCCCCTATCTCGCCGCCGCCGCCTTCAACCACGGCCTCGCCCACGCCATGCTCGGCGCCATCCACTTCCGCGACAAGGCGCCGCTCCTCATGAAGGCGGCCTTCGAGCGCGCCGTGAAGTGGTCCGAGAAGGAGGCGCCCATCTGGAACTGTTACGCTTGGTGCCTCGACGAGAGCGGCGCTCGCAACGAGGCCATCGCGGTGCTCAACCGTGGCATCAAGGCCATGACCTCAGAGCCCCGCACGCAGGCCAACCTCGAGAACCTGCAGAACGGCCGCAAACTCAAGATGCAGCCCTTCGACATGCCCTGGTATCAGCTCCTGCTCGAGGAGCCGCCGCGCGAACTCGTCGAGCAGATGATGGGCGGCCGCGACCCTCGCGCCGGCCTCCCTCGCCCCGGTTTCCGCGCCACCCCCAAGGCGCAGGGCGGCAAGTCGCTGCCGCAACCCACCATCAGGCGCCGCGACACCCGCGGCTAAACGAAGGCTCACCGTGAAGATCAAACTCAAAGTCCCGGCTCGGCAGCTCCAAGTCGCACGCGACCCCGAACTCGCCAACGCCAAGGTCGACACCACGGTCGTCGAAGAGGTCACCAAGTCGGCCATGGACCCCGAGCGCCCCTACTCGCTCTGGACCCGCTGGCGGGATGCCAAGGAGCGGGGCGCCATGGGCGAGGTCTACGAGCTCACCGCAGAGGGCTCGCCCGCCCGCGCTCGCTGCGGCGACGAGGCACCGTTCGGCGAAACCTACCGCCGCCGCGCCAAGCCCATGCCCGGCATGCAGCCCCTCGAGTTCCTCCGCATGAGGCTCGACAGCAACGACGCGGCGCAGCTCCTCTTCATCGCCAACTACGGCTCGCGCGAACGGCGCCACTTCCATGTTGAGCTCTGGAACATCGTCCGGCTCGACGGCACCTGGCGCATCTGGTCCTTCGCAGACCGCGAGGTAGCCCAGTCGGTCAAGCCCATGACCATCCAGTTTGCAGACTTCGACGCTCCCGTCTGGCCTGCAGCCTACCTCGAACTCAACGACGACCGCATCACCAAGGAGCGGGCCTGGGTCAAAGAGTGGTATGAGCTCGCTGCCTCGAAGAAGGCCGCCCGCGAAGCAGCGACCATCGAGGCCTAAGCCGAAAAGCTATCGGCTGGCGACGTCGGCCGGCTTCGGCTGCCACTCGTCCAGCACCACCACCTCGGTCCGGTTGCCGAGCAGGCTGGCAAAGCCCGCGAAGAGCTTGCCGGCGAGGAACTCACTCCCCGTCGACTCCGCCTTCATCCGGGTGTTGAGCGGCTTGCCCGCGCGCTCGGCAAGCGCCGGCGACTCCAGGTTCATGTAGGTGCGGCCCACCTTGCCGCCCAGGTAGGAGAGCAGGGCGATGGTCCCCTGCTCGTCCACAGACTCGACGATGCCCACATGGCTATACCAGTCGTTCTGGCGGCCATCTGCGTTGCGGTCGAAGGTGTTGTGGAAGAAGATCAGGTCGCCCACGGCGGGGCGGCTCGAGTGGTAGATGGTGCCCGTCTGCTGGGCCTTGCGGTAGAGGTCGGCGATGCTGCCTGCGGCTGCGTTGCCCAGCGGCACCTCGTTGGCCGCATAGACCGCAACCACATAGCCGGCCGCGAACTCCGGGGTGTAGCTGCCGCTGCCGCGCGTGGGCTTCACATCGGCCGGGCCAGCCGAGGCGTTGGAGGCGCTACTGGCCGGTTTGGCAGGGGCGGCTTCGGGGCGCGCAGGGGCGGGACGAGAAGGAGCAGGGCGCTCCGCCTGCGGGCGAGCAGGCGCCTCAAAGGGCTTGGAAACTTCGCTGGCGGGACGCGTCGGCTTGACCCGCTCACCGCGGTCACTGCGAGGCGCTGCCGTGGGAGCAGGCGCCGCAGGACGGGCAGGGCGCGATGACCCCTCGAGCGCAGCCTGCGCCTTGGAAACCTTGTCGCTATCGCTCTCCCGCTCTGCCTGCCAGCCTTCGCGCTGGTAGGGTGCAGGTGCTGCCGCGTTGAGCAGCGGCGAACCAAATTCCGAGCGGCCTGCGCTCGCGCCTGTGAACGAGGCGCAACCTGTAGCGAGCCACACCAGTGAGCTCCAAACGACCAGCTTTTTCATGAGCAGACTCCGAAGGGTTGCGATTGCCCGAGCAACATGGTGACTCTCGCCGCCCGCTCCAAGTTTTTCGCGGTCCGGCGAAGCGGTGACTGTTGGCAGAAGCGCGCACTGCAAAAAATTTCGCTCAGGCGACGGGGCAGGTTAGCCGTTCGGGAACCACCCTCTCGAGGTCTCCGTCATGCGTCTTGCCGCACTGCCCATCGCTGCCTTCTCTGCCCTGTTGTTTGCCGGTTGCGCAGACGACTCCTCGGGTCTGGCCTCCGGGCGCGTCGAACTCGCCTGGCGCATCGGCCCCACCTCCTGTGCCGAGGTCGGCTCCAACGAGGTCTCCGTCGAGCTGCTTGGCGGACTCGCGAACCTCGACGGACAGACCATCTGGCGCTTCCCCTGCGGCGACCGCGAAGGCATCGTCTCCAACCTCCGCCCCGGCAGCTACACCTTCCTCCTCGCAGCCAACAACCCTGCAGGCGCTGCGGTCTTCGAAGGCGCTACCAGCGTCATCGACGTGCGCGAGGCCGGCACCTCTACGCCGCCCGTCATCGTCATGCGCGCCGCGCCCGGCACCGCCAAGATCGAGTGGAACTTCGGCGGGCCGCTCTGCTCGCAGGTCGATGTCGCCGACGTGCTGGTCATGGCCTTCGACCTCAACGGTTCGCTCGAGCAAGAGGCCAGTGTGGCCTGCAACGAAGGCGCCGCCTCGCTCAGCCTCCCGCCCGGCAGCTACGACCTCCTCGTGCTTGGCCTCAGCGCCACGGGTGGCGCGGCAGCGCGCGAGGCCGCCCAGCGCATCGTCATCGAGCGTGGCGCTACCACCGAGGTTAGCCTCTGGCTCCGTGACCCCGCTGCGACCACGGAGGACAGCGCGCCCTCCGAGGGTACAGGCGCTGGCAGCGGCTCCGGTTCGGGCGAGGGTAGCGGCTCCGGCTCCTGAACTCCGCAAGGATCGAACAGCCCCTCGTCGTGGTTGAACTTTGGCTCCGCGCGGCGTAGACGCCTCCCGCAAACCTGCCCGCCCCGTCGGTCCGTTTGCACCAGAGGTCGTCCATGTCGAGGCTTTCGATCAGAGAATCGCTCACCTTTGACGATGTGTTGCTTGTCCCGCGATACAGCGACTTTCTCCCCAAAGAGACCGACATCTCCACCCAGCTGACTCGCAACCTCCGGGTCAGGCTGCCGCTGCTCTCCGCAGCCATGGATACGGTCACCGAGGCGGCCACCGCCATCTGCATGGCCCGGCACGGCGGCGTCGGCGTCATTCATAAGAATCTCAGCATCGCCGAACAGGCCGCCGAGGTCCGCAAGGTGAAGAAGTCCGAGTCGGGCATGGTCGTCGACCCCATCACCGTTGGTCCGCACCAGACCCTCGCCGATGTTGTCGCCATCATGCAGCGGAACGCCATCTCGGGCGTACCGGTCGTCGATGGCGGGCGCCTCGTCGGCATCGTGACCAACCGCGACCTCCGCTTCGAGAAGGACCTCAC
>JABMMX010000110.1 GCA_013205435.1 Deltaproteobacteria bacterium
CATGGTCTGGTTGGTCTCGCCGTTGGAGAACTGCATGTAGAGCCGCTGCGGCCCTACGTTGGCCTGCAGGTACTCGTCCCAGTCCATCTTCACGCCGATGGCGCCAAGGTCGGTGACGCGGCGAATGAGCGCCTGCTGATCGGCTACGGCTTCGGGGTGGCTGTAGTCGACGAAGCCACCCGTGCCGCCGCCCCAGGGGAGCAGCACAGGCTGCGTGCGCCCCTGATAGGTAACGAGCCAGCCGTTGGCCTCGTAGCGTTCGTAGATGGCCTCGGAGGTATCTTCGTTGACGCCGAGGTCTGTCTGGCCGACAGGGTTGAGCTGCGGCGAGTGGTGGAGGAGCACCGGATGGCCCATGGAGCGCAGCTCGTCGAAGAGCGCGGGTGGGTCGGGGAACTGGGCCGGATTGAACCGCCAGTTGTGGTAGGCGGAGGACCAGGGGCGATCGATCCAGATCACGGTGCTCGGAATGTCGTTTGCGATGGCGCGACGGGCGTCATCGAGCACCTCTGCGGCGTCGCGGTTCTCGTTGCGCCACCACTGCGGCCCGAGCGACCAGAAGGGCACCTGCTTGGGGTATCCCGTGAGGTCGAGGTAGCGCTGCAACAGCCGCAGCGGACGGGCGTCGGAAGCAGGCTCGGCCCAGAGGTGAAAGCGGAGCCGGGTGCCGTTGTAGGCGATACGGTTAAGCTCCGTGCGACCCACGCCGAAGTCGATGGCGCCGGGCTCGCGCTGATCCGCAAAGAGCCCCAACCCGGAGGTGGTCTGGAAGAAGGAGACGGGCACATGCACCTCGTTCGTCGCCGACTCAGAGCGACCCTCCGCGCGGATCTGCATTTCGCGGATGGAGCCGGCCGCATCGAGCGTGTCGAACATCTCCCCGAGCCCGAAGTTGCCCTCGCCCTCCGCACGGCTCCAGCTCGTCGCCACCATGGCGACCTTGGCCCTGTCGCCCACCACGCGGAGCTCCGCCATCACACCCTCGGCACGCTCCGGCGCGGTCGCCTCGGCGAGGCTCGGCAGCAGGTCGAGCTCGATGGTCGCGGCCGTCTCGGTATCGCCACAGTCAAGCGATGCTGTTGCACGCAGGCCGCCTGCGCCGAGCGGCGATGCCTGCCAGTTCACAGGCTTGCACCAGACCAGTCCGCGGCCTGTGCCGTTGCTCTCCATCAGGCGAGGGTCGTAGTAGGTCGTCGCGCGGTAGGAGGGCGCGATGGCGACGGCGAGCGGGCCGAACGGCGCCTCCTCGGAGCCGCTGGTCGTGCCGACCTCGGTGCCGTCCGAGGCGACCACGCGGAGGCCAAAGGGCGCAAAGGAGACCTCCACGCGGGTGCCTCCACCGGTCACCGAGGCGGCGTCGGGCGGGGTCAACGGGACATCGGAGCCCGTGTCGGAGGCCGAGCCATCGGCAGTGTTGCCGCTACCGGAAGCATCACCCGAACCGGCCGTATCGCCGACAGCGGAGCCGTCGCCGAGGCCGCTATCGACCTCGCCAGTGACAGCCTTCTCGTCTTCGCTGCAGGCAGCGAGCATCAGAAGCAGCGGCGCCAGTTTCCGTACCATCATCTTCAACCTCCCGTCAGGCAAGGTCGTGAACCTACCACGCGGGTCGGCGACCTGTCACGGCTACCAGCGGCGCCCCACAAGCAGGTGCAGCGACGGCGCCCAGAAGGGCCCCTCGGTGCGCCCCGTCTCGTTCTTCCGCACCGCTGTCGCCATCCCCCAGCCGTAGCCTCCCAGAAGGCCCGCTTCGCCACTCAGCTCGATGTCGGCGCGAGGCCGCCAGCGCAGGGTGACAACCGCCTCCGCAGCAGCGCCCGTCTGGTAGAGCGAGCGGTCGCGGAGGCCGTCGTCAAGGGCGGCCTGTAGCAACACCGCAGAGAGCCTCAGGCCCAGCGGCGTAGCAGACGTCGCATCGCTGTCGTTGGCGCCCGAGAGCGGCACCAGGTACCCCGCTCGGAGCAACCCCAGCCAGCCTTCGTCCTTGGAGGCCTCGTGCGCCACAGACAGCGGCAGCAGCCCTGCGGCAACCTCCCAGCCGCTGCCTGCCTCGGCCCGCCCGTAACGCAGCTCGACTCCGCCCGAAGCAAGCGGAAGGAGCGAGAGATCGAGACGCTCCTCCGCCCGCGCAACCGAGGGAAGGAGCACCGCGAATCCTGTGGCAAGCGCCAGGGTGATGACCATCCGCATGCGACCTCCCTACCCTGCTTCGCCCTGCCCCGTCGAGCGGCGCGGGACGGCGAAAAGTTGCCTCACCGCAGGCCGCTCCGTACCTCCCTCCCATCTACGTCTCCCTGTGGACCGGTCTGCATGTCTATCCCCGTCGACTCACGTCGCGCCTTCGAGGAGCGCCTGCAGACGCTGCAGCGGGAGTATCGCGCCAATCTGCCCAAGACCGTCGCGGCGCTCGAAGAAGAGGTGCGCGCGCTGGGCGCCGGCTCCACCTCGGAGCGGTGGACGAGCGTCATGGGCCTTGCCCACAGGATCATCGGAGCCGCCACCACCTTCGGTCACCCTGGACTCGGGCGCGCCGGCCGCCAGATCCAGTCGCTCGCCGAACGGCGTCGGCTCGCACCACAGAACTTCAGTTCGCAGGAAAAGTGGACGCTTGCAGAGGCCATGGAGGAGGTGCGCCAGTCGCTCACCTTCGGTACCCTGCGCGCCTCTGGCGTAACGGGCGACTACCGCGCTGTTTCCGGCAGCTTCCCCGCGGTTGCAGGCGAGACCGTGCCCGATGCAGCGCTCCCCAAACAGCGCACCATCTTCGTCGTCGAAAAGCCCTCCGATGAGGGCGCCTACGGCGACCAGCTCGAGCACTTCGGCTATGCCGTTCGGCAGCTCTCGAACGTAGAACAGGTAGCCGCCGCCTTCGCCCGCCACACCCCAGACCTGCTGATCATGGGCTCGCCTGCGGAGTCCGAGTGCGAGGTCACGATGGAGATCCTCCGGGTGATGAGCGAGAAGCGGGTCAGGCCCGCATACATCATCACCGTCTCGGCCCGTACCGACATGGATGCTCGGCTCGAATCGGTGCGCGCCGGCGGCACCGCCTTCCTTACCAAGCCGGTCGACCTCTCGGTGCTGCTCGACAAGATCGACAACCTCACCTTCGACGGCCCCAAGGCCCCCTACCGGGTCATGCTCGTCAGCGAGATCGGCACCCGGGCCCTCGAGGTCGCGCTCGGTCTTGTGCAGCTCAACATGCTCGTCTCGCTCGTCGACGA
>JABMMX010000111.1 GCA_013205435.1 Deltaproteobacteria bacterium
ACCTTGGCGGGCAACGGATGCAGGGAGCCGAGCAGCGCCTCCGTCGCTCCTGCCCAGGCCTCGTCCGGAAAGGGCTGCTCCTCGCGTGAGGAGAGCAGGAGCACCGATGGCCGAAGTCTCTCGATCTGCGCGAGGGCATCGAGCCGCCAGGCGTCGCAAGCAGGATAGTCCTGCCTCACAAAGGTCTTCTTCTGAAGCATCGCCGGGCAGGCAATCTTGGTGAAGAGCTCCAGCCGGATGTCGCGGGCTGCAAGCAAGGTGGAGAGCGCGGGATACCAGACTTCCGCGTGGCTATCCCCGAGCAATACCCAACGCTCCCTGCCATCTGGCGCGCCGAGCATAACCGGCACCGCCGAGTTCGCTTCCGCTGATTGTGTTCGCACGGGCCACGCCTTCAACGAAGCGTCCCAAACCTCGCTCGTGGCCGCCGTCTCCTTTGCCCACCTGTTGGCGCTGACCTTCCACCCAACGCCCACAACCGCCATGGCAAAGGTAACGAGGATGGCAACGACGATGCTGCGCCGTGGGGAAACCGCAAGCCATCGGTGGTGGCGCAGTGGCGACTCGACAAACCTGAATGAGAGCTCCGCGGCGACTGCCGACGCAACCACAAGGCCTAGGCGATGCCAGACGGTAGCGTAGGGTAGCAGTGCTGCACCGAAGACGAGGAAGGGCCAGTGCCAGAGGTAAAGGGAGTAGGAGAGTCGTCCGAGCGTCTGGAGCGGCGCGAGGCCGAGCAGACGGTGCAGAGGCGTTTCTGCAGCCCCCGTCGTGCCATGTAGCACCAGCAGCGTGCCCAAGACGGTGGGCAGGGCGCCCACGCCGGGAAAGGTAGAGTCCGACGTCATGAGCGAACTGGAGCCGAGCAACAGCAGGAGGCCTATCCATCCGCCAGCACGTTCGATGGGGCCAGAAATCGGGCCGAAGTCGCGCTGGTAGGCGGCGAGCAGGGCGCCTGCCGAGAACTCCCAGAGGCGGAAGGCGGAGAAGTAGAAGCCTTCGAGAGGCAGCTCGTGCCGTGACCACTCCGCCGCCGCGAATCCTGCCAGCGTGATGGCAGCCAGCAGGTGGGTCGCGCGCAGCCGATGCCGTTGCGAGACGAGGTAGGCCACACCGGCGATCGCCAGGGGCCAGACAAAGTAGAACTGCTCCTCCACGGAGAGTGACCAGGTATGCAGCAGCGGATGACGCTCGGCGCTGCCGTCGTAGTAGTCGGCGCCAGACCGGATGAACTGGATGTTGCTCATGTAGAGCGAAGCAAAGCTAACGCCCGCCGCGAACCAACCCTGCACTGATGGCGGAGAGATGAACATGCCAGCGATGGTCACCGCAAGCATCATCGCGGCGGAGGCGGGCAGGAGACGTCGCGCACGGCGCGCGTAGAAGGATGCAAACCCGATGGTGCCGGTGCGAGCGCGCTCATCGAGGAGGAGACCCGAGATGAGGTATCCTGAGAGAACAAAGAAGAGGTCGACGCCGATGTAGCCGCCAGAGAAACCGGGGACCGTCGCGTGAAAGAGGACGACGGTGAGGATTGCGATCGCGCGGAGACCCTCGATGTCTTTGCGGAGTTTGGGGGCTGGGTTGCTCATCGTTGTCGGATGCTCCTCTCGGCTGTTCTCTGGGTGGAGAGCACAGGCAAACCGGCAGGCGGCAGGAGCCGGTCGCAGCCTCTTTGCGTCGGGCCTCTGCGAGGTCAAGTCCGTCTGGCAAAGGCGATTGTTTGACAATAGCAACGGTTGCGTTTATCAACCAAATGTCCCCTCAAGGAGTTGGTCATGCCAGAGCGCGAAGTCATTCAACGCATCTTTCAGCTCAAGCAGCAGTGCGACCTGCTCGAAGAGGGGCTGCGCGAGTCGCTGCAACTCTCTTCGGCGGAGTTCCAGGTGCTGCGGCTCATCGGGGCGGAGGCACTGTCGTGCGGCGACTACGCTGCGCGCACCGGTCGCTCGGCCTCGCGCATGACGAGGGTGGTCGATGGTCTGGTCGCGCGCGATCTGGTCCTGCGGGTTGCTGGGAGCGATCGCCGCACGCTGATGCTCGAACTGACCGAGGCCGGTCGCAGCGCGCAGGCGGAGATCGTGGCCTGCGAATCCCGGTGCGACAGCCGCCTCCGGGAGCGCCTGGGTACCGAGGGATACAACGAAGCGGTTCGTGTCCTTGGCGGACTCATCGAACACACTGCCGACACCGCCGCCATCACGGGAGCGTGAAGTCATGCTTTCAAAGGAGACAGTCATGGAATCGAAGAAGCGAATCGTCATCGTGGGCGGCGTGGCCGCAGGTGCCACCGCCGCAGCCCGCGCCCGCCGCATCGACGCCGAATGTGAGATCGTACTCGTCGAGCGCGGCCCCTACATATCCTACGCCAACTGCGGGTTGCCCTACTTTCTGAGTGGCGACATCAAGGAGCGTTCGAGCCTCCTGCTCCAGACGCCGGAA
>JABMMX010000112.1 GCA_013205435.1 Deltaproteobacteria bacterium
CACCGAACCGCAGTCCAGATGGTCGCGGCCAATCACCATGGGCGCGCTCACCTTGCCCTGGCGGACCAACTCGTTGAAGCGCAGGCCTGCCGCCTCGCGCTCCCCGTAGCCAAGCCAGCAGATGCGGGCGGGCAGGCCCTGAAAGGCAATCTTCTCGCCCGCCAGCCGAATCCAGCGCTGCAGCATCTCGTTCTCGGGGAAGAGCTCCGCGATGGCCTTGTCGGTCACAGCGATGTCGTTCGGGTCGCCCGATAGCGCCACCCAGCGGAAGGGCCCCTTGCCCTCGCAGAAGAGCGGCCGGATGTAGGCTGGCACAAAGCCCGGAATCTTGAAGGCATCGGTGATGCCGTAGTCCTTGGCCCACTGACGGATGTTGTTGCCGTAGTCGAAGGCCACCGAGCCGAGCGCCTGCAGGTCGAGCATCGCTCGCACGTGGGCTGCCATCGAGGCGTAGGCGCGCTGCTTGTATCCCTCGGGGTCGGCGGCGCGAAGCAGGTCGGCCTCGGCGAGCGTCATACCGGCGGGGATGTAGCCGACCATCGGGTCGTGAGCGGCCGTCTGGTCGGTCACCATGTCGGGCACCACGCCGCGACGAACCAGCTCGGGGAGTACCTCTGCTGCATTGCCGAGAAGGCCAACGGAGACAGGATTGCGGGTCTCTGTCGCCTCCTTCATCCAGGCCAGCGCCTGGTCGAGGCTGTCGGTCCAACGGTCAAGGTAACGGGTCGCGATGCGCCGCTCGATGTGCTCCTTGCGAATCTCCACTGCCAAGCAGCTCGCGCCCGCCATCGTCGCGGCCAGAGGCTGAGCGCCGCCCATGCCACCAAGGCCGGCAGTCAGCACCCAGCGGTTGGTCAGGTCGCCACCGAAGTGCACCTTTCCTGCTGCCGCGAAGGTCTCGAAGGTGCCCTGCACGATGCCCTGCGTGCCGATGTAGATCCAGGAGCCCGCGGTCATCTGACCGAACATCGTCAGGCCGGCCCGCTCGAGCTCGTTGAACTTCTCCCAGGTCGCCCAGTGCGGCACCAGGTTGGAGTTGGCGATGAGCACCTTCGGCGCCATCTCATGCGTCCGCAGAATGCCGACCGCCTTGCCCGACTGCACCAGCAGCGTCTCGTTGTTCTCCAGCGATCGCAGCGAAGCGACGATGCGGTCAAAGGCGGGCCAGTTCCGCGCAGCCTTCCCCGAACCACCGTAGACGACCAGGTCTTGGGGCCGCTCTGCCACGTCGGGGTCGAGGTTGTTCATGAGCATGCGGAGGGCAGCCTCCTGCATCCAACCTTTGCATGAAATCTCGGGGCCGCGGGGTGCGCGGATAACGCGGGGCTCGCTCATGGGAACACTCACAACATCAAAGTCGCCGCTGGCAGAGCAGGGCGCTTGTAGAAGAAACGGAGAACTAGAGTGCGTCTACAAAATAGAACTCAAGTCGAAGACTTACCGTGCCTTTGTCGGCGGTCGCCGCCGAAAACACAATCTTCTTGATGGCGTTGCCGACACAGGTCTCCAGGTCGCGGTTGGCCAGCGAAGAGTGGCGCTTCACGGCCTCCACAGCCTTGCCCTGCTTGTTGACGGTCACCTCAAACAGCATGTCGCCAACCCGTGTGAACTGGTCGCGTCCCATGTTGTCGGAGTAGCACTTCATGATGGGCGCCGACCCCGCCTCTACGGTCGCCTTCACCTGGTCGCGGTCCGAGACCGTCAACCCGTTCGCGGTCGCCGACTTGACCGTCACGCGGGCCTGCCGACGAGCGCGGTCCGGATTGGATGCGACGGTAGCGATGAGCTTGCCCTCGCTATCCACGACGAAGACGTTGTCGCTGCCGCCGAGGTAAAGTTCACTCTTGCCGTCTCCGTTGAGGTCGGCTGCGACCGCCGAAAAGATGGGGCCGGGCAGGTTGATCGTGCCGACCATCGCGGCATTGCGCTCAATGACGACCGCGCCGTCTGCCTGGCGTACGGTGAGGTCTCCGCCCAGCGCCTCGATGGGCTCGCTGCCGTTGACCCGACCAGCCTGGCCAGCCTCGTCCACACCCTGCTTCATCTCCGACTCGGGCGCCTCGCCCTCCCGCTCCACATACTTGGAGTCGGCCTCGGCGTCGGGGTCGAAGAACATGTGCTTCTTCTTGCTCGTGAAGTCGCAGGCGACCTCCATCTTCCGGTCCGAGTCGTAGTCGTCGGCGTAGCAGTTTCCGAACGAGTAGCCCGTCCCCGCCCACTCGAAGACCTTGGTGCCGTCGAAGCTCCAGACCTGCATCTTGTTGCCCTGACGGCAGAACATCTCCACGGTCGCGTTGCTGTCGGTGAAGTCTCCAACGAAGAACTGGTCGCAGCCTCCGGTGATGCCCCACATGGGGTCGGCGTTGTCGTCAACCACGAAGGATGGCGAGCCCGCGCCCACAAACTCATCGCGCTTGTCGCCGTCGATGTCGTCAATCCAGAACCAGGACTGAGCGCTACCTGCCCGGGCGCGGCGGTCGTGATGGAAGGCCCGGAAGACCTTGTTGTCGGCGCCGATGAAGACGATGCCGCGGTCAGATGCCGCAACCAGCAGCGGTCGGTCGGCGGTCCCGACCTGCGCCAGATGAAAGATGTGACCGGTCGCTGCAGCCGCGGGAGCCGCCTGCAGTATCGCCGAAGCGCCACATGCCAATGCGAACAGCCCTGCAATTCCAATGTTTCGTGCCATCTCGAACTCCCGAACAGATGAAGAGGCTGCCGCCTCCAATAGAGGCGATCCTTTACGAACCGACACCGCGCGGTGTCAACGAATCCGCTCGACGCAGACGCGCCGCAAACACCAATGTTCGTTGCAGCCAGATGCGCCTCTCTGTTAGCCACTTGCCATCCAGCCTCGCTCCTGACCCATCGGACCTCATGGCCGTCGCAGCCCTCGTCGACGAACTCCGCGCTAGCCTCTCTGCCGAGGCCACCGTGACAGCCTCCGCGACCGCAAAGCTGGTCTATTCGCGCGACTCGTGGCCGCGGCTCTCGTTGCAGGCCAGAGCTGGGCAACGGGCCATCTCGCCGCCCGACCTCGTCGTTCATGCCGGCACGGTCGCAGATGTGGTTGAGGTGGTGCGCGCCGCGGGTCGCCACAGCCTGCCCGTGGTCCCCTTCGGCGCCGGCTCCGGTGTCTGCGGTGCCGCCGTGCCCATCAAGGGTGGCATCTCGCTCGACACCAAGCGGCTCCTCGACCTCGACCTTTCGCGCGCTGCAGACGGACTCATCTGCGTCGGCGCCGGCTGGATTGGACAGCGCCTCGAGCACGAACTGCAGCGTCACGGCTACACGCTAGGCCACTTCCCGAGTTCCATCGGCTGCAGCACCGTCGGCGGCTACCTCGCGACCCGCTCAGCCGGCCAGTACTCGACCCGCTTCGGCAAAATCGAAGACATGGTGGTCAGCCTCCGCTTCGTCGATGGAGAGGGGCAACTCCGCCACACGACGGAGGGACCGCTCGACACGACGCAGCTGCTCGTCGGCTCCGAAGGCATGCTCGGCGTCATTGTCGATGCCTGGCTCCGCGTGGAGCCGGCTGCCACCTCGGGCCGCCTCTTCCGAGGCTACTGGTGCACCTCTGTCTCGCAGGGGCTCGAGGCCATGCGGCGGGCCATCCAAGCCGGCCACCAGCCCGCCGTCTTCCGCCTCTACGACCCCTTCGACAGCTTCATCTCCGGCGCGCGGAAGGCAGAGGAGGGCGAACTACTCCTGCCGACCGACCCACAGCAGTGGCCAAGAAAAAAGGCGCCGAGCTGGCTCCCCGCCTCGCTGTCACCTGCCGAACTGAAGCCCCGCCTCATGACAGCCGCCAACGAGCTGCTCTCACGCAGACCCAGCGCCACACATTGGCTCAACATCCTCGCCTCCAAGGCGGAGACCGGCTGCCTGCTTATCGCCGGGGTCGAAGAGGCCTCCGACGAAGATGCCGCACTCCTCGGCCGAGCGCTGTTTGATGACCTGGGCAGCAGGCTCCAAGACCTCGGGCCGGCGCCTGGCGAGTATTGGTTTGCACACCGCCACGACGTCTCCTTCAAGATGGCCCCCATCCTGGCCGCGGGCATGTTCGTCGACACCATGGAGGTTAGCGCGCCCTGGCACCGGGTCGCCGCGCTCTACGATGCGGTACATGCGGCCGTTGAGAACGAGGCCTTCGTCATGGCCCACTTTTCTCACGCCTATACCTCGGGTTGCTCCATCTACTTCACCTTCGCAGGCTTCGGCGCAGACGAGAGCGACTGTCTCGCCCGCTACGACCGGGTCTGGAAGGCTGGCCTCTCTGCCGTTGCTGCCTTCGGCGCAGCCACCACCCACCACCACGGCGTGGGCCTCCTCAAGGCGGCCTGGCTCGGCAGCGACCAGCCGGGTGGGGCGCCGCTCTTCGCTGCAGCGCGTCGCGAAATCGACCCGGCCGGGATTCTTAACCCCGGCAAGCTCTGGGAGGTCGCGCCATGACCGACCGTTGGCAGGCCACTCGCTCTCTGACTCCAGCGCATCGCCCCTGGCCCATCGCCGCAGGCCAGCCCACGCTCTTTGTGCCGGCCTCCCTCGAAGCGCTCGCCATCGAACTTCAGCGTGCGCCCGCAGCGGCCCTGCTCCCGCTCGGCGGAGGCACCGACGGCCTCGCCACCACCCAGCCCGACGCGCTCTACCAACTTGACCATCTGCTCCAACCGGCCTCGGTCGACGAGGCCTCGGCTACGCTCGACCTGCCGGCCTCCATGACTTGGGGTGCGGCACAGGCCATCGCGACCGCCTACGGGCTCACCCTCACAGACCTCCCCGACGCCTTCGCCGACGCGACCGTCGGAGGCACGCTCGCCCGCGCGCCCTGGCAGCCCGTACTGCATCACAGCGCCACTGCCCGCGCCCGCTGCATCGGCATCTCGGCCATGCTGCTCACGGGCGAACGCTACCACTACAAGACGGCCTCCCGCACCGCGAGCGGCCCAGACCTCCGCACCCACTTCCTCGGCCGCGCCGGCGCCACAGGCCCCATCCTGCGCGCCACCATCGAGGCCAGCCGCGAAGGCCATCTGCCGCACGACCTCTCGCTCCCGCTCACCGCCGCTTCGCTCCAAGCCGTCATCGGTCTGCAGCGCCGGTTCGGCCGTGCACTCCGTCTGCTGCCCACGCCAGCGGCCGCGACAATCCGGCTTCGCCTCCGCAGCGACCGGCCCGAGACCGCGCTGTTGCTCGATGCGCTCGTCGCGCTCGGTGCGCAGCACACGACTCAGCTGACCAACGAGCGCCCCGCCGCAGACCGCTGGCTCACGCTCCCCTTCGCCGAAGCCTCGACCCTCATCGAGGCCACCACCGAACTCTTCTGCCTCGCGCTCGGTCCGACCCATCTGACTGTGGCCCTTCGGAAATCGCACCCGCCTATCGCCCTCGCAAACCACGAACTCATCCGCGAAGGGCTGCTCGGCGCCGGCTTCACCCGCCATTCCGAGGTCTCGCAGTGACGATCGCACCCGCTCATCAGCAGACCATCCTCGGCTGCTCGCTCTGCCCGCGCCTCTGCCACCATGTCTGCCCTGCGGCACATGGCGCAGGCTCCGAAGAGGGCACAGCCTGGGGCCTGATGACCATCGTGGCGGCCATCGACGAAGGGCTGCTCCCGGCATCGCAGGAGACCGCCGAGGCGCTCTACCGCTGCACCGACTGCGGCCGCTGCACCGCCTTCTGCAAGCATGGCAACGAGGTTGGCGCGGTGCTGACCGCCGCCCGCGCGGAGGCTGTCTCGAGCGGCCATGCCCCCGAGGCGGTTGCGGCGCTTGAACTCGAGCTGGAGGGCATCCGTTCTGACGAGGAACAGGCCCGGGCCGACCATCTCCGCGACCGGCACAGTGCCGACGGCGCGACCGCCTTCCTCGCAGGGGCGCACTGGCTCGAGAGCGACGAATCTGCGGAGCGGCTCGGCCAGCTCATGCTGCTGCTCGAGGCGCTCGCCGCCGCCCCCATCGGACTCCTCTTCGAGGGTACCGACGGCTCCTCCGGAGCGACCGCCCGCCGCGCGGGTTTCGCAGAGCTCGCCGACCGGCAGGGGGCGGAGTTGGCGACGCTGGCTGCCAACCGTTCGCTCCTCATCGTCGACTGCCCGGATGCAGCCGCTGCGCTCGGAGCCAAGGCGGTGCACCTCACGCGATTCCTCGCCGAGCGGGCAGATGCGGTCGCTGTTACCTGCGCCGGATTGGCACCCGCCACCATCAAACTCCATGGCGGCTGCCGTGAGCGTAGGGTCGTCAACCTCACGAACGACGAACTCCGGCTCCTCGCCGCAGCTGGTCTAACCGCTGAGCCCCTCCTCGACCTCCGCGGCGAGCCCGAGTGCTGCGGCGGCGAGGCCATCTACGCGGCTGTCTGGCCCGACGATGCGGCGCGGGCAGGGCGCTCCCTCGTCAAGCGCACGCTCGGCTGCAGCCCGACCGCGACCTCCAACGCCCGCTGCGCCAGCCACCTCCAGCGCTTTGGCGCCTCCGAGACCTTTGCTGTCATCGACTGGGTTCTCGCTCGCTGCGCCAGACAGGAGTCACCATGAACGGTTGGGATGCATCCACCACCTGCGTCATCTTCAACCCCCATGCCGCTTCGGGTAGCGTAGGGCGCGAGTGGGCGGAACGCGAGCGGACGCTACGCGAGATCCTTGGCCCCGTCACCTTCCGCGCCTCGCGCAGCAGCGGAGACGGCGCGGAGCAGGCCCGCGAGGCCATTGCCGCCGGCGCCCGCACCCTCCTCTCGCTTGGCGGCGACGGCACCCACAACGAGGTCGTGCACGGCATCCTCACCTCCGGCGCGCCCCAGGGCTCCATCCGACTCGGCATCCTGCCCTCCGGCACGGGCGGCGATTTCCGGAGGCTGCTGCTCAACTCCGACGACTGGCTCTCGGCCGCCAAGGCCCTGCCAACCGCAACGACCACGACCATCGACGCCGGCCTCGCCATCTTCTCCGACGGCGGCATCGAACAGCGCCGACACTTCCTCAACATCTGCTCCTTCGGCGTCGGCGGGCTCGCCTGCTCCATCGTCAACAGCTCCAAGAAGCGGCTCGGCTCCAAGGCCACCTTCTTCTTGGGCACCCTCGAGGCCATCTTCCGCTACACACCCTCGACCATTCGGCTCAGCGTCGATGGCATCGAGGTCGGCACCTACACCGTCACAAACATCGCCGTGGCGAACGGTCGATTCTTCGGAGCCGGCATGATGGTCGCTCCGAACGCGAGCCTCACCGACGGGCTGCTTGATGTCACCGTCGTCGAGGCCGGCGGCCCGCTCACCGTCCTCCGCCTGATCGCCACCATCTACCGCGGCAAACACACAGAGCTCGACTGTGTGAAGACCTTCCGCGGCGCCGCCATCACCGCCGAACTCGTGGGCTCGAACCCCGCCTACATCGACCTCGACGGCGAGGCGCCGGGCCGCATCCCCATCCGCATCGAAGTGGTGCCGGGAGCGCTCCAACTCCTCCTCCTCCGTCCGCAGGGAGAGCCGGCGTGAGACGACTGCTCGCCCCCTTTCGACTGCTCGCGCAGGCCTTCGCGGCGATGCGTGACCAGCCCGCGACCCTGCTGATCACGACCCTCTGCGGCGTCGCGACCTTCCTCTCCTATCCCAACGCCGGCCTCTGGCCGCTCAGCTTCGTCTCGCTCGCGCCGCTCTTGGTCATCGCCGAGAAGGGGAGCGTGCGCGCAGCCTTCGGCTGGGCCATGGTGACCGCCGTCGTCACCAACCTCGGCGGCTTCTACTGGATCACCAACCTGCTCCGAGACTTCGCGGCCATGCCGCTGCCGCTCGCGCTCGGGCTCCTGCTGCTGCTCGCCGCGCAGCAGGGGCTCTCCATCGGCGTTGGCGTCGCGGCGGGCCGTTGGCTTCGGCTCCGGAATGCCGGTCCGGCCTGGCTCATCTATCCGCTTGCCATGACGCTCGCCGAAGCGCTCAACCCCATGATCTTCCCCTGGGCGCTCGGCCACGCACAGGCGCCCAACCTGCCGCTTGCCCAGCTCGCGGAGCTCGGCGGTGTATCGCTCCTCACCTTCGTGTTGGCCGCCACCAACACACTAGGCGCAGACCTCATTGCACGCCCCAAGCGAGACGGCGCGCCGCGCCGCGCCCTCATCGCAGCAGCCATCTTGGCGCTGATTCACCTCGGCGGCTGGCTCCGCATGGGCGCCATCGACGCCGACATCGATGCCGCGCCGCAGCTTAAGGTGGGCGTGGTAGAGGCCAATATCGGCGTCAAAGAGAAGCACAACTCGCGGCTGGCCATCAACAACCTGCTCATCCACCAGCGGGCCTCGCAGCAGCTCGAACAGCAGGGCGCGGAGCTCATCGTCTGGCCGGAGACCATGTTCAGCCCGCCGCGCACGCTGACCGCTACGGGCCGCCACGAAAACCGCGGCAGGGCGCGACAGGATGCCCGCCTTGGCCGTGGCATCGGCCGCGACACCACCTGGTTTCCGCGCAGCGATGCGCCGCTCGTCGACGACAACAACGATGACTTCGCCGCAGGCACAAGCCTCGCCGACAGGTCGGTGCCGCAGCGCGGTTTCTCCACGCCACTGCTGACCGGCCTGGTCACAATGCGGCCGCTCACCGAGGAGGAGCAGCTCCGCGAGCCGCCCGGCGCGGGCAACCGCATGGTCTACAACTCCGCGGCGCTCCTGAACGCAGAGGGCGAGGTGATGGGGCTGGCAGACAAGAAGTTCCTCATGCCCTTTAGCGAGAACTTCGAGGTCGGCCGCTGGCTCTACTATCTCACGGGCGTCGACCTCTTTGAGCTTCCCGGCATGGGCGACTTCTCCGGCGGAACCGAGCCTGTCCTCCTCACGCTGCCCCGCTCCAACGGGCCGCCGGCACGCATCGGCGCCCGCCCGCGCGGCCGCGGCGGTGTCGGCGTCGGGGGCGACCTCGGCGATCTGACGCAGGAGATCGATGACCTGCTTCACGTTGCGGACGAAGTCTCCGCCTGTCATC
>JABMMX010000113.1 GCA_013205435.1 Deltaproteobacteria bacterium
GGCGTCGACAACCCCGACATGCGCTACGGCCTCGAGCTGCAGGAGATCAGCGCGCTGTCGGCCGACGGCTTCCCCTTCCCGCTCTTTGCCGACGCTGTTGCCAAGGGCGGCGTGGTCAAGGGCATCGTGGTGCCGAACGGTGGCGACATCAGCCGCAAGAGCATCGACGAGTACACCGCCAAGGCGGCCATCTTCGGCGCCAAGGGGCTCGGCTGGGCCAAGCTGACGGCGGAGGGTTGGACGGGCGGCATCTCCAAGTTCTTCGACGCCGGCTGGCAGACCAAGATTGCGGGCGCCATGGGCGCGAAGGAGGGCGACCTGCTCCTCTTTGTGGCCGACCTCGCCAAGGTCGCCAACCCGGCGCTGGGAAACCTCCGCAAACTGATTGCGGCCGAGCGCGGCTTCATCCCCGCCGACAGCTACAAGTTCGTCTGGGTGACCGACTTCCCCCTGCTCGACTACGATGCGGATGCCGGCCGCTGGGTGGCCATGCACCACCCCTTCACCTCGCCCCGCCCGGAGGATGTGCCGCTCTTCGACACCAACCCCGGCGAGATTCGGGCCCGCGCCTACGACCTCGTGCTCAACGGCATCGAGCTCGGCGGCGGCAGCATCCGGATTCACGACACGCGGCTGCAGAGCAAGCTCTTCTCGTTGCTCGGCATTGGCGAGGAGGAGGCCAACCAGAAGTTCGGCTTCCTGCTCAAGGCCCTCAAGAGCGGCGCACCGCCGCACGGCGGCATCGCCTTTGGCTTCGACCGGCTCATGATGCTGCTCTCCGGCGCAACCAGCCTCCGCGACGTCATCGCCTACCCGAAGACGGCAAGCGCCTCCTGTCTCATGACCGAGGCTCCCGGCCCGGTGGACGATGCGCAGCTCCGTGAACTCGGGATCGCCCTCGCCAAGCCCCGCGGTTAAGCGACATGGCGGCCACCTCACGCCAGACCGGGCCTCGTCCCGCGGGAACGCGTGAGCAGCCGCTAGACCTCATCGTCATTGGCGGCGGCATCAACGGTGCAGGTATCGCACGCGACGCCGCGATGCGGGGCCTCCATGTAACGCTGTGCGAGATGCGCGACCTGGCGACCGGGGCCACCTGGGCCAGCTCAGGCATGATCCACGGCGGGTTGCGCTACCTGACATCGGACCCCTCCGTGACGCGGCTCTCCTGCCTCGACTCGGGCTTCATCCAGCAGATTGCCCCCCACCTCATCTTCCGAATCCCCTTCCTGCTCCCCTGGCAGGAGGGTGGTATCCAAGAGCGGGTGATGCTGGAGCTCGCGGAGGTCTTCTTCACCGTCTACGACCGCTACCAGCCGCTCAAGCGGGGACTGATGCACACGCGGCTCACGCGGGAGGAGGCGCTCCGTGTGGAGCCGGGGCTGGCCAAGAACCTGCTCGGTGCCATCACGATGGACGAGTGGGGCATCGATGCGCAGCGCCTCACACTCATCAACGCCCTCGACGCTGCAGAGCACGGGGCGAAGATTCTCACCTACCACAAGGTGGAGGGGCTGATTCGCGAGGGCGGCCGGGTGCTTGGTGTCCGGCTGGTAGACCGGCTTTCGGGCGCTCGCCGAGAGCTGTTTGCATCGCGGGTCATCAACGCGGGCGGCCCATGGAGCATGGGTATCGCGGCCAACGAGGGCGCCTCGTCGGTCAAGATTCGGCCCGGAAAGGGGGTTCACCTCATCACGGCGGGCCGGGTGACCAACTACGCGGTCCTGGCGAAGGCGGTGGACGGGCGGCAGATTTTCATCTGCCCGCAGCAGAACACCACGCTGATTGGGACGACCGACGACGACTACTATGGCGACCTGGAGCGGATTCCAGTACTCGAAGATGAGATAGAGTATCTTCTTCAAGGAGTGGAGTCTATCTTCCCAACCATACGTCGTTATCCGCTCATCGGAACCACCGTTGGATGCCGCGCAACGCTCCATGGTTACGGGAAGTACGAAGACGACCTGAGCCGCGCCCACCGCATCTACGACCACCGGAGCGAGGGGCTAGACGGCTTCTTCTCCATCGCCGGCGGCAAGCTCGCGACCTACCGGATCATGGCCCAAGAGGCGACCGACGCGCTCCTGCAGTCACTGGGCCGAACCGTGGCCTGCGAGACAGCGACGCGCGCCCTTCCCGGCGGCGAACACCACGGGCTCATGGTCCGCGACTTTGTCGAGGCCGGTGTGAGCGCCGTTGCGGGCGCCCGCATCCTCTACCGTCACGGCTCGCGCGCTGAGCAGATTCTGGCGATGGTCCGCGAAACGCCCTCCATGGCCGCCATCGTGGATCCGGCCGAACCGGTCATCGAGGCGGAGCTGCGTTACTGCCTGCGCAACGAGGCGGTGGTGCAGTTCGACGACCTCAAGCGGCGCTGCCGGCTGGGCGTGGGCGGCGACTTTGGCGTGCGCTCCATTCTGCCTGCGGCGCGCATCTTCTGCGAGGAGCGCGGGTTGGCTCCCTCCTGCATGACCGATGTGGCGCTTGCCTTCATGCAGTCTCGCTGGGAGGACCGGCGCGGGCTCATGACCGGTGGAGCTGCGATGGCCGAGACGCGGGCGGCGCATGCGCTGTTGGCTGGCCTTGGGGGTGGGCTGTGAGCGACCGGTTCGACCTCATCGTGGTGGGTGCGGGGCTCGCGGGAGCGACCGCTGCGCTCGCTGCAGCGGAGTCGGGTGCAAAGGTGCTTGTGTGCGATGCCGGCCAGGGCGCGAGCCTCCACTGGTCGGGCATGGGCCACCTCTTTGGGCCGATCGCGCCGCCACCGACCGCGTTGAGGAGCCTTCCGACAGTGGCGAGCAGCAGCCGCAAGTGGGGCTCGAACGAACGGGTTGCGGCGCTGGCGCAGGCCTGTCCCAACCATCCCTTTGTGCAGCTCGGCTGGGGTGCAGACGAGGTGCAGCGGCGCACCGAGCGGGCGCTTCGGCTGCTAGCCATCGATGCGACGGTGCATCCGCGGGCGCTCGGGCTTCCGGTGACCGAGGGGCTCATCCGCAGTGCAGACCTGGTGCCGGCGGGGATGATGACGACCGCGCATCAGAGCCCCACCTTTGTTGGGTTTGCCGCGATGCCCTGCTCTTCTGCGACCTGGCTCGCGGCGGTCTGGCGGGATGCAGGGCTGGGCGATGCGGAGTCGTTTGAGATTGCGGCGCATCGATGGGGTGGCTTGCTCCAGGCGACGGCGGCAACAGCTGCTTGGGATGCGGAGGCATGGGGCGCACTTCTGCGCGCGGCGCCGGGCGAAGGCCCGCTCGTGCTACCACCGCTGCTGGGGGCAACCTTTGAGCGTGCCGCGACGGTTCGTGCGGAGCTCTCGGAGCGTCTTGGCCGGCCGGTGCTGGAGATGGCGGCGACGACCGAGCCGGCATGGGGGATGCGGCTTCGTGCACAGCTCGACCGGGCGCTCTCGGCTGCGTGTGTGGCGCGGTTTGGCGTGATCGCAGCGCCGCCGACGCGACGAGCGGAAGTCTGGCAGATCTCGGCTGGCGTGGAAGAGGCGGAGGCAGGCGCGGTCATTCTCGCCACCGGCTCGCAGGGCTGGCGGGGTAGTGCGGCCGTCGATGAGCGCTGGCTGAATGCGACGGGCGCCTCGCTGGATGCAACGGCAGCGGAGCCTTGGCTGCCGCAGCGTCAGGGGCAGCGCGGGGTACAAACCGACCGGCGGCTTGCCGTAGACGGGGCGACCGGGCTGTTCGCCTGTGGCGGCGCGCTGGCGGGCCACGATGCTGCGCGCGACCAGACAGCCTTCGGGCTCTCAGTGGCGACAGCCGTCGAGGCTGCGAAGCAGGCGCTTGCGGAGGCTGGCTCATGAAGCGACTCCACGCGCTCGCCCTCCTCGCCTTCTACTTCTGGCGCCACTGGTTGCTGAAGCTGACCTTCCGTTACGACGCAGGCGGGGAGAGCCGCTTTCTGTCGAACTACCGGCCCGACCACATCGAGCCGCTCAGCCGCTCCGATCGCAAGTTGCGCGCACGGGCCATGAGCTGCATCGGCTGCGGACTCTGTGATGCCGTCTGCCTGCCCGCCGCCTCCTCTGCCGACGGCCCGTTGAGCCTCTCCTCGCTCATGCTGGCCGCCGGCCGCGACGGGACGGTGTCGGCCTCCGCGAAGGTGGATGCCGACAGGCTGGGCTGCACCGATTGCGGCGCCTGCGAACCACTCTGCCCAGCGGGGCTGCCCATCGTGCGACTGCTGGCAGGGCTCCGCGGCGAAGAGGCTGCGTGAGCGAAGTTCGGCCCGCCTTTCTGTCGCTCACCGCCAACGAGGCTGTCGAGGCTGCGCGCTCAGTCGGCTACGCTGCGATGCATGCGATGCGGCTCCGGCGAACGCTGCTAGCGGGAGCAGACCCGATGGCGGACGAGGCGGTTCCTGAGCGGCTGCGGCAGGCCTTCGATGGCCGCTTCGCCTGGCTCGAGACCTCGGTTGTGACAAGCTCGCCGAGCAGCGACGGGTCGTGCAAAATCTTGCTGCGGCTTGCTGATGGCCGCTCGGTAGAGGCCGTGCACCTCCCAGGGGCGAGCACGCCGCCCCACCTCCAAGCGGCGCCGCGACCTACCCGCACCGCAGCCGGCTCTGCCTGCATCTCGTCGCAGGTGGGCTGCGCGATGGCCTGCCGCTTCTGCGCCTCGGGCCTCGACAAGGTTGCCCGCAACCTGACGGTCTCGGAGATCCTGGAGCAGGTGGTGCACCTGCGGAGGCTGGGCTCCGTGGAGCGCATCGTCTTCATGGGGTCGGGTGAGCCAACCCAGAACCTGCAGGCGGTGGCGGCGGCGCTGGACATCCTGCGTGACGAGGCCTCCATTGGCCCCCGCCATGTGATTGTGAGTACGGTCGGGCCGGCATCAGCCATCGATCGGCTGACGGCGACGGGTCGCAAGTTCACGCTGGCGCTCTCGCTTCACAGCGCCCGTGCCGCGACGCGGGCGGAGCTCATCCCGACGCAGACCAAGGCGACGCCCGTCTCCTTGCTCGATGCAGCCGACCGCTTCGCAGCAGCGACAGGCAGGCCCTTTCAGGTCGAGATGGTGCTCTTGGCCGGCATCAACGATGGCGACGACGAGGCCGAGGCGATGGCGGAGCTGCTGGCCGGGCGTAGGGGACACCTCTCCGCCATCCGCTGGAACCGGGTCGAGGGGATGCCCTTCGAGACGACGCCGTGGCCTGTCGCGAACGCCTTCGTGCGGCGACTCCGTGCCGCCGGGGTGTCGGCAACGCTGCGTCGCACCGTGGGTCAGAGCGCCGACGGTGCCTGTGGCCAGCTTCGTGCAAGGCAGCTCGGGCTGACACCGGAGCCGGGCGGGGTGTGAGGCCCCACATCGATCTGCGCGGTTGACGCTAGCGCGGAGCGCAGGGCATACTGATCGCAGTTCATCACTCGGGAGCACGCTCATGTCGACCTCGCACTCAGGGATGCTTTCTTTCGCAGCCCTCGCCGCCACGCTCTTTCTCGCAGCCTGCGGAGGGCCGCAGCAGGGAGCGGGGCCGAGCGAGGCAGCGGCCTTCGCCACCATCGGCGGTGGTCATACCTGCGCGGTGATGACGGACGGCACGATGCGTTGCTGGGGTCGCGGCGAGTTCGGACAGCTGGGCTATGGCGATCGGCTCTCCATCGGCGACGACGAGCTCGCAGGCGCGGGCGGCCTCGTCTCGGTCCCCGGCAAGGTCGTGTCGGCCGATGCGGGCGAAGACCATACCTGCGCGGTGAGCGATCGGGGGCAGGTGCGCTGCTGGGGCCGAAACCTGCGTGGTCAGCTTGGTCGTGGCGGACGCGACAACATGGGCGACGACGAGACGGTCTCAGAGATGTCGTCGGTCAGCCTGGGCGAACGGGCCACCGCGGTCGCCGCCGGCTTCGCGCACAGCTGCGCCGTGACAGACCGCGGCAACCTCTTCTGCTGGGGCGCCAACGAGGCCGGCCAGCTCGGCTATGGCGATACGACAGACTACGGCCTGCTTCCAGGTGAACGCCCGGAGGCCCGCGGCCACGCCAATCGCCTTGGCGCCGAGGGGCACCGGTCCGCGGGCCTCCGGGCGTTCACCTGGAAGCAGGCCGTA
>JABMMX010000114.1 GCA_013205435.1 Deltaproteobacteria bacterium
CAGAGGCACAGGCCGAGCTCGAGAAGGCACGCAAAGAGACCGAGGCGCTTCGTGCGCAACAGGTGGAGCAGGAGCGGGTGCGAAAAGAGGCGGAGCAGGCGCGCGCAGCGGAGCAGCGGTTTGCGCGGGAGCAGGAGGCGAGCAGGCTGGAGCAGGAGCGGGCCGCGCGTGCAGCGGAGGCGAGCAGGCTCCAGCAGCAGAAGCCCTCGAACGGTCAGATGAGCGCGAGAGAGCAGTATGAACTTGAGGTCCGCGCGCGGATCGAGGCGGAGGAGCGGGCCGGTGAGGCAGACTGCAAGGCGCGCGATGCAGGCGGAGAAGCGGCGCCTGCGGGCAGTGGTCAGCAGGCCGCGCCGCTCTACCCTACCGGTGGCCGGCGTCGGACCTGCAAGGCTGTCTCTTCGGATGGCACGGAGCGGCGGATCCCCTGCCCGCGCAACTGATGGGCGCGAGGGTGTAACCCGCGGGCAGTTGAGGGGTGTCTCACACTCATGAAACCCGCGGTGCGCTCGCATTGAACCCGCGGTAGGATGGCCGACCCATGGCAGCACCCCGCATAGCAGACGAGGCCTTCACGCAGTTTGTCGCAGCCTATGGCGCGATGGCGCGTAGGGTCGCGTGGCGGCTGATGGGTGGCGATGGGGCGGCAGCGGAGGATGTGGTGCAGAACGCCTTTGTGAAGGCGCACGCCAAGTTCGAGACCGTGTTGCACGAGGGCGCACGCGAGGCCTGGTTCCGGCAGGTCGTGGTCCGCGAGGCGCTCAACCAGCTCCGGTGGCTGGGGGTGCGGCGGCGGGTGGCGCAGCTGGCCGGGTTTGACGATCGCGCTCAGCCGGCGCCGATGCGCGACGGCGGGGAGGTGGCGCGGATCGAGACAGCGGTTGCGTCGCTCTCGCCGCAGCAGCGGGCCATCTTTGTGCTCGTCCATCTTGAAGAACAGACCGTTGCAGAGGCGGCGGCCCAGCTCGGCATCGCGGAGGGGACGGCGAAGAGCCACCTGCACCGCGCCCTCACCTCTCTGCGAACCCAACTCGAGGATCTCCGATGAAGCGAAACGAAGACGAGGCAATGACTGCGGCGCAGCTCCGGCAGCTGCGCGATGGCTGGCAGCCCGCGGGCGAACTTCCCGCCGACTATGCGGCGCAGGTGGTGGCAGTTGCGGTGAAGCGGCGGCGGCGGCGCATGGGGCTATCGGTACTGCTCGCGCTCGTGGCCGTGCTGCCGGTGGTATGGCAGCTCCGGCAGGCGCCCGAGGTGGTCGCGGAGACATCGATGCCAGAGGCGACGCCAATGGTGGCCGCGGAGGCGGTTGCCGAGGCGCCTGCGTTGGGTAGCGCGACCGGCGCCGAGGGTGGCCTGCTACCTCAGCCCGTGGCGGAGACCGGAACGGCTGCGCCGATGGTCGAGGTGGCACCAGACCTCGTGGCAGAGGCGGTGGTGCTGCGGCCGGAGCGGGCATTGAAGTCGCGCCGGAGCTACCGCGACTCCTTCCGCGAGCTCGGCGAAGAGTACGACGGGCTCGCCGATATCTACTTTGACGACGCTGCGAGGTAACCCGGAATGGGTGCTGTGGTGTCTTGCTGTTGTTGTTCGAAACCGGGCCGATTTTCCGGCCACACTGCTCGAGGAGGAACCATGCGTCACGCCACTTTCCGTACTGCTTCGCACCTGTTGCTGGGTGCCCTGCTCTTCTCCGCGGCCGGAATCTCGACAGCGGAGGCCGGCCAACGCCGCGGGCCACCTCCCGCTCCCATGGGGCCGCCGCCCGGCGACGGTGACGGCCAGCGCGACGGTCACGGCCCCGGCGGCATGAACCCCCGCGAAGGGCTCCGGCTGCTCAAGGAGCATGCGAAGGAGCTGGGCCTCAGCGAGGCGACGCTGAACCAGATCAAGGAGCTGGCGCGGAAGGGTCGCGACAGTCGGGCACCGCTCGACGACAAGCTCGAGGATGCGCGCGACAAGATGCGCGACCTCATGCAGAGCGACAGCCCGGATCGCGGCAAGGTGATGGCAGCCATTGATGAGGCCGGTCGGGCCGAGGTGGCGCTTCGGCAGCACGATGTCGATGTGCTGCTGCAGATCCGCGCGCTGCTGACGCCGGCGCAGCGGGAGGCGATGAAGAAGCTGATGCAGGAGGAGCGCGGCGGCCGCAGGGGCGGCGAAGGGCGCGGCGATGGTCCCGGTCGGGGCGAAGGCCGCAGGGGCGGCGAAGGGCCGCGCGACGCAGACGACAACTAGCGGAGGTCGAGCACCGGCTCCGGGAGCTCGAGCTGCTCGCTTGAGATGTCTGTTCCGTTGCTCTCGAACTGCTCGTCGCGGAGTGACGATCGGAGTTCGGTGAGTCCGAAGCCTGGACCTTGGATGGCGATGCCGACGGCATTGCCGGAGATGGTGGCTCGGTCGATGTCGAGGGAGAGGGTGTCGCCCGCGAGCTGCAGTCCGCAGAGCGCATTGCCCGTAAGGGTGAGGTCGCTGCCGATGGCCGCGCCGCCCGCTGTGATCGCGAGCCCTGTTCCGAAGCCGCCGAGTGGCTCTGCGCGGGGCCTGGTTGCCTCGATGGCGAGCTCAACGAAGGTGAGGCGACTGCGGGCGTCGGTGACGAGCAGCCCGACGCCGCGGTTGCGCTGCAGCAGCGCCCGCTCGAGTCGAAGGCTGGCGCCGGTCTGGACCTCCGCGCCTCCGCCGTGGAGGCCGCTTGTGCGGGGCAGCGTGTCTGCAACAACCGCGTCGCGGAGGGTGGCGGTGGTCGATGCTTCGGAGACGAGCAGGCCGAGCTCATGGTTGGAGAGGAGCGCTGCTGCCTCGACGTCGGCGGTGGCACCCTCTGTGATGAAGAGGCCCATGCCGCCGCGGCCGTCGCCTGACTGAGGGAGGGTTCCGGCGACGACCAGCTGCGTGGCGCGCGCCTCGGTGCCGGCGCCGGTGGCGTAGAGGCCTGCGAAGCGGTTGCCGCGGAGCAGGAGCCGATCTCCGACGAAGGCGGCGCTGTCCTGGAGCCAGAGTCCGAGCCCTGCGCGACCGTCGGAGGGGTTGGAGCGGGTGTTGGTCGCGGCGAGGTCGGTGACTTCGACACGGCTGCCGCGCCCCGTGGCGAAGAGCGCTGCTTCGGTGTTGGCAGTGAGGAGGGTGCGGCGGAGGTCGGCGATGGCTCCCGACTCCACGGCGATGCCGTTGCCTGCGCCGTCACTGTCGGGCTCGGTGCTGTCGACGAGGCAGTCTGCGAGGGTGAGGCGGGTGCGGAGGCCCGAGGCGAGGAGGCCGGCGCTGTGGCTGCCCGTGATGAGGGTGGAGGAGGCCTGCAGCGCTGCGCCGCCCGTGATGCTCACGCCGTAACCGTTGATGCCCGTGGCGAGGGCGCCGCGGGTGTTGCGCACGACCACCTGATGGAGGGTCGCGCTGGTGCCGGCGCCGTCGATCGAGAGGGCGAGGTCGAGGTGGTCTGCGAAGGTGGCGCGGGCGAGGGTGGCGGTGGCGCCGTCGGTGAGTTCAAGGCCGCGGCCTGCTGCGCTGTCGCGAGCACGGGCACGGGTCGAGGAGACAAAGAGGTCTTCAGCGGTGAGCGTGGTGGCGGTGCCGGCCGCGGCGATGGCGACCTCTCGGTTGCCGAGCAATGCAGCCTCGCTCAATGTCACGCTGGCGCCGCCGCGGAGGTCGATGGCGCGGCCGAAGAGGCCGTCGGTAAGGCGCTCGAGGGTGGCTCCGACGAGGAGGCGGGTGGCGGTGATCGCGGTGCCCGGGCCGTCGAGCGAGAGCGCGATGTCGCGGTTGCCGAGCAGCGAGAGGTCGGTGGCCTCCACGGTGGCGCCATCTGTGAGCGCGATGGCCCGTCCGAAGGTGCGGGCTTCGGCAGCGCGGGTGCCCTCGATGCGGAGCTGCGCGAGCGTGACGGCCTGTGCGCCGTTCACCAGAATGCCAACGGTTCGGACACCGACGATGGCCAGCGCGGCGAGGGTGTGTGGTGATTCGGAGCCCGGCGCGATGGTCAGGCCGGGCCGCTCTCCGGTGATGGAGAGGTTGGCGAGGAGCGCCGGTGCGCCGGAGGAGATGTCGACGACGCCGGCGCTGTCGGAGGGTTGGTCGGAGGCGAGGGTGGTACCGGCGACACAGGCGCCTACCAGCGCGACGCTGCGGTCGAGCCGGACGGGGGTGTTGTAGGTTCCGAGCGCGAGCGCGACGAGGCCGGTCTGGGCGGCGCGGATGGCTGCCGCGACGAGTGGTCGGGGGCTCTGGCGGGTGCCGGCGCCGTCTGCTGCAGCGTCTGCGGCGGCGTAGACGATGGGGCCGGTGAAGGCCGGCGCGAGGGCGCGCAGCGTGGCCTCATCGGGCCACCTTTCTGCTGCCGCGGGGCAGGCGGTTCCGAGCGGCTCGCAGGCTGCGGAGCCGACGCGGGCGAAGGTGCCGGCAGGGCAGTCGGCGGGGAGCGGAGGGGGCTCGCAGCGGTTGAACTGCGGTAGACCTTCGGGCGGGTTTTCCACGCCGGAGCCGTCGGTGAGGGCCGGCACCGCGATCCACCCTACAGGGCAGTCCCAGTCGGGGAGGTGGGGCTGGCAGGGGCCGGTGCCCGGCGCGAAGCCGGAGCCTTCGAAGATGCGGCCGCTCGGGCAGTCTTCGGGGCTGTTGCCGCGGGGCTGTTCGGGGCAGAGGCCGGAGCGGCTCGCGACCCAGCAGGGCGCGTCGCCGGAGCCTTCGCCGGAGCCACTTATGGAGCCGGAGCCACTACCGTCCGGGTCGCCGGAGCCCGCGCTACCCAGGGCCTGCGACGCCCCTCCCTCAGAGCAGGCTCCGAGGAAAATCGCCCCCAGAAAGATGAGCGTGCAAGAGATGGGATGCATGGTGCGTCGGGCGCCGAGACGGTGCTGCTTTACGGCCCCTCTCTGACGCGGATGCGGCGAGGCTGTCAAGGCAGTGCGCCGCTCGGGTCTATCTCACGGGGAGGCGCCGGGGTCTCCGCCGTCCGGGACAGGCAGGTCGAGGAAGACCAGGTCTTGGCCGTTTCCGACGAAGCGCTCGTTGCGGAGGGCGCTGCTGAGCCTCTCTCCGACGAGTCCGGCGACCTGGAGGTTGGCACCCACCTGGTTGCGGGCGATGAGGGCGCCATCGATGTCGAAGGAGGTGAGGTCGCTCGCTGCTTGGAGACCACAGAGGGCGTTGTCTTGGAGGGTGAGGTTGGCGGCAGTGGTCTGCGAGCCTCGGTAGAGGACAAGGCCGCTGCCAAAGTTGCCATCCCGCGCCGACGGGAGCGTGCGTTCGATGGTGATAGAGCGCAGCTCGGCCACGGTCCCCTCGGACTGGATGAGCAGGCCGTGGGCGTGGTTGCTGCGGAAGAGGGCCTCGCTGAGTGAGAGCGTTACGCCCTGCTGCGCGGTCATGCCCACGCCGTAGGCGCTGTCTGCGGGCCTAGGTGCGGTCTCTTGGATGCGGAGCCGGCTGCCGGTGAAGCGGGTTCCGGCACCGTTGGCAAAGAGGCCCAGGTCGTGGTTGCGCCAGACGAGCGCGTCGGTGACCGTGAGTTGCGCCCCCTCCTGCACATTGATGCCTCGCCCGAACAGGCCATCGGCGCTGCGCGGGAGGGTGCGGGCTATCACAGCGCGGGCGAGGTCGACGCGGGTGCCGGTTCCATCCGCGAAGAGGCCCATGTCTCTGTTGTCGGCAACCCAGAGGTCGCGCAGGTCGGCGGTGGCGCCACCCTGAATGGCGAGGCCGCGACCGCCCAGCCCGTTTGCTTCGAGCGCACCCGTGCCAACGATGAGCAGGCGGTCGCCGGTGACGGTGGTCTGGGCTGCGTCTGCCAAGATGCCATGCTCCAGGTTGGAGCGGAGGGTGAGGTCGCGGAAGGTCACATGCGAATCAAACAGCACCGTGAGTCCTGCGCCGAAGAGTTGGTCACGGAGCGAAGCACGGGTTGATTCAATGACGGTTGTGTCGAGGTCGAGGGTTGCCTGCTCGGCGGCATTGATGCCGTACTCTCGGTTGCGCAGCAGGAGCGACTCGACGAGCGTGGCGCTGGCACCAAACTGAACCTGAACTCCTCTGCCGTAGTTGAGCGTGACGGGGCTCGCCTCGGTGTCGGCGACGAGGAGCTCCGAGGCCGCGAGGGAGCTGCCGGCGCCATCTACCGAGATGCCAAACTCGTGCGCTTGGAGGATCGTCGCTTTGTCGAGCTGGGCGGTTGCGCCGGCCTCGATGCTCAGGCCCCATCCCATCGTTCCGTCGCTCGGACGCGGCGCGACGCGCTCGACGGCGAGCTGGTGTGCATCGAGCTGGCTGCCGGCGCCGGCGACGCGGATGCCCCGCTCGGTGCAGTCGCGCATCAGCACAGTGTCGAGCATGGCTGTGGCTCCCAGCTCCACGCCGAGACCCCACCCTGTGGGGGGCTGCGAGGTTGAGATTGCGACGCGGTCGACGAGGATTCTGGCTCCGTCGAAGGTGGCGCCGCGACTGAAGAAGAGCGCGGCGTCATTGACACGCCGGACCAGCGCATCGCGCAGGGTGAGGGAGGCGCCGACTTCGGCGACGACCCCCATCGACCGACCCGAGCCGGTAGCCGAGGGCTGGGTATCTTCGACCAGCAGGTCTTCGATGGTGAGCTGGGTGCCAGCATCGGCCATCACGACTGCGATTTCCATGGCGCGACGGATAACGGCAGCCGTGATCGTGAGCTGGCTGCCGTCGTTCACCTGCAGCGCGCGGCCACGCTTTCGGTCGGAGGGTGTGGCCTGCATGTCGGTCACGAAGAGGTCGCGGAGCTCGGCGCGGGCTCCCTCGGTGACGAAGAGGCCGCGGCCCTGCAGGGCGTGGAGGCGGAGCGCGTGGAGGCTGTGGAGGGCCTCGGTGTTGCCGGACAGCGGCGCGCCGATGACCATGCCCATGCGCTCGCCCTCGAGGCGGAGCTGGGCGACCGTGACGGGCGCCTCCGAGCGGAGCTCGACGATCGCGGTGGTCTCGCTCGTCGTAGGTGGCTGCAGCAGCGTGGCAGAGGCGCAGGCGCCGACGAGTGCGACCGCACGGTCGAGCAGCAGCGCCGTCTCATACCGGCCAACGGCGGCGGCGATGATGCCACCCTCCGCCCGGGCGACCAGCGCGTCGTCGAGCAGGCAGGGCTCCGCGCGGGTGCAGGGGGCCGCTGCGAGCCCGTCGGGGGCGGCATAGAAGATGGGGCCTGCCAAGACGGGTGCTTCGTCGCGAATGGTGGCCTCGTCGTGCCAGCGGTCGGCGAGCGAGGGGCAGCTGGCGCCGAACGGAGCGCAGGATGGGCGGAGCGGTGATGCGACCTCGTCGGGGCCGCAGTCGTCGGCGACGGCGGGGGGCTCGCAGCGGTCGAAGTCGCCGATGTCGGCCGGCGCTCCGCTGCCCATCGCGGGCACCGCAGACCAGCCTTCGGGGCAGTCCCAATCTCGCAGCGCAGGCAGGCAGACGCCGGAGGTGCCGGGGAGGTCATTGGGGCGGGCGATGCGCCCGCTGGCGCAGGCTGCGGCGACGCTGCCGCGCGGCTCGTCAGGGCAGAGGCCACTGCCCTCTTCGAACCAGCAGGCGGGCGATGCTGAGCCCTCCGCGCCGGAGCCCGACCCTTGGCCCGAGCCCGACCCTTGGCCCGAGCCATCGATGTTCACCGCGCCTGTGCGGTCTTCCGAGCAACCAGTTTGAAGCAGGAGCGCGAACGCAACGATTCTTCGTATCAACATGTGACGGCGCATGTTTTCCCCCAACTCCAATATCATCTTTCGGCCACAGTGGGCCCGAGATCTCAAGCAAATTGCGGCGGCGGGACGGTCGATTTTGTGGCGCCTCCGCGGTTTCGCGCTACCATGCGGCGGCGCTGACGGCGGGGTGTTAGGATGATACGATGCACTGCCCGAGGTCTGTCACAACGGTTGGAGGGACGATGGGTCAGCAAAGTGGTGCAACGAAGAGCTCTCGCCCCCACCTAGAGCAGGGCCAGCGCAGCGCGCTGTCGCGTCTGACAGCGCAGCTCGCCCTCGCGGTTGTCTTCAGCAGCGCGCTCGGCGGTTGCTCTGGCGACGCGCGTTCGGCGACCCCCACGCCTGCTCCCGCAGCACAGGAGGGCTCTGCAGCGCCCGTTGCTCCGCCGGTCGCACCGCCCCCAGCACCTGCGCCCGTCTGGACCGAGAGCGGGCCGCTGACGGCTGAGGCCAGAGAGATTCTCGGCTCCGTTGTCGCTGACCCGGCGCCGCCGGCGCTGGTGCTTGGCTCCCACTACTGGGTCTCGAACGAGTCGGCCCACGATGTCTGGCGCGAGACGATCGGCAAGCTCGGCGGCGCACTCGCCGGCGTTGGCACCGACCAGCTCTACCTATTCGCAGGCTGGCAGGAGCTGTCGCTCCTGCTCGCGCTCGACTTCGATGCCGAGGTGGTGCGGGTGCATGAACTCTACGGCATCGCCTTCGCGAAGGCCGAGACGCCGGAAGCCTTCATCCAGCTGTGGCGCGACGCGGCGCGGGATGCGGGGGCGTGGGACGAGCTGCTCACTGCCGCAGACAGCGACGAAGCGGTACGGAAGCGGCACCAACGGACGCTCAAAGTAGCGGGCACCATCATCTCGGCCCGGCTGGGTCAGGTGAAGCGCCGGAATGCAAGCCTCGGCATCCCCTGCTTCCTGACCGACGCCGGCCAGTATGCGAAGGTTCGGACGCTCTGGCAGGAGGGCCGGGTCGTCGCAATTCGCGGCGACCTCACAGCCACCTCGGCCATGCTCACCGCAGCCTCTGCGATGCGGAAGCTGGGCGTACCGCTCCGCACCCTCTACCTCTCCAACGCGGAGAAGTATTTCGACTATAGCCCCGCCTTCCGCGCCAACATCATCGCCCAGCCCTTCGACGAAAAGTCGCTGATTCTCCGCACCCGCCACTCGCCGCGGATGGGCGCCGTGGAGGGCGATGTCTATCACTACAACACCCAGACGGGCGCCAACTTCGTTGCCTGGATGACCGACTCGACGATCCAGACCTCCTTCGCGCTCCTCAAGCGGCGGGTAGAAGAGAAGCCGCCCGGCAAGAGCCGCATCGATACCCTCGCCGCCGCGACCGTCGCGCCAGCAAGTCCGACCAAACCATGACCAAGCGCCCGCTTCAGCAGACCGCACGCTCTATCGTCCCCTCTGCCGCCGCCTGGGTTGGGCTGCTGCTGCTCCCGCTGCAAGCGGGCTGCTCTACGGGCGTGGGTGAGACACCGCCACCGGCCGTCCCAACAGCGCCCGCGGTGACGCCCCCGATTGCAGATGGCTCCGGCTCCGGAGCGGCCATTGCGCCTGCCGCCGCGAAGGTTGTGGCCGGACCACCCAGCGTTGAGGCGCCTGCGCTCGTGGACTGTAGCGCGACGCCTGCAGACATGGCCTGCGTGCCCGGAGGTTGGCACCCGCGCGGCGTCGATGAAGATCGTGACGGCTGCAGGCAGGCAGACGAGCCGAGGTCGGGGCCGGCGTCGATGCCCAGCGCGCTCGTCTGGAACCAGACCTTCTGGATGGACAAGTACGAGGTGACAATCAGCGACTACGGCCAGTGCATGAGCGCAGGAGGGTGCCCGGCCGCTGCGCCCCTCTACCAGGACTTCAGCAACCCCAAGCAGCCCATCACGGGCGGCAACTGGTACGCTGCGGAGGCCTACTGCTCTTGGCGCGGCAAGCGGCTTCCGACCGAGGCCGAGTTTGAGCTTGCGGCGCGGGGACCGGAGGGCGAAAAGACCCCGTTCGGCAACGATCTGGTGAGCTGCGAAAACGCGGTGATCAAGGATGAGCGGGGCCGCAGCTGCGGCATCACCAAACGGGGCGCGAGCCCGGAGAAGGGGAAGGTGCTTCTCGTCGGCTTGCGGGCCGCCGGCCGCTACGGTATCTTCGACCTTGTGGGCAACGCAGAGGAGTGGGTCGCCGACTGGTGGAGCCCGTCGTGGGCGTCGTGCGGTGAGGCCTGCCTCGGCATCAACCCCAAGGGACCCTGTGGCGGTGGAGCTGCGCCCTGCAAGGGCCACTCGAACAAGACCGTCCGAGGTGGCTCCTGGTACTGGGGCCCGGAGTGTGCGACCGGCATTCGGCGGCGCCGCCATGTGGCCTCCAACAGCCCTCCGCATCACTTTGGCTTCCGCTGTGCGGCCGATGCTGGCAGCCCTGTGCGGCTGCCGAACGGCAAGACGAACTAGCCCTTCGCTGCAGCGCGGGAGCGGAGGCGCTCGAGCAGCGCGTGGCCGATCCAGGCGCCTACAAAGAGCAGCAGCCCGAGCATGGGCAGCAGCCGCTGCGACAGGCCAGCCTCGGTGTTGGTCGTGGACTGGTAGAGCGAGCTGACGATCACGATGAGGCTCGCCGCGAGATAGGCAATGGGCAGCCAGGGGAAGCCGATGAGGACCAGGCCGGTGCGGTCCTGTCCGGGCCTGCGCAACAGCCGGAAGAGGCCGATGACAGAGAGCGAGCCGAGGAGCATCATCGCGAGGCTGGTGAGGGCGACGAGGTCTTCGAAGCGGCCCGACAGCACGAGGATGGAGGCCGCGAAGAACTGGACGACCAGGGCGCGAACCGGGGTGCCGAGCTTGGGGTCGAACTTGGCCAGCCAGCGGGGCGCGAGGCCGTCCGCGGCGGCGGCGGCAGCAACGCGGGCGCCCGCAAGAACGCAGCCGTTCAGCGAGCCGATGAGGGCGGTGGCGATGAGGGCGGCCATGAGCATCCGGGAGCCGTCGCCGAAGAGTGCTGCCGAGACAGCGGTGCCGGCTTCGGCGGTCGAGCGGAGCCCCTCGATGCCCAGCACCGAGACGAAGCCGGCGCACATGAGCAGGTAGAGCAGCGTGATGACGAGGGTGCCGCCGATGAGGCTCAAGGGGATGTTGCGCTTGGGGTCCTGGATCTCGCCGCCCACGTAGGCGACCGCGTTCCAGCCGGAGTAGGCGAAGTAGACCGCGGAGGCGGCCGTCACATAGCCGGCCATGGAGTCAGCGCGGGTGGCATGGGCGGGCGACACGGGCGCCGACCAGAGGTCACCGGAGAAGACCGCGTAGAGTGCGCCGAGGAAGAGAAAGGCGAAGGGGATGACGGTGAGCAGCACCTGCACGCGGGAGGAGAGGGTTGTACCGACCGCATTGATGATGGTGAGCACACCGATGAGGCTGATGGCGCCGAGCGAGCGCCAAGAGGGCGACCAGGCGAGGTGGGCAAAGATGGGATCGGCCGAGATATTGAGGCCGGAGTGGGAGGCGATCTCGGCAAACTGAAACTCAAACAGCGGCACAGCGGTGGTGGCGATGGAGCCGACGAAGACGCCAAAAAACAGGAGCAGGCTTGCGGAGAAGGAGATGGAGGGGCCGAACGACTCGCGGAGAAAGACATAGTCTCCGCCGGCGCGCGGAAAGAGGGAGCCGAGCGCCGCGTAGACAGAGCCGCCCGCGAGCGCGACCGCGCCCCCAAAGAGCCAGACCGCAAAGAACCCCGTGAGGCTCCCCACATGAGAGGCCACAAGCGCGGGCATGAGAAAGATGCCGATGCCGAGCATGGAACCGACCACGATCGATAGCGCGCCCGTAGCGCCAATCACCCGAGGCGAATGCTCTGTTTCAGGAGCCTGCTGCACGCTGTTCTCTACCCCCGGAAGCTACCGCGCCGCGCAACCAGAGCGGGCGGCCGGAGAGCCATAATTCCGCGAATCAAAATGCGCCAATTCTCTGCGGAGAAGGCGACGGCGCTAGGGGGATTTTGCGGGATTCAAACCAAAGAGTTTCGAGCCGACCATGGCGCCCACCGCTCGGAGCGCCGGGAAGGAAAGTGCATCGTAGTCGTAGCGGTCGTCGTTGAAGACGCCGTCGCTGTTTGCGAGCATCCCGACAGTCACATAGGCGACTTGGTCGCCGATGCGGATACGGGCGTTGTCGAGGTGGAAGCCGTAGGCCCGTCCGGCCTTGTTGGTGTAGTCGATCTGGGACCGCTCGATGCCCAGTTCGAGGAGCCCGGGCAGCATGGGTTTGAAGCGGGCCTCGCGGCTCTCCGCCGAAACGCCGTCCTTCTCCGACAGCGGCCCCCGCATGAGGCTGAGCATGAGGCTGGTGGACTCGTCAGAGAGCGGGGGGAGGCGTGCGGCGTCGGTCTCCGGTAGCTCGTGAAAGAGGGCAACGAGCAGCCGCTGGAGGTCGGCGAGCGTCACCCCGTTCTTCATGCCGAAGGGCATGGGTGCATCGACGCGGAGACCGGAGTTGGCCTCGAGGTAGCCGGCGCCGATCTCTTCGCGTGGCAGGCGGATCGAGGAGGCCGGGAGCGAAGCGACAGAACGCTCCGGCAGCCAGACCACCCGCTCGCCGCCACGCATCCAGGCGACGCTTGGCATGTAGGCAGCGAGCTCCTTCGGCAGGTTGTAGCCGGAGAGGCGATGGATGACCCGGACGCTCGGAAAGCCGCCTCGGTGAAAGGGCTCATTCTGCGCCACGGGGCCGGCCAGTTCGTAGAGCGCATTGAAGGAGCCATTCGAAGATTCGACCAGCATCGCCTCGAGGTGGTCTGCCAGCGACTGCGGCCGGTAACCCCCGACGCGGAGGGTGTGGCCGAAGGCGTCGTCGGCCTGCTTGTCGGAGAAGAGCAGCGGCGCATCGAGCGGCGGGGTTCCCGCGCGACCTTCCGACCAGTGCGAGAGCACCGCGATGGCAGGGACGATTTTGATCGCGCTCGCCGGGTAGAGATATTCGGCATCTTCGCGGTAGGTCATGAGCCGGCCGCAGGGCGCATCGTTGGAGGGCGGGAGGTAGATGCGGAGCTGCAGCCGCGTCGCACTGGCCTGGGCCGCGACCGCGCGGAGGATGGCGTCTTCCTCCACCCAGCGCTTGAGCTGGGCGTCGCTCCGCTCAGGGCCTTCGGCGCAGGGCGATGGCGCAGCTGCAGCCGCCTGTGCGCTCAGCATAAATGCCACAGCAAAGGCCGCGATCGCGCTCCAATTCCACTCTCTCGGCATCGCACCCTCCGCGCTTTGAAATCGCAGAGGCGACGAGATGCGATCTTGGTGGAGATGTCCAATCTCTCGGAGCGCTTCTTCTCATTTGCATTCGGGCGGGCGGAGGGTATTCGCTCGTGAAGCTCGGGGGGTCCTCGGCGGTGGCACCATCACAGGGAGAGTTCGTGAATCTGCGCATGAATCGTTTCAGGCGGTCGGTACTGGCGATGGCTGGGGCACTGGTTTGCATTGCCATCGTCGCGACGGGCTGCACCCACATCACCCAGGGCATGCGCGAGGCCATCGATGCCGACCAGTCCGAGCAGGCGATCGTCATGGGCGAGGCCTGGATCGCCGGAGCTCCCAGCGAGACGACCAGCGACGAGCGGCTCGCGGTCGCGCTGCTCATCGCAGAGGCCCGCTTCCGCGAGGCCGCGAAGGCCGACACCGACGACGCCTACCGCGAATTCCAGCTC
>JABMMX010000115.1 GCA_013205435.1 Deltaproteobacteria bacterium
ACCATCGGTGCTCCTCACGAGTCTTGACCGTGCAGCAGGCTACCCGGGAGATCCGCGAAGTCACGCTACAATCGTTATCGGCCAGACTGGTCCCAAGCCCCACTGGCATTTAGCGGCACAGCTCTGGAACTACGACACCGGGGAGCGGGTCCTCTCCACCCCCTGCATCGTCGACGGCTGGGTCTACATCGGCGGCTCCTGCGGCCGGTTCTTTGCCTTTCGCTAACCCTTCAACCGCACGCAGCTAAGGTCCACCTCCACTGCGTCGGCATCGGCGGCGCAGGTGGTGGGGCAGAGAGGCTGAGCCTGAACCGGAGGGCAGGGGCCGGGGAGGAGCAATCGACGCGACGAGGGAGGAAAGTGCTGGCTGTATCCGCGCGCCCGTCCATGATGAAGATCAAGCCGCCCTCCTTTGAGATCAAAGAGTTACGACCTAGCCAGCGCCAATGAGTAGCGTATCAAGCCGGATCTAAGACGACTGTCGCAACCGTCGCGTGACCGAACGATCGCGGTTGACGGATGAAATTTTGACCCGCTAGACTCTGTCCCGCGCCTGCACTGCATTGGTTCTAGAATGCTGCGGGACGCACAGTCTGCTGGGTCGGGAGGACAGATGGCGCAAATCTTGTACCGCGCGGAAGCGAAGGGAATCCAAGAGTGGATTCTTGCGAGCGACCGGCTTCGCGAACTGAAAGGGGGAAGCGCCATCATCGACGCCCTCCCAGCTCTGGCAGCGAAACTCGTCAGCGATGTTGGCGGCAAAATCATCACGAGCGCAGCGGGAGCCATAGAAGCCCAACTGCCAGATGAGGCCGCGCTGCAGAAGGTGGCCTCGGTTTGGCCGCTCTTGGTGGAGATCAACGCCCCGGGCCTCACCCTGGTGCAGGCATGGGTCACCGATGCGACCGACGCCAAAGCAACGCGGTCGCTCCTGATGACCGAACTTGCGAATGCCCGAAATCTGGCGGCTCCTGCCTTGCCCCATGCGGGCCCCTTCGTCGCGCGGAGCGCTCGCACCGGTCTCCCGGCGAGCGACAGGCTGCCGAAGGGCAACGGAAATGATCTCGCCGACCCGGCCGTTGCCCGCAAGGTCGCAATGGTCAACCGCATGCGGACCGACAAACGGCGCGATGCATTCGACGCGCTGCTCGATGACCCCTCGCAATCGTTCGTCGAAGACACGAACGACTTCGGAGAGGGATACATTGCCGTGATTCACGCAGACGGCAACGCCATCGGTGAGAGAATCATGGCGCTCCCCGCCGGTCAGCTCAGCGCTTTCAGCCATGCGCTAACCGCTGCCACCCGCGGCGCCGCGAAAGAGGCCTTCGCCGGCGTTGCAGCGCACAAGAAGCACCCTGATACCGTGCTGGCGCGCCCCATCGTGCTGGGCGGCGACGACCTCACCGCAATCGTTGCAGCCGACCAAGCGCTCGGCTTTGTTCAGCGCTACCTCGAGGCCTTCACCCGCCTCACCTCGCAGGCCCCCGCCCTCGCCGCGCCGCAGGGTCTGACTGCCAGCGCCGGCGTTGCACTGGTCAAGGTCGGCTTCCCCTTCCACGCGGCGCACGAATTGGCGGAGTCGCTCTGCAAAGGAGCAAAGCGTTCGGGCAAACCCACCACATCGGAAGCAAGGATTCTCTTTCATCGGATCACGACGGCGAATCCGGAACTCGACTGGGATGACATTCTCGCCGCTGAGCTCTCCGCCACCGGCCCGAACGCGGCGCAGGCTCGGCTCTCCGATGGCCCCTACTGTTTGGAAGACCTCGACAAACTGATCGCGCTCCGCGAGGCGATGAAGGCGATGCCCCGAGGTACCATCCGTGAATGGCTGCGGCTCGCAGCGGAGGACCCCACCCGGGCTCAACCCTTCTGGGAAAGAATGAAGGAGGTCGCCAAAGCTTCGAGGCCCAAGCAGTGGGCGGCCTTCGCCAACGCGCTCGAAGAGTTGGGTCACGACGCCAATCATGGCTGGAAGGTCGGCAGTGGCACCGTCTCTACCGCGCTGCTCGATGCAGCGCTTCTCAAGTACCTCGCACATGACGAGGAGGCAGTATGAGCAACAAGGCGACACTGGTCGTTGAACTACTCGGGTATTGGCATCCTGGAACCGGCAGAGGCGACGGCGTCGGAGCGGACGCGGTTGTGAACGCAGATGCCGATGGCCTGCCGATTCTCCCCGGGCGCACCATAAAGGGCCTTCTTCGGCAGGCAGCGGAGCTCGCCGCAAACGCCGGCGTAACCTACTGGTCTGCCTCCACGATCACGGAGGCCTTCGGCACCGGAATCGGAGACGCAGGCGGGGATCGCGTGCAGTCACTCGAGGAGAGCCGGTTTCTGACCGAGGGTGGAAGGCTCCGCGTCGCCTCCGCGAGACTCGGCAAGACGCTTGCTGACCGAACTGCCTGGGTGAGCGCTGCTCGCAGTGAGGAGGGGCCAGACCTACTGGCAGCCATGCGAACCACGTTGGCGTCGACGGCGCTCACCGATGGTCTCGTCAGCCACGGAAGTCTGCGTAGCATCGAAGCATGGCTACCCGTCACGCTCTACGCAGAGCTTGAATGGGCAAATGCGCAGCATGCGCCGCCTTGGGCCGCCCTTGATGAGGCCAGCCAACTCTTTGTCCGATCGGTCGGGTCCGGACGCAATCGCGGGCTGGGCCGATGCCAGGTCTCCATCGCCGTCGGGGGGATTCAATGACCTCAAAGCAACTCGCCATCACGCTCGATGCAGACGCTGTCTTCACGCGGGCCTCGGCAACAGTCGGAAGGCCCACGAGCCTCGACCGCATCCCCGGAGCAACGCTACTCGGCGCAGCAGCCAGCCGGCTCTACGATGCGCTCGGAGAACGCGCCGTCGAGGCCTTCGAGCAGGGAGCCGTTCGGTTCGGAGATGCCCTCCCTCTCTCCTCGGGTGGCGCCGTGGCCCTCCCCACGCCGCTCTCTTGGCACCGAGAAAAGCGCGGTCATCGGGTCTTCGACCTCTCTCAGGCAGAGCGTCCCGCGGGCACGCAACTCGCACAACTCCGCTCCGCGTGGCGGGTCGCTGGCAAAGATGGCATCGAAACGGTCACCGTAGAGCGGCGCTCCTCCATGCGCACCTCCATCGAGGCTGGCCGTGCGCGTGAGGGATTTCTCTATGGCGTGGAGGCGCTGCCGGCAGGTACGCGCTTCTCCGCGACGATTGCTTCGGATGACAGCGCCCTGCTTGAACAGGTGCTTCAAGCGCTCACGACAGCTGGCATTCGCCTCGGTCGCAGCCGCAGCGCCGAGTTTGGGTCCGCCTCGGTGAGGATTGCCGATGCCTCCGTCAAAGCCGAGCCCGCGCTGCCGGCAGTCACGGGTAGGGTTCGCCTCCTTGCGGTCTCCGACCTCTGCCTTCGAGACCCGGCCACGGGAGGGCCTCGCCTCCTCCCCACAGCCGCCGACTTCGGGCTTGGAAAGGACTGGACGATCGACCTCCAACGCTCCTTCCTCCGATTCCGTCGATACTCCCCCTTCAACGGCTATCGCCGACGGCCCGACACCGAGCATCAGGTCATCGTCGCCGGAAGCGTCATCACCTTAAGCGGCCCCGGCCTCAACGAGCAGGGCCTCAGCGACCTCCGCAGCCAAATCGAACCGGGTGTCGGGATTCACCTGGGTCGAGGACTCGGAATGCTGCTTGCAGAGCCGGCACTCCTGAGCGCCAAGGAGCCCAATCTCATTACCCAGGGTCACAAGCGGGAGGCACGCAAGCCGCTCGGCGCACTGCCAGTCGATCCCTCTTTCGCCATCTTTCGTGCCAAGGCGAGCAGTATCGCCAAAGAGGGCCAGATTTGGGAGCAGGCGGTTGCGGCGAGTGAACATTTCAACTCCGCCGGACTTCGGGGAGCACAACTTGGAAAGATTCGGCAAGAGGCGAACAATGCCCGTCTGTCGGGCGGAAGCCGTGCGAACTTCATCAGCGATCTGAAGGCCCAGTTCGAGCGCGGTGTGACCCAAGGAAGCTGGGGGTCGCTCCAGCACAGGGACGCACCGTCGGCCATGCTGCTCGCCGCACTCGCGAGCTTCCCGGCAAGCTCCGACGAAGACTTCTTCACCTTTGCAGCGTTGCTCGCCGGCCGAATTGAACGCGTCCTTCAAGGAAAGGCAGGTGCCTCGTGATTCAGTCCTCGACCCCATCCGGGCTCACCTTCGCTGTGGCCCGAATCTCCATCGAATTCACCAGCACCTTCGCAGTCGGAACCGGGCGTGGCGACAGCCTCCATGATGCCGTCTGTGTCACGGACGCAAACGGCCTGCCCGCCCTTCCCGGCACCTCGATCGCCGGAGTGCTTCGCTCCGTCATGAGCTCCGAGGACGAGAGCTATGCGCGCGACCTCTTCGGCTATCAAGCGACAAAGCGGGGCGAGCAAGCCTCTGGCAGCGCCTCACGACTCGAGGTCTCGTGGGCCGTCGTCCACGATGCAAAGAATCGACCCGTCGCGCCGCTTCGCGCAGCAACGGAAACAGACGATGCGGTGCTTCGCCACCTCCGTCTCGGCGTCGTCCGCGACCATGTCCGCATTTCGGAGCGCGGCGTCGCCGACGGCAATGGCAAGTTCGATGTCCGCTCCGTTCCGGCCGGCGCTCGCTTCACCTTCGAACTGAAGCTGAACGCTGCCAGCAAGCAGGAGGCACAGAGAGAACTTGAGCTGATTGTAAACCGGATTGCCTCCGGAGCGATCCGGTTCGGTGCCCGTACCCGCCGTGGCGCTGGCTCCTTCGACATGATCGAGGCCTTGATCGGCGCCTTCGACCTCGGCGTTTCCGCCGATCGCAATGCATGGCGCGCCACCAAGGGCAGCCTTCGCGAGCGCCCGAACGCCCTGCGCGAATTCAAGCCAAAGCCGAATGGCTCCGGCTCGACCCGGCTTCTCGAACTCCCGCTCGAGCCGGCCGACCTCTGGATCTTCGGCACAGGAAAGCCCGTAGAGGGTCGGGACGGCCACTTCACGATGGCCAAGGACAAGCGAAAGCCGCACGACAAGCTCCAGGTTTGGGAGCAGCGGATCGTCTGGAGCAACCAGGGCGGAAGCGTCAGCACGCCCAAGGATGCCCCCGCGCTGATCGCCGGCACCTCCATCAAAGGTGCGATTCGCCACCGCACCCTCTTTCATGCGATTCGGCTCGCAAAGAGGAGGCCAGAGACGGCCGCCAATCCCCTCCTTGCCGCGAATGCCGCCGTGGACGCACTCTTCGGGTTTGTCTCGGCAGGGGCTGATGGCGGGGCCGCTGTCGGCCAACTCTCCGTGACAGACATCTACGTGCAGGATGTGAAGGAGATTCCCATGCAACACGTAGCCCTTGACCGCTTCACACAAGCGCCAATGGATGGCTTCCTCTACTCCGAGGCGCCCGTTCGCTCGGCTCGGGTAACGTTGAAGTTCCAGCTGAGCGCTGAAGCAGCCAAACTTCCCAACGCCGGTATCGCCCTGCCCTCCCTCGAACTCGCCCTGACCGATCTCGCGGCCGGGCGGCTCGCGCTCGGCAGTGGCGCGAACCGCGGCCACGGGTTCTTTCGGGGAGCCCCCGAGACAACGGCGAGCATCAAGAACTTTGCGCGGGTGACCCCATGAACCAACAGCAACAGCTTGCGCTCCTCGAGCGCCATCTTCCCAAGTCTGACGCGGAGATGCTTGCCCCGGGCACGCTTCGCACCGAGCATCGCGCCCTCACCGTTGCCGAACTGCTTGCCCTGCTGAGCAACGAGAAGACCTCCGGCTGGCTCACGACTGCGAAGGGCAATTGGTACCGACTGCAGGAAGCTGCATGGGCGGCCGCCGGCCAAGGCGCCGAGCCAGACCTCCTCGCTGCGGTGACCGCCGGGAAGCTGCTCTCGGGTGAGCTGATCCTGGACGAAAGCAGGAGCCTCCGTATCGAGCGGGACGGATCAGCGCTGCTCGGTTGGTTCATCGAGGCTGCGGCCGGCGGGGACGAGGTCATCTGGCAAGCGGTGACTCGCAAGTCCACGATCCCCTCCGCAGCAGGCAGCCCGCCCGACTTCACATACCATGTCGCGTGGCGCCCGACCCATCGCGCACATGCAGGAATCAGCGCCGAACCGCTGCAGCCCGTAGCCGCCCGCCTCGTTGCCTTGAAGGAGGCCTGACCATGTCCGTACCCCTGCATGCACCTTACGGCTTCGTTCCGCTCAACGACGACGTCTTCTGCCCCGAATGGAATGCCACCGTCACCCAGGACTTCCCCGTTGACGGCGGCTTTAGCGGCACCTTCCGCATCGCGGTCGAAGCCGAAACCGATATCTTTGTCCGCGGAGCCACCGACCCGACGAGCTTCTTCCGAGGCCCCGAGGGCAAGCACGCCATTCCAGGCTCGTCGCTTCGCGGGGCCATCAGGAGCATCGTAGAGATCGCCTCCTTCGGCTACATGCGCCGCGCAAACAATCACCGCTATGGCGTGCGGGATCTCCAAAACCAGAACCTCTACGTCCGCCACATGGCTGGCATCATGCGTGACCTTGAGGGCCTCAACCAGCCCCTGCCCAAGGTCGTTGCCGGATGGCTGCAGAAGAACGACGCGGACAGAGTGGACGCCCACCACGGCCTCGACGAAGATATCGTTGCAACCATCACACCCTGCGACTTCGCAAAGGTGGAGTATCAGTCGCTCATCAAGGCGGCAAAGCAGCGTGGCGTGAACTTCGACCCGGGCCGCCGCCAGTCAGCGCCCGACAAGTATCGGAGTTGGGGCGTGAAGCAGGGGCAAGACGGGCGGCTGTCGGGCCTCGAGACACTCAAACTCCAAGGCCTCTCGGTCAAGCAGCTCCGCCCGCGCGATCCCGCCTACCTCGGCATGGGATATGGCAAGGCTACCCTTGGGGATGGCGCACTCGACGGAACGCTGGTCATCACGGGGCAGCCTTCACCTTGGGATCCCAACCGGCCCGGTCGAAAGGGTGCAGGCCAGCCGAAGCACCATGACTTTGTCTTCTTCGACGGTGACACGGAGGCTCGGAACCCTAAGCTCAACGTCTCTCGAAAGCTCTTCGAAGGGTTCGAGTTCGTCCACTCAGACGGGCAGGAACAGCACAGCATCAACCGTGGCGTGGCCGCCAACGCCGAGTGGAAGTTCTGGAAGTCGGAGTACGACAAGAACGGGCGCGTGCCCGTCTTCTTCCTCGTCGTACCGAACCAGCAGGGCCACATGGCACTCCGTGCCTTCGGTCTCGCGATGATGTTCCGCCTCGCCTACAACAAGAGCATCGGCGAGGTCATCGAGCGCATCCAGCCGAAGGTCCGCGACGAGAACCTCAGCAATCTCGACTTTGCAGAGACCCTCTTTGGAAATGTCTCCTCGCAACGAGGACGCGACAAGTCGGTGGACGAGGCGTCCGCCATCAAGGGTCGGGTAAGCTTCGGCCTCGCACGCCTGGTTTCGGGCGGAACCGAGAAGCCAGCGGTGACGGCGGTACTGGGCGCGCCAAAGGCAAGCTTCTACCCAGCCTACGTCGAACAGTCAGCCCACGGCGACGCACCCGGCCGCAACGCGACCAGCAAAGACAGCTACGCCACCTACATGGACGACAACGCCCGTATCCGCGGCCACAAGCGTTATCGCGTCCAGCCCGATGTCGTGAAGGGACCTCCGCTGCCCTCGCGCGGAGACGGCTCTACCAACACCGCCGTAGGAACAAGTTTCAAGCCACTCACCAAGGGCGCCCGCTTCGAAGCCGAGGTCAGAGTTCACAACCTCTACGCAGAGGAGCTCGGCGGTCTTCTCTGGGCGCTCGACTTCGGCGGAGAGCCCGACGCGCGCCACACGCTCGGTATGGCCAAGAGCCTTGGATACGGTCGCTGCAAGATCTCGTTGATCTCCACCAACCTCCTTCGAAACGACGACTGGGAGCCTGCAACCACCGAAGAAGTTGCGGGTGCGCGCGCCAGTTTTGCAACACGCATGGAGGACTTCTGCAAGACGCAGAACCTCGAGGGCGGTTGGTTGCAAAGCCGTCGAATCTACGAACTGGTCGAGCTCGCCAAGCCGGTCGCGGCAGACAGCCCTCACCGCTACCACCTCAACCTCAAGGCGCCGGCTCCCTACGACAACAGCCGCACGGTGAATGAGTTTATCGAGGCCAAGAAGGGCGGCCTCGCCCTGCCTTCCGCGGGAACCGATCAGGGCTGGATGGCCCGTGCCATGTCGGCTGGAACCACCGTTCAGCTCCCCAAGGCCGGCGTCCGCGCGCCGCAGCCGGGTGGCCCTGGCGCCTTCTCCCCGGCACAGCAGCGCCCCGCAGCAACGGGTGGCGGTTCGGGCGCCTTCGCCCCGAGCGGCCAGCGGCCAAGCGCCTACGGCCAACGACCCGCCCCGGTTCAAGCCGCGCCGGCCAACGTCTGGACCTCGATCGCGCGGGGTACGGAGGTAGAGGTAGAGATCACAAGCGCAACGCCCAAGGGAAAGTGGCGCGCAAAGGTCGTCGACCGCCCAGCCTTCAAGGGTGCGCAACCCGTCGGCGTCGTCTCCTTCGGAGAGGCCCCCGCAGACATTGCCGCTGGGCAGCGTCTCAAGGTGATTGTTGAGCAAGGCGGCGACCCAACCAACCTCGGGTTGCGGTGGAAGTGACCGCCTTGGAGCCGTCGCCGAACATCATCTCGCAGATCGAGATCAAGGGTTTCAAGGCCCACTTCGCGTCCACGGTCCCGCTCTCTCCGATCACGCTGATCCTAGGCGCAAACTCCGCGGGGAAGTCGAGTATCTTTCAGAGCCTCCTCGCGCTGAAGCAATCTTTCGCTCGAGGCCCAAACCAGTTTGGCGACCTGCTCACTGACGGTTCGTCGGTCAGCCTCGGCATGTTTGGCAACGTTCAACACCGGCACCAACCCGAGCAAACCGTCTCGATTGGGCTGACAAGGAGCGATGGAACGCGCTCGCTGTTCGCCTTTGGTGCAAGCGGTCACGGGCCCCAGCACGGTCAGAACTTCCTCGCCACCGACGGCACGATTGGCCTTCTCACAATGGAGCGGGGGGACGAGCGTGCAGTGCTTCACAACTGGGATCGCGAGCTCGACGCCGAGAATTCAGAGCGGACGCTCGTAGCCTCCGTTGACTGGAGCCATGCCTCGCTCGGCTCCGCAAGCAGTCCCGTATCCATCACCTTCTCGCTCGAGCGTGAGTCCTTTGTCGTTTCGTCGCCGGGGCAGCCGGAGCAAGAGGCCGCGATCCACAAGTTGGTCAGCAACGCCTTCTACCCCTTCATCTGGCGGATCGCGGGCGCCGCCCACATCGGACCACTTCGCCGAGCCGGACAACGCGCCTACGATGTCGTGCCTTCCGTGCTCAATGAGGTAGGAAGCACCGGAGAGAATCTCGCTACGATTCTTCTGCGCCGCGATGTGCTCTGGCGGGTGAACCGCTACCTTGGCCACCTCTCTCTGCCGTTTCGAATCGCCGCCAATCGACTGCCGACCCTCGGTCATACCATCGACCTGCGCGTCGTCGACGA
>JABMMX010000116.1 GCA_013205435.1 Deltaproteobacteria bacterium
ACGAACCCAACCAGCCCCCCGCCCCCTCCGAACTCGGTTCCCGCCTCCTCGCAGCCATCGAACTCCTCGAGGCCGTCGACGAGAACCGCAGCCTGCTCGCCCACCTCGACACCGAGGGCCGCAAGCGGCTCCTCATGGTCGCCGGCAAGGTCTCCCACCCCGACATGCAGGCCCGCCGCCAGCTCTCGCGCGCCCAGCGCAAGCAGCGCAAAATCGACAAGCGCGACAACGAAGAGGCCATCCTCGACCAGACCGCCATCCGCAAGATGCGCGAGAACCCCATCTTCGCCACCCCCCGCCGCATCGCCCAGTATGCCGGCGAGCCGCCCCAGCTCCCCGGCTTCGGCTACGAACTCCCCGCCGAGCTCGAGGCCCCGCCCCAGCCCGCTGCACAGCCCGCTGCGCAGCCCGCCGCCGGCCCCACCATCGGCGAGCGCCGCGCCGCCTACTCCTGCTACGTCTGCCGCCAAGACTACTCCGAGATCCACTGGTTCTACGACCAGATGTGCGCAGCCTGCGGCGACTTCAACCAGAGCCGCCGCGACCCCGTCGCCGACCTCTCGGGCCGCATCGCCGTCGTCACCGGCGCCCGCGTCAAAATCGGCTTCCAGTCGGCCATCATGCTCCTGCGCAACGGCTGCCGCGTGGTCGTCGCCACCCGCTTCCCCCGCGACGCCGCCCGCCGCTACGCCGCCGAGCCCGACTTCGCAGAGTGGGGCCACCGCCTCGAGATCCACGGGCTCGACCTGCGCCACATCCCCAGCGTCGAGGCCTTCTGCCAGACGCTCCTGCGCACGCTCCCCCACCTCGACTACATCATCAACAACGCCTGCCAGACCGTGCGCCGGCCCCCCGGCTTCTACGGCCACCTCATGGAGCTCGAGCGCTCCATGGCCGGCGAGGCCAACCCGGTCGAGCTCCGCCTCCTCGCCGAGCCCCACGCCCTCCAGGACGACGTGAGCGATGCGGCCGCCGCGGCCCTCACCGCCAACCGCTTCACCGGCATCCTCCCCTCCGCGGAGTTCTCGCAGGTGCCCCTCATCGCCGAGGATCTCGAGAACGGCGAGCACCTCTTCCCGACCGGCCGCCTCGACGCCGACGAGCAGCAGGTGGACCTCCGCAACATGAACTCCTGGCGCCTCAAGCTGGCCGATGTGGAGACGGTCGAGCTGCTCGAGGTCCACGTCGTCAACGCCGTCGCCCCCTTCATCCTCAACGCCCGCCTCAAGCCCCTCATGGAGCGGGTCCCCACCGCCGACAAGCACATCGTCAACGTCTCGGCCATGGAGGGGCAGTTCTACCGCACCTTCAAGAGCGACCGCCACCCCCACACCAACATGGCCAAGGCCTCGCTCAACATGATGACCCGCACCTCCGCGGCGGACTACATCGAGAGCGGCATCCACATGAACAGCATCGATACGGGCTGGGTGACCGACGAAGATCCCGCCGCCATCGCCCAGATGAAGCGGGACATGCACCGGTTCCACCCGCCGCTCGACATCGTCGATGGCGCGGCCCGCATCGTCGACCCCATCTTCGACGGCCTGCGCACGGGCAAGCATGTCTGGGGCCAGTTCCTCAAAGACTACCGCATCACCGACTGGTAGCCGCCGCCCGCCCGCTCAGTGCGAGAGGGCGACCGCTGCGAACAGGATCAGCCCGATGGCCATGCCGAGCAGGTCGGCCCTACGCGCAGCCTTGCTGTGCGCCACGCCGAGCGGCAGGTGGTGCCAGAGGATGTGCAGGAAGGAGCCCGCCGCCAGCGCCTGAAAGGAGGCCACCGCGACGCTCGAGACGGTCGGGAAGATGTGGCCCGCCGCAACAAAACCGACGATGGTCGAGAGCGAGAGCAGGGCGATGGCAAGAGGGGGCGCCCAGGCCACGCCAAAGCCCTTTGCGAGCCGCCAGGCCGCCGCGCCCACCGGGATGCGATGCAGCAGCACCGCCAAGAGCAGCCCCTCGCTGGCGTGTCGATGCTCCTCGGCACTGTGGGCGGGCTCAAGTGCAGCTGAGGCCAGCGTGGCGCCGTCGAGCGACTCGTGGAGCAGCATGGCCATGATCGCCAGCGCGAGCGTCCAGTGTTTGGGCGTGTAGCCGAGCGAGGAGGGCGACTGCTCCTGCCCCTCGGGCGACCGCGCCGAGGCCCGCTCGTAGGCTAGCGGGATGAGCATGCCCATGGCCGCATAGAGCCAGCCGCGCAGCCCTGTCACCTCGATGGTCGCCGGGAGGATGTCCAGCACCACCAGCGACAGCACCGCGCCCAGCGGAAAGGCCGCCGTAGCGCGGGCCACGGGGCCCTGTCCCCAGATGGGATGCACCAGCGCGGCCCCCGCGATGAGCGCGAGGATGCTCAGGAGCAGCGCCCCCGAGCCTGCCATCAACGCGTGGAGAGATTCGAGCAAGGGAGCCTGAACTGCCGGTTGGAAGAGGGAGGCGTATAGTCGCACATGGGTTGCATCTGCAAGATGGCCGGAGGATTCCTCACGGTTGGCGACCGCACCGCAAAGATGCTATTGCCGCAGCCCTCCACCGGGGCCTTCTGGACCCCGCCGCCAGGCTCCCGAACATGTCTCGCTACCTCGTCACCTCGGCGCTCCCCTACGCGAACGGCCCCATCCATCTGGGCCACATGGTGGAGCACATCCAGACCGACGCCTACGTGCGCCACCTGCGCGCCGAAGCCCACGAGGTCATCTACCTCTGCGCCGACGACGCCCACGGCACCCCGATTGAGCTCAACGCCGCCAAGCGGGGCATCACCCCCGAGGAGCTCATCGCCGAGGTCTACGCCAGCCACACGGCCGACTTCCGCGGCTTCGGCATGAGCCACGACCTCTACCACACCACCCACTCGCCCGAGAACCGCGAGCTGGCCTCCATGGTCTACCTCAAGCTCAAAGAGGGCGGCTACCTCGAGCGCCGCGTCTCGCAGCAGATGTACTCCGAGAGCCTCGGTCGCTTCCTCCCCGACCGCATGGTCAAGGGCACCTGCCCCAAGTGTGGCGCCAAGGACCAGTACGGCGACGTCTGCGAGTCCTGCAAGAGCACCTACGACCCCACCGACCTCATCGACCCAATCGATGCCATCGAGGGCAAGACCCCCGTCGTGCGCGACACCGAGCAGCTCTATGTGCGGCTGCACGACTTCGAGCAGGTCATCCGCGACTGGCTGCCCCGCGGCGCCCCGCAGACGGCCGTGCAGAACTTTGTGAACAACTGGCTCTCGGGCGAGCTCAAGGACTGGTGCATCAGCCGCGACGCACCCTACTTCGGCTTCGAAATCCCCGGCGAGCCCGGCAAGTTCTTCTACGTCTGGATGGATGCGCCCATCGGCTACATCGGCACGACGAAGGCCTACCTCGATGCGCGCGGCCTGGACTGGCGCGAGGTCTGGAAGAAGGGCGGCGACTGGAACATCGTCCACTTCATCGGCAAAGACATCGTCTACTTCCACACCCTCTTCTGGCCCGCGATGCTCGACGCAGCCGGCCTCCGCGCCCCCGACCGCGTCCACGTGCACGGCATGCTGACCGTCGACGGCCAGAAGATGAGCAAGTCGCGCGGCA
>JABMMX010000117.1 GCA_013205435.1 Deltaproteobacteria bacterium
AACTCGGCCTCAACATGGCCAAGTTCGAGGCCGACATGAACGCCCCCACCGCCGCCGCCTCCATCAAGGAGGACCAGGCCCTCGCGACCCGCCTCGCGGCCCGTGGCACCCCCCACTTCTTCATCAACGGCTTCCGCCTCCGTGGCGCCCAGCCCGCCCCCAAGTTCATCGAGATCATCGACCGGGAGCTCGCCCGCGCCAAGGCCAAGATTGCCGCTGGCACGCCGGCCGCAGGCGTCTACGACGCCCTCCAGGCTTCGGCGAACAAGGGTGAGGCCAAGATGCTGGCCGGCTCGGCTCCGACCCCCGGCAAGCCCGAGGCCCCCAAGGCGCCCGTCAAGATCACCATCGGCGATGCGCCCTCCAAGGGCCCCGCAAACGCCAAGGTCACCATCGTCACCTACACCGACTTCGAGTGCCCCTTCTGCTCGCGCTTCGCGACCAACCTCGACGAGGCCATCAAGGGCAACCCGAATGTTCGCATCGTCCTCAAGCAGTTCCCGCTCCCCTTCCATAAGAACGCCGACCTCGCCGCGCAGGCCAGCCTCGCCGCCCACGCCCAGGGCAAGTTCTGGGAGATGCATGACAAGATCTTCGCCAACGCGAAGGCCCTGACCCGCGCCGACCTCGAGGGCTACGCCACCGAGACTGGTCTCAACATGGCCAAGTTCAAGGAGGCGCTCGACAAGGGCACCTACGCGCAGCAGGTCAAGGATGAGACCGCCGAGGGCCAGAAGATCGGCGTGCAGGGCACCCCGAGCTGGTTCGTCAACGGCGTCTTCCAGAGCGGCGCGCTCCCGGCCGACGCCATCAAGGCCAAGATTGCCGAGTACATGGACAAGCCCGCTCCGTAACGGAGGCCGGTTTGGCACAGGGCGCGTACGCAAGATCGCGCCCTTCGCGCTTTTTGGACCGGCGCCTCCACCCTTTCAGCCAGACGACCGTTCTCCCCCTCGCTGCACCTTTGCGCAGCCCGTCTGAGGGAGTCCCGCCATGTCGTCCACAATGCTCCGCCGTCTCCTCCTCTGCCTCCTCCTTGGCCTGCTCGCGCTCGCGGCACTGCCCACCAGCAGCGCCTCGGCCCAGGGCATCCTGCTGCCCAACGGAGAGGGCGCAGCGCCCCTCCGGCAGACGGAGCAGCGCGTTCACCTCCAGGTGACCGACGACCTCACCGTCGCCCATGTTACCCACGAGTTCCGGAACGAGACCGACACGGCCCTCGAGGCCATCTACTACTTCACCCTCCCCAAGGGCGCGACCACCACTGACTTTGCGATGTGGATGGACGGTAAGCGCATCAAGGGCGAGGTGCTCCCCCGCGAACGGGCGCGCGCGGTTTACGACAGCATCGTCAGCCGCCTCCGCGACCCCGCGCTGCTCGAGACCAGCGACGGCGACCTCTTCACCGCCTCCATCTACCCCATCCCGCCCCGCGGCACGCAGCGCATCGAGGTGGAGTTCGCACTCCCCAACCTCCGCAAGAACGGGCTGCTCCAGCTCCACTACCCCATCTCTCGCTCCGAGGTGGGCGCCGCTGAGCGCCTCTTCTTCGAGGCCGACATCGACAGCCGCCACGAGATCACCTCCATCCAGGCGCCCTACGACGAGCCCACCCGCCGCATCGACGGGCGCCAGGCCGAGGTGAAGATCGAGCGGACCAAGGCGCAACGCGATGATATCGCCCTCCTCGTCGCCACCTCGGGCGACGACCTCGGACTGTCGCTGGTCACCTTCGACCCCGACGGAAACGAGGGCGACGAGGGCTACTTCATGGCCACCCTCTCGGCCAGCAGCGAGCTGCTCCGCGAGGGGGCGCTCGACCGGCAGATGACCATTGTCATCGACCGCTCAGGCTCCATGTCGGGCAGCAAAATGGAGCAGGCCAAGGTCATGCTCCGCCAGACGATCGCCTCGCTCGTCGAGCGCGACACCTTCAACCTCATCTCCTTCTCGCGCGACACCGAACCGCTCTTCGCAACGCCGCGGGCGGCGACGCGTGAGAACCGTGACGAGGCGCTCCGGTTCGTGGACCGGCTCGTGGCCGATGGCGACACCAACATCGAGGCGGCGCTCCGTGTTGCGCTCGAGCAGCCTACGCGCAGCGGCCGGCCCCATGCCATCGTCTTCGTGACAGACGGCCTGCCCACACGCGGCGAACGCGACATCGACGCCCTGCTCCAACTGGCAAAGGGCAGCCGCACGCAACGCGACGACCGCCCTGTCACCAGCAGTCGCATCTTCTCCTTCGGCGTCGGCTACGATGTGAACACGCGGCTGCTCGACGGCATCGCGCGCAACGGCGACGGCGAGAGCGGCTATGTGCGGCCCTCCGAGGACATCAGCGACGTGGTCGGTGGCTTCGTCGCAGGCCTCGCCTCGCCGCTCGTCACAGGGCTGCAGCTCGACTTCGGCGACCAGGTCACAGACCTCCATCCCCGCATCCTCCCCGACCTCTACCCCGGTCGCCCCATCACCGTCTTCGGCCGCTTCTCCTCGACCATGAGCCAGGAGGTCACGCTGCGGGGCCAGGCGCGGAGCGGGAGCGTGCGCACCTCATTCGGTGCCGAGTTCGGAAGCTCGACCGACAGCGCCAATGCGGCCTTCGTCGGCAACCTCTGGGCGGCCCGTCAGGTTGCCGATCTGCTCGACACCATCCGCATCGATGGCGCAACGCCAGAGCGCGTGCGCACGGTCACCGAGGTCGCCACCCGGTGGGGTATCGTGACCCCCTACACCAGCTTCCTCGTCACGCCCGAAGGCCAGGGCGAAGAGGATGAAGGGGGTGAAGGGGACGGAGAGGAGGAGGAGCCCGACTTCGAGCCGATGCGCCATCACATCCGCGGAGGGGTTCGCTCGGAACGCTCGATGGAGGCTGTCAGAGACGAGTCGTACAAACCCTCACCGCGGGCCGCAGTGCGGCGCGAGGCGGCACCCAAGGCCTCACGCCAGTCCGAAGCCGCGGCCGCAGCACCCGCCGCAGAGGTTGGCCGGCAGGCGGTCGAGGACTCGCTCGCGCGCAACCGGTCGCGCTCCAGCCTCCGCGCCGAAAGCTCCAACTCCAGCCGGTTCGCGAGCGGTCGCTCCTTCTCGCGCCACGGCGAGGTCTGGGTCGAGGCGGGGCTTGGCAACAGGAGCCCGGACCGCCGCATCGTCGCCTGGAGCCACGCCTACTTCGAGCTGCTCCGCAGCCACCCTGAGCTCCGCGAAGCACTCGCCCTCGGCGAGCAGGTGCGCCTGCGCCTCGGCAACGAAGTGATCGAGGTCAGCGCTCGCTGATCACACCGCCCAGAAACGGGCAGTGCGGTCGCGCGCTACTTGCGAATTCCCCTCCAAAAACTATGCTCCGTGGCGCAGGTCGAACAGGGGTGTAACCTGCGCATTCAGACCCGTTCTGTGTCGTGCTGCGCGACACCCTCTCCGCCGGAAAGCGTCCCAATGTCCAAGTCCGTCATGATGCCAGCGCTCGGCGAGAGCGTCGTCGAGGGAATCATCGTCAAGTGGTTCGTGAAGGTCGGCGACCAGGTGAAGTCGGGCGATGTGCTGGTGGAGGTCGAGACTGACAAGGCCAACGCCGAGGTTCCAGCAACCGAAGATGGCTTCGTGACGCAGATCTTCGCGCAGCCCGGCGCGACCGTGCAGGTTGGCGAGCCGTTGCTCGCACTCTCGAGCAGCCCAGGCGCTGCAGCAGTCACCC
>JABMMX010000118.1 GCA_013205435.1 Deltaproteobacteria bacterium
GAGGTAGGGGCAGCAAGGACCCGGGCAGACTTCCGGATGGGCTGCGCAGCTTCCGCCGCCGCCACCGGTGTCGGCCGTGCCCGTGTCGACCGTGCCGGTGTCGGTCTCAACCGGCGCGGCGCAGTTGGCCGAGCCGTCGCTGTTGACGACGGTGGCGCGGAAGCTGCCCGAGAGGGTGCCGTCGGGCGACTGCGTCGTCACGTTGTTGAGCGCTACATTCTCGAACGAGCCCGAGATGGTGGTGCCGGCGGTGTTGGGGCACTGGCCAATGCGGATGGCGCCGCCGCTGCTCTCGCGGATGCCGGTTGCACCCGTGGTGGTGAGCTAGGTGCCTTCTGGCGGCGCGCCTGTGATGGCGACGGTGCCGGGGATCTGGCTGCTGTTGGTATCCACCCGGAAGGAGATGATGGTGCCATCTGCCGATGCGAGGTTGACGATGACGCCGCCTTGGAAGACCGAGGCGGTGTTCTGGCCTTCGACGGCCGTCTCGGTGCTTCCCGTGAAGCTGCCGGGAGCGGAGCCGCCCGAAACCGTAGCGTCGACTTGGTAATCAGGGCCTGCGCCGGCGCCTGTGTCGGAGCTGGTGCCCGTATCGGTGCTGCCACCACCGCCGCCACCGCCGCCGCTATCGCGGTTGTTGACGGTGACCTCTGTGGTGCAGGCGGAGAGCAGAAGGAGTGCCGTAAGGCTCGCTGTACGAATCGTTGTCATGTCTCGTTCCTCAAGTTGATCTGCCGCGAAGGCGGTAGGTTAGGGTACGGTAAGGGTTAGCGTGGCGCTGCCGCTGTTGCCGTGGAGGTCGGTGACTGTGATCTCCGCGGTCCAGTCGCCGCTCGACAGCGTCGAGGTGTCGATGTTGTAGGTGGTCACGGGACGGCGCGGACCACCATCTCGGCCGGAAGTGGCCAGCGTGATTGCGCCGGCCGGAAGTGCCGCAGCGGAGGCTCCCTGCCGAAGTGTGAGATCAAAGCTGGCCTCGGTTACATCGGTGCCGGCGACCGCGGGCGGCTCGGAGCCCGAGGGGGTCCAGCTGTTACGAAGCCTGAAGTTGCCCGAGACGGCGCCCGGGTCGCCAGTGACGTTGAGCGAGAAGTTCATCTGCGCGTCTGCATCGTAGCTCAGCGTACCTGTGACAGTGTTGCCGCTCTGTGTCGCCGTGACATTCAGGCCCGTCGGCAGCACCTCGAAGGCGCGGCTGTTGATGACATAGGGGGTGAAGGTCGTGTCGGTTAGCGACGAGAGGTAGTTGCCCGAAACGTAGAGGCGGTAGGTGCCGGCGGGGAAGTTGTAGAGCTCCTCCCAGCGTACCACCCACTGCCACTCCACCTCGTCGGGCTGGCGGATGCGGGTGAGGAAGCGGCTCGAGCGGTTGGAGTAGTTGGTGTAGTCGGGGAGGATGACATTCTCGAAGGTCACACCATCGCTGCCGAGCTTCTGGAGGATGACCAGAGGCGCCTGCGGCATCTCGGCGCCGGGGTCGCCGCCGACCCAGGCGAACTCCGCGGGCTGCAGCCGCTCGACGGTCTCGGGCATGTCTTGCAGGATGACGCCGACCCGGTCGACCGGGGTGGTATCGATGGGGAAGGGCTCCTCCTCCACAGAGGCGAACTGGCTCGGGAGAGCGGGCGTGACGCCGGGCGTCGCGGTGCGGTCGCCAAGCATCTTCATGGCGTCGACGGCGCGGTTGCGCATGTAGTCGCCGAGCTTGGGGCCCCAGGGGCTCACGGTGCTCTCGTAGCCGCCCTGCAGGAAGGAGAAGGTGTACTCGGGGAAGTCATCCGGCGCGTAGTCGTCGACAAAGCCCGGGAAGGGGGGCTTCTCGCCACGGAGGTTGGTGGGAAGCAGGTAGAAGAAGTGGTCCTGCGAGTAGCCAAAGGTCCAGGCGGTGAGCGGGTCGATGCCCAGGTCGTTCTTGGCCTTCTGGAGCACATCCCAGGAGAGCTCCTCTGCCAGCTCGCCGGGCATGGTCACGAGCGTGAGGCCGTCGACCTTGAGCGCGGTGATCTGCGAGCGGAGCAGCATGGTGGGCGGCCGGTTGAAGACGAGGAAGTGGAGGGCCGCCGAGCAGACGAGGAATTCCGTGCGCTGGAAGGTGGTCGGGTCCTGATCGTTGGTCGGGCGCTGGCCGTCGATGCAGGAGAGGCCGCCGTAGTGATACTCGCCGCCGAAGGGGCGCGGCGGGCTCGCGCCGAACTCGCCGCGAGCGTAGCCGAGCAGGTCGTAGGTGACGGGGAAGCGGTAGGTGAGGCCGTCGAGCTCCACATCGGTCTTGGTCTCGAGCGCGTCGATTTCGCCCTTCACCTTCTCGGTGAAGGCCTGGCCGATCCGCTCTGCGGAGGCGGGGAAGGAGTGGCCGCCATAGTCGCCGGCGGGGCTCATGGAGCCGGAGTTCTGGTTGAAGTACATGGTCTGGACGGTGGCACCGGCGTCGGCGCTGAGCGCGTAGCCGAGCTCCTCCTCTGCGCCGCCGAGGGCGTCGCCGGTCACGTAGTCGGAGCCGTTTAGCGTGCCGTGGGCCGCGAAGGAGAAGAGCACGCCGCGGGTGCGGCCATCGAGCTCGGCCACCTTGAAGACCAAGGCCCGGTTGTCGTCGAAGTGGGGCGTCTGGCTCCAGCGGTCGCGACCCACCTGGTCGTCGGTGTCGAAGGCCTCGATGATCTTGGCGGCGAACTTGGCAGGGCGGAGGTCGTCCAGCGCGGCGTCGGCCGAGACGATGGTCGAGTCGATCAGCCAGTTGAAGAACTGCTGGTGGAAGTTGCCAATGCCAAAGGCGCCGATCGGGGCGGCATTGTCGCTCGGCATGTGCCAGTGGCGGCAGGGGCCGGAGTGGGTGTGGGTGGTGGAGATGACGAGGCTGTCGCGCCAGTCCTTGCCCGTGCGCTCCTGCAGGTGGCGGGCGATGGCCTCGTGGAAGGCGGCATCGATGAAGATGACAGGGAGCCGGATGAACATGATCTGCCGGCTGCCGTTGTCGATGACCATGGTCTTGGCGAAGAGGCCATGGGTCTCGCCGACGGAGGCGCGGAGCGTGGTGGCGTAGCGGCCATCTTCGAAGGCGGCGCGCTCGCCGAATCCGCCCATCTCTGTGCCGATGGGGAAGTTCATGAGCGTGTTGCCAAAGCCGGCACGGAAGGTGCCGGGCACATCGCCGCCCGGAGCCTCGCCCGTGAGCTCACCCGTGAAGGGGACGCACTCGCCGAAGTCGGTGCAGGTCTCGCCGTCGCGGCACTCGGTATCGAGGGTGCAACGGACGCGGCAGACCTTGTTCACGCAGGCAGCGAAGCGGCCTAGGTCAGGCTTGATGGCATTGAGGAGGCGCTCGCACTTCGGCCAGTCGTCGAGGGCGCGGCAGGTCGGGGCGGCCTGGCAGAGGCTGTCGACGCAGAGGCCGAACTCGGGGCAGTCGCGGTCGGCCGTGCAGGAGACGGTCGGGTAGACGTCAGCGCTTGTGTCTTCGCCGGAGCCGGAGCCGTCGGTCTCGGTGGTGTCAGCAAGACCCGAACCGTCGCCTGAGCCGTCGGACGTGCCGGTGTCGGCCACCGCGCTGGTCTTTTCGTCGTCGCCGCAGGCGGCGAGAGAGAGGGTCAGTCCGGCGAGCAGACAGAGCAGGGAGCGGAGGAGGGAGCGCGACATGGTTCAGCCTCGTCATGAGAGAGTCACACAAGCGACAGGCGGCCCTAACCCCTTTTGCCATCCGCGCCAACTTGCGCGGGCCGTCTCAAGGACCGGGGCAGGCCGCTGCGATAGCGCGGTGCGTCACACGCACGCCCCGCCACGAATGTTGTCAGCGATCGGTTCCCAAGTAGGGTCGCAACTCCTAGCTCGCCTTCCTCGAGCCCCGGTGCCACGGAGAGACCATGCCCGACACCACCTACGATTTCATCATCATTGGCTCGGGCTTCGGCGGCAGCGTCTCGGCCTACCGGTTGGCGAGCAAGGGCTACAAGGTTGCGGTCATCGAGCAGGGCCGGCGCTTCGTCACCGGCGAATACGCCAAGAGCAACTGGAACCTCTGGAAGTCGATCTGGGCGCCCATGTTCGGCATGCACGGCATCCTCTCCATCACCACCTTCAAAGATGTCGTCATCTTCCACGGTGCCGGCGTCGGTGGCGGCTCGCTCGTCTACGCGAACACCCACCTTGAGCCCTTCGACGGCTTCTTCAACGACCCCCGCTGGAAGGAGCTCGGCCCCGACTGGCGCGCCGAACTCGCCCCCTACTACGCGGAGGCCCGCCGCATGCTCGGCTCCAACGAGCCGCCGGCCATCTTCGAGTCCGACAAGGCGCTCAAAGAGGTCCTCGACGACCTCGGCACGGGCGACAGCTTCAAGAAGCACACCGTCGGCATCTTCTTCGGCGCGCCGGGCAAGGAGGTTGCAGACCCCTACTTCGGCGGTGAGGGTCCCGCCCGCACGGGCTGCACCTTCTGCGGCGCCTGCATGATCGGCTGCAACGTCGGCGCCAAGAACTCGCTCGACAAGAACTACCTCTACCTCGCCGAGAAGCTCGGCGCCGAGGTCATCCCGGACACCAAGGTCCTCGATGTGCGGCCGATCGCAGACGCAAACGGCCTGCGCGACGGCTCGGCCGGCTACGAGGTGGTGACGACGCCGACCGGCTGGCTCGGCTTCAGCCGCAAGACGCTCCGCGCCAAACAGGTGGTCTTCGCGGCCGGCGTGCTCGGCACCGTCAAGCTGCTCTCCGAGTGCAAGGACAAAGGCTCGCTCGCCAAGGTCTCCGACACGCTCGGCACCTATGTGCGGACCAACTCGGAGTCGATTCAGGGCGTCATGGTGCCCGGCAAAGACATCTCGCGCGGCGTGGCGATCAGCTCCGGCGGCCTCACCCCCGATGGCACCCATATCGAGATTGTCCGCTACGGTCCGAACGCCGATGCCATGGCCTTCTTGACCACGGTGCACGCCGGCGGCGGACCGCTCCCCCGCCAGTTCTATTGGCTCAAGGAGATCGTCAAACATCCGAGACATTTCCTTCGCAGCCTCTGGCCCTTCGGCTGGTCCAAGACCGTGGCCATCGTGCTCGCGATGCAGGCCGTCGACAACTCGATGCGGCTCAACCACAAACGTCACTGGTGGTGGCCCTTCAGCAAGACCCTCAGCAGCGACTGGGGCGACAAGAAGGCACCCCCGACCTTCATGCCTGCTGCCAACGAGGTCGCGCAGAGGCTGGCCGAAAAGATGGGTGGCATACCCGGCTCGGTGCTCCCCGAGGTGGCCCTGGACACCACCACCACAGCCCACATCCTCGGCGGCTGTCCCATGGGCAAGGATGCGGCCGACGGCGTCATCGATACCGACAACCGGGTCTTCAACTACAAGGGCATGTATGTGGTCGACGGCTCGATGATCGGCGCCAACCTGGGCGTCAACCCGACGCTTACGATCACCGCGATGGCGGAGCGAGCGATGGCCAAGATTCCACCGAAGAACGCGGTCGCCTGACGGAGAAAGACGATGTCACTCTGCTTCGATCTCGGTGAAGAGCAGCTCATGGTCCGCGACGGGGTGCGAAAGCTCCTTTCGCGCTTCGCGCCGCGCCGCCGCGAGCTTCGGCAGGCGATGTACCGCCGCGAGTTCCCCACCGAACTCTGGGAGGCGGTCGCCGACGCAGGCTTCATGGGCGCCATGATCCCCGAGGCCTACGGCGGCACCAACATGGGCATCATGTCGATTGTCTTCCTCTCCGAGGAGATGGCGGCTTTTGGCGTGTCACACCCGCTCTTCGCGCTCACCTCCATGGACGCGCTCTGCATCGTGCGGGGTGCCTCCGAGGAGATGAAGCGGGCCTGGCTCCCCGAGATCGCCGCCGGCCGCCGCAAGCTCGCCTTCGCGGTCACCGAGGCCGATGCCGGCACCAACACCTTCCGCATCTCCACCATGGCGAAGCGCGACGGCGACTCCTTCCTCCTCACGGGCGAAAAGCAGTGGATCACCGCCGCCGACTGCGCCGACTACATCCTCGTCGTTGCCCGCACCACGAGCCGCCACGACTGCGATGCGCAGGGGCTCCCGCGCGCGCACGGCCTCACCCTCTTCCTCATCGATCCGCGCACGGAGGGGGTCACGCTCACCCCCATGGCGACCGGCAGCATCGAGGGGGCGCGGCAGTTCATCGTTACCTTCGACAACGCCCGCGTCCCCGCCGAAAACATCATCGGCGAGGTAGACCAGGGCGCGCTGCCGCTCTTCCTGGCCCTCAATCCCGAGCGCATCCTCATCGCCGCCACCATCGTCGGCGTCACCGAGTACTGCCTCGAGATCGCCTGCGACTATGCCCGAGAGCGCAAGGTCTTCCGCAACGCCCCCATCGGCTCCTACCAGGCGATCCAGCACCCGCTCGCCCAGGTGAAGATCCAGCAGGAGGCCACCCGCCTCATGACCTGGCGCGCCGCCACCTCCTTCGACCGCGGCGACGACCTCGCCCAGACAGGCGTCTGGTCCAACATGGCAAAGTATATGGCCTCGGATCTCGGTGTTTTCGCGGTCGACCGCACCATCCAGACCCTCGGCGGAAACGGCTTCGATCAGGAGATCGGCGTGATCCAGCTCTGGGAGGGAATGCGGCTCTTCAAGACCGCCCCCATCTCCAACGAGATGATCCTCAACTTCCTCGCTGAGCAGACGCTCGGCCTGCCGCGATCCTACTGAGCGCCCCTCCGTGTCTTCCCTGTTGCCCACGCCCGTGACGCCCGCCGGAGCCCCCGATTGCCTCATGCGTTGGGGCAGCGGCCCTGTGCACCTCTTTGCACTGCATGGGTGGGGCGGAAGCCACGAGACCTTTGAGCCACTCGCCCAGCACCTCGACCCCCGCTTCACACTCTGGGCCCCCGACATGCCCGGCTACGGCGCCTCTGCGCCGCTTCCGGACTGGGAGCGCACAGCCTATCTGAGCCGCATCGAGGCGCTCCTGGAGCTGCTCCCCGAGGCGCCCGTGCACCTGCTTGGAAACTGCAGCGGAGCCATTGCCGGACTCGCTGCAATGCAGGGGCATCCGAGCCGTTTCGAGCGGCTGGTACTGGTCGATCCCTTCGCCTTCATGCCCTGGTATCTCAAGCTGTTCCTCTGGCCGCTCGTGAGCCGACTCCTCTTCTGGTCCACCTTCGCCAACCCGCTCGGCCGATGGTTCACCAACCTCTCGCTCGCCAGCAAGCGTGAGGCCGACACCGACCTCACGGCATCCTTCGCCGCGGTGCCTCCAGCCACCGCCTGGA
>JABMMX010000119.1 GCA_013205435.1 Deltaproteobacteria bacterium
CTCCAGGGTCGCGTGGTAGGCTGCGTGGAACTCGTAGCTGTCGTAGGCCGTCCGGAGCTTGCCGATGTAGTCCTGCGTCTTGGCGAGCGCCCAGCGATCGAGGTCGGTGAGCGCGGCGCCGGCGAGGGGCTCCTCCGCGGGGTTGAAGTCGTGGAGGTTGCCGAGCAGGAAGCGGATGGTGTTGCGGATTTTGCGGTAGGACTCGCCCACCTGCTGGAGCAGGCCGGGCGTGAGGACGACGTCGTTTCGGTAGTCGACCGAGGCCACCCAGAGGCGGAGCACATCGGCGCCCATGACGTCGAGGATGCGCTCGAGTGGCTCGAAGTTGGGGCTCGACTTGGAGTACTTGCGGCCCGACTGGTCGACCACGAAGCCGTGGGTGAGCACCGATTTGAAGGGGGCGCGATCGTCGAGCGCAACCGAGGTGAGGAGCGAGGTGTGAAACCAGCCGCGGTGCTGGTCGGAGCCCTCGAGGTAGAGGTCGGCCTGCTCTGTGAGGCCCTCGCGGTCGCGCAGGACCGCGGCCCAGCTCACGCCGGAGTCGAACCAGACATCGAGGATGTCTTCGACCTTCTCGAACTGCTCCGGCGCCGCGCTGCAGTGCGGGCAGACGAAGCCGGCCGGCACCAGCTCCGCGGCCGATCGCTCGAACCAGATATCGCAGCCGAGCGTGTCGGTCAGGTCGGCGACATGGTTGGCGACGAGGTGGCTCACAATCTCTTTGCCGCAGCCGCCGCAGATGAAGGCCGGGATGGGGACGCCCCACGAACGCTGGCGCGAGATGCACCAGTCGGGGCGCGCCTCGATCATGCCGCGGATGCGGTTCTCACCCCAGTGGGGGATCCAGGTGGTCGCACCGATCTCGCGGAGGGCGCGGGTGCGGAGTTCGCTCCGGTCCACGCCGATGAACCACTGCTCGGTGGCGCGGAAGATGAGCGGCTTCTTGGTCCGCCAGCAGTGCGGGTAGCGGGGGATGTGATACTTCTCGCCGGCCTTGTTCAGCAGCCGACCGGTCTCTTCGAGCCGGACCGAAATCAGCGGATTGGCCTCGAAGACATGCTTGCCGACATAGTCGGGGACCTCGTCGGTGTACTTGCCATACTTGTTGATGGGCGAGAGCGGCGGCAGGCCGAAGCGGCGGCCGGTCTGGAAGTCGTCGTCGCCGTGGCCGGGCGCGGTGTGCACGCAGCCCGTGCCCTGCTCGAGCGTGACGTAGTCAGCGGGAAGCAGCACCGAGCCGCGGTCGATGAAGGGGTGGCGCGCCTCGAGCTTCGGATGGGGGCCTTCGAGCGTTCCGACCAGTTCGGCACCCTTGAAGGTGTGTAGGCTATCGAGCTCCGGCAGGCCGCAGGCGGCGTAGACAGCCGGCTTGAGGCCCGAGGCGACGACGATGGCGCTCTTGTCGTCGAGGGCGAGCAGCTCGTATTCAAGGCCCGGATGAAGGACGATGGCGAGGTTGGAGGGCAGCGTCCAGGGGGTGGTCGTCCAGATGACGACGTCGATTGCGCGACCGCCGGCCTTGCTGGCAAGCCACTCCGGCGCCGCGTCGAAGGCAAAGCGGACATAGACGCTCGGCGCGTCGTAGGCCTCATACTCGACCTCGGCCTCTGCCAGCGCCGAGGCGGCCGCCCACGACCAGTGCACAGGCTTGAGACCCTTGAAGACGTAGCTCTTCTCCATGAAGCGGCCGAGCTCGCGGACAATCGAGGCCTCGTAGCCGTAGTCCATCGTCTTGTAGGGCCGCTCCCACTCGGCGAGGATGCTCAGCCGCTTGAACTGCTCCCGCTGGATGGCGATGTGCTTTTCGGCATAGGCGCGGCAGAGCTTGCGGAAGGCGACCGCGGAGAGTTCGCGCTTCTTGCCGCCCAGCTCTTCGTCCACCTTCTGTTCGATGGGCAGGCCGTGGCAGTCCCAGCCAGGCACGTTGGGCGACCAGTGGCCCTGCAGGGTCTGATACTTGATGACGATGTCCTTGAGGACCTTGTTGAGCGCGTGGCCGTGATGGATGCTGCCGTTGGCATAGGGCGGGCCGTCATGCAGGACGAACTTCTTCTTGGCCGCGCGGGCCTCGAGGAGCCGATGGTAGAGCCGGTCTGTCTCCCAGCGCTTCTGAAGCTCCGGCTCGCGCTTGGCGAGGTCGGCCTTCATGGCAAAGTCGGTCTTGGGCAGAAGGATGCTGTCCTTCCAGGAGGCATTCGCGGTCATCGGAGGTCCGTCATTCGAAGAGAAACATGGAGCGGCAGTCTGCCACGAAAGTGGGCTGCCTGCAAAGGATGCGAAGGCCTGCGGGCCGAGTGAAGGCGGACCGTCAGGGGCAGCCGTCGTAGGTAGGAGCTGTGCCGAAGCCAGAGAAGTCATCGATGGCCGCGACCGCGTAGAAGTTCTCTAGCACGAAGGTACCTGTGCCGGTGTAGGCGGCGCTGTTGCAGCGCCGGAAGGTGAGGTTGGCCCATGGCGGCACAATATCTGGCGGCATCACGGTGCTCTCGCCGAAGGCGTCGAGGATTTCATCGGAGACCGAGAAGGAGCCTGTCGCGTCGGTGTCGCGATAGAGGATGAGGCGGTCGTCGCCGTTAAAATTCAGCGAGCCCGTGCTCTGGTTGCAGAAGGAGGCGAGCCCGAGTGTGAGGCCGCTGTTGCAGACGACGTGGGTGTCTCCGGCAGCCAGGGTTCCGGCGAGCGGAATGTTGTTGGAGCAGGTGGTGGCTCCGTTGGTGATCACGCAGAGGTAGAGGCCCGAAAGGCTCGCGGCCGGCGTGTCGCAGTTGTGGAGTTCCACCGCCTTGTTCAGGCTGGTGCCCTCCAGATACTCCGAGATGCGGAGGCAGCCGCTGGTGGTCTGGACGCTGATGGTGAGGGTGTCGGAGCTGGTCAGTCCCGCAGGGTCTCGAACGGTGAGGCGCACCACATAGCTGCCGACGACATCGGCGTAGAAGGTTGGGTAGGCAGAGGTGGTGCTGGAGAGCGAGGCGAAGCTGCCGGAGGGCAGGCTGTCGAAGCTCCAGCTGTAGGTGAGCAGGTCGCCGTTCGGGTCATAGGAGCCGGCCGCGTCGAGGTAGACGGTGGTCGAAGGGGCCGCGATCGCGGGGCCGCCAGCGACGGCGACGGGGGCGCTGTTGAAGATGGTGGTTCGGATGGTGACGAACTGTGCATCGGAGCCGCCGCGACCGTCGGTGACGGTGAGCGAGAACTGGTAACTGCCCGCCGCAGAGGGCGAGAAGCTGACGCTGGCGCCCGTGCCTGAGAGCGTGGGCAGCGGGTACCCGATAGGGGCGGTGACGGCTGTCCAACGGTAGGAGAGCGTGTCGCCATCGAGGTCGTAGGAGCCGCTTGCGTCGAGCGTTACGAGGTCGCCAACGTAGGCGTCGCGGTCGGCGCCACCCACGGCCACGGGCGGGGTGTTGAACGCCGGGCAGGCGGTGGCAACGGGCGAGATTCCGATGTTAGAGAAGTCGTTGGGCAGCGCGTTGGGTGCGAACCAGTCAGACGAGGACCAGCTGCCGTAGACGAGTGCCGGAGCCAGGTTGCAGCGCTGCAGCGAGGCCGCGGCATCGAGCGGCGGCACAAGCGGGCCGTTGAGCGGGCCGATGGCGTCGAGGAGGTTGTCTCCGATA
>JABMMX010000398.1 GCA_013205435.1 Deltaproteobacteria bacterium
ACGACGCCCAACATGAGCGTGCCGAGACTCGTGATGGCGTTGCTTTGGTCGTCATTCGAACCGACGAGCGTGATTGCGCCGGCGATGAAGGTGAAGGTCAGCACCATCACCACTGCCAGATGCGACATGTAATACGCACCCAACGGCGCTGCCAAACAGGCAACGACACCAACGACCATCGGCGTGCCGAGATTACGGGCGCTCGTCTGGGTGAAGAATTCAAGCGACGCAAGGCCGAGTACGACCACGACGAGTGCCATCACGGCCGCGGGGCCAACGAATGACGTACCGATGAAGAGCACCGCTAGTACGGCCCCGACCACGACTGCCGAGCCAAGATTTCGGTCGGCGCCGACGGGGCGTGGGTGGGTTCCTGAATCACCGCGCGCTGGACGAGCCCGACGCACTTGGCTTGGTCGCACCGCAGCAGGACGGCGAGGCGAGCGATCGCGCACCGTCGGTCGCGATGGATCAGCGGTTTGATCACGCATCGTTGGATGGGTGTCCGAAGGGCGTCGCGCACGCGGATCGGTTGGGTCGCTGCCGATGCGGATTCGCCCCGCTGCAGTCGGGCGGCTCACCGGGGGTGGGGACGCCACACGATTCGGTTCGCGTGTCGGTTGAGTGGCGTCGCGCACGACCGGACGACTGGGGTCGCGCGGCTGCACACCAAAGCGCGGGCTCTCCCCCGTTGGCGCGTCACTCCAATGGGGAAGTCGGGCGGTGTCGGTGGAGTCAAGGCTGATCGAAGGTGCCGAGTCATCGGCATCGGCGAACTTCACCTCGCCAAATTCATCGCCGAAGTTGATCGTCTTGTCACGAATCTCACCAGTGGTCTCGTCGGAACCGGTGTTGTCGCTGCGATTGTCGGACATGGTCAGACCTCCATCACTTCTTGTTCTTTACGAGTAGTTGCCTTATCGATGCTTTCAACATGCTCGTGGGTCATTTTTTCGAGATCTTTTTCGGCGCGCTCCAACTCGTCTTTGGAGATGTCACCATCTTTTTCGGCGGTCTCGAGGGCCTTGCGCGCATCACGGCGCACACCGCGCACCGCCACCCGACCATCTTCAGCGATGTTCTTCACCACCTTCACGTATTCTTTGCGGCGTTCTTCGGTCAACGCAGGGAAGGCCAGACGAATCACGATGCCATCGTTGCTCGGGTTAACGCCGATGTCGCTGGCATTCAGCGCTTTTTCGATGGCCCCGATCGCCGTTCGATCATGGGGCTTCACCACGAGCAAGCGAGCCTCGGGCACCTGAAAACTCGCCAACTGCTGCAACGGCACGGGGGAACCGTAGTAATCGACGTTGAGCCGTTCGATCAGCGCCGGTGAAGCGCGACCCGTGCGCACCGAAACGAACTGGTACTGCACATGCTCGATGGCCTTGTGCATCTTCTCCATCGACTCGAGCAGCGTCTCGTCAATCACGAAAC
>JABMMX010000120.1 GCA_013205435.1 Deltaproteobacteria bacterium
CAGCGGATGGGCTCGGCGTGATGCTGCTTGAGCACGTCGCGGAGGGTCCAAAAGTTGTCGAGTGACTTGGACATCTTCTCGCCGTCGATGTTGAGCATCGCGGAGTGCATCCAGTAGTTCACGTAGGGCTTGCCCGAGGCGCCTTCCGACTGTGCGATCTCGTTCTCGTGGTGTGGGAACTGGAGGTCGGAGCCGCCGCCGTGGATGTCGAAGGTGACGCCGAGATACTTCATGCTCATCGCTGAGCACTCGATGTGCCATCCGGGCCGGCCGTCGCCCCAGGGGCTCGGCCAGCTCGGCTCGCCAGGCTTGGCCGCCTTCCAGAGGGCGAAGTCGAAGGGGTTGCGCTTGCGGTCGTCGATCGCGACCCGCTCTCCGGCACGCATGTCATCGAGTTTGCGGTGGGCCAGCTTGCCGTAATCGGGGAAACTATCGACGGCGTAGTAGACATCGCCGTCTACGGGGTAGGCGTGGTCGCGATCGATGAGTGTCTCGATCAGGCTGATGATTTCGGGGATGGTGCCTGTGACGCGCGGAGCGACATCGGGTGCGATGAGGCCAAGCAGGGCGGCGTCTGCATCGAGCGCATCGATGAAGCGCTCGGCGAGCGCTGCGGGGTCTTCTCCCCGCTCGTTGGCGCGGCGGATAATCTTGTCGTCGATGTCGGTGTGGTTGCGGATGAAGTCGACCTTCCACCCGCGATGTCGCAGGTAGCGGACGACGGTATCGAAGGTCATGAAGGTTCGGCCGTGGCCGATGTGCGCGAGGTCGTAGACTGTGACGCCGCAGACATAGAGTTTTACCTGCCCCGCCTCGATCGGTTCAAAGGTGCGCTTTGTGGCTGAGAGGGTGTCGAAGAGCTGGAAGGTGTGCGTGGTCATGGTCGCGTTCTCTGCCTCTGCGAGGGCCCGGCGGGCTGCCTACCGCGCAGGGTTCGGGCCCGTCAAGGCAGGGAAGGCGCTGGCAGCGTGTGTTGCGGAGGGGCGCGGGATGATGGTAGATGGCGCTTTCCGAAGCCTTGTCGGGGTAGACCATGCTGAAGTTGTTCCTCGTTGATGGCGAGCAGAATCGAACCGTTGTTCCCCTTCTCCGCTCCGAGATCACGATCGGTCGCGGCGAGGGCAACACCATCCGACTGACCGACCAGAACATCTCTCGCGTTCATGCACGCTTGGTGCGCACAGCGACTGGTTACACGCTGGAGGACCTCTCGCGGTACGGCATCGAGGGTCCGAAGGGGCGCATCCAGGGGGCGAGCCCGGTTGCGTCCGGAGAGGCCTACCGCATCGGCGACTACCAGCTGGAGTTCAAGGAGGAGCGTGCCTCTATGCCTCTTCCTGCAGCTCGTCCCCGCCCCACAATTCCGACGGTTGCGCCCTCAACTTCAGCGCTTGCGTCGACGGAATCTGCGCCCGTGGCTGCGAGCATGACGCCTCCGGGTACCGGGACGGCAGTCTTTCTTGCCGACGATATCGACAGCGCGCTCTCTGCGCTGGACACCAAGCCTTCCGCTGCCTCGGTTGCAGCATCGCCGCCGCCGGAGTCAGGCAGTTCGACCGCGGGCTCTCTGGCTGTTGAGCCGGAGCCGGTGGTCGCCAAGCCGAGCAGCGTGACGCAGGCCTTTGTTCCGCCCGCCGCGCCTTCGGCGACAGCGCCCTCGACAGCGGCCATCGCCGCGCCGTCGTGGTCCTTTGAGCCCCTTGCGGCGGAACCGCCGAGGAGCACCATGACGCTTCGGCCGACCTCGGTGCAGGCGATGAAGCTCGTCGGACAGACTGCGCCGTTTGGAGGAGCGGAGCTGCAGCTCACACTGCCGCGGCTTGTGATTGGCAGCGGTCCTTCGTGCGATGTTGTGCTGGAGCACCCCGGCATCGCGCCGGAGCACCTCGCGCTGCGCTACGACGGGACCTCTTGGTGGGTGGATGCGCTGTCCGGTCAGGTCCGCGTGGATGGCGACCTCACTCCGACGACCAAGCTCTGGAAGGGCGCTGTCATCACGCTCGGCGGGCTGGACTTCCGGTTTGCCGACCCACTCGACCGTCAGTCGGTGCGTCTTGCTCCGGTACCTGCCCCTGCAGGTGCAGCGGCGGCTGCAGCATCTTTGTCGCCATCGGCGCCCCGCGACGTGGACGGGGAGTTTGACGAGGCGGTTCTGAATCGCGGGAAGCGTAACCAGAAGATCGGCCTTGGCGTGGGTGTTGCTCTGGCCCTTGGCATTGTTGGGCTGCTCGCAGCTGGCGGCAAGGATGCGCCTGCGCCAGCCGCCGGCTCCGGGTCTGCGGAAACTGAGGTTGCTATGGTTGCGGCGGCTCCTGAGGTCGCTGCGCCGCTCGGTTCCGGTTCGGGTACGGCCGCAGCGGAGGTTGCGGTGGTTGCGCCTGCGCCTGAAGTCGATGCCAAGGCCGCCGCAGAGGCGCAGGCCGCGGCTGACGAGAAGACCGGCGCAGAGGCCAAGGCCGCCGCCGATGTAAAGGCCGCCGAAGAGGCCAAGGCGGCCGCAGAGGCCAAGAAGGCAGCGACGGCTGCGGCGGGACGGCAGGCCACTGCAGATCGGAAGGCTGCGGCAGATGCAGCGAAAGAGGCCCGCGCAGCAAAGGCAGCAGAGGCAGCGGCAGCGCGCGCCGCGCGGCAGGCTCCCAAGCAGGCCGCTCCTGCTCGCTCAGCAGTGCCGGCGCCAGCCCGCACAGTTGCAGCCGCGCCTGCCAAGGCAACGCCGCCGGCCCCCTTTCAAGAGGTGGTACCGGCAGCACCGGCAACGCCTGCGGCGCCGACCGCTGCGTCGCTCATCAGCGATGCCAAGCGCGCTGCGGTGCAGAACAACCGGAAAGAGGCCGTGAAGTTCCTGGAGCAGGCCCGGAGGCTCGACCCGAAGAACGCCGAGGTCAACCAGTTGCTCTTCTCCAACTACCGAGCGCTCGGCAACACCCTGCGAGCCAGTGAAGCCGTCAAGCGCTACCTTGCGCTCAAGCCCAATGACTCTCAGCGTGCAGACTACGAGAAATGGCTTGAACAGAACGCCCCTCGTTGAGGGCGTGCGAGGTTTCCCATCGCTGACATCGTCGCAGGCAATCTGACCGGTCTCAAGACCAGTCACAAGAAGGCTCTCGAGAAGTTCGCTTCTCGTCGCATGAAGGCTGACCAACTGGTCTCGCCAGAGGTAGCGGCTGCGCTTGCGCAGATTTGCGCTGAGACGCGCCGGACGGTGGGACTTCTCATCGATCGGCGCGGGAATGTGGAGCATGTGGTGGTGGGCGACATCAGCCGCCTCTACCTGCCCGACATCGGCCGTTCGCGCTCCAGCGGTCGCCTCCGCGGCATCCGGCTCGTGCGCGCCTGCCTCGGTGATGGCGAGTTGTCGCGTGACGACCTGACCGACCTCTCCAAACTCAACCTCGATGCCGTTGCGGTCATTGGTACCACGCCGAACGGTCATTCCGGCCCGGTATCCTGGGCCCATGTGCTGCCGCCGAACGCCAAGCACGAGCTCTGGCAGCAGCACCGCGTTGGGCATGCCAACCAGCTCGCGGAGGGGTTCGGCGAGTTCCTGAGCGTCCTGGAGACGGAGCTCGATCTCAAGCGGGAGAAGGGCAAGGAGGTGCGGGAGAACAGCGCCTTCCTCGTCTACGTGAAGACGCGAGATGAGAAGCAGTCGGAGGCCCACGTGCTGGAGCTGCACGAGCTCTGCCGCACCGCCGGCATCGAGGTCGTAGAGACCTTCGTGCAGTCGCGCGCGCAGCTCGACCCCAAGCTGGGGCTGGGCAAGGGCGCGCTCGAAGAGGTGGAGCTCCGCTGCCTTCAGGCGGGTGCTGAAATACTCATCTTCGGGCAGGAGCTGACGCCGGCGCAGAACCGCGGGATCAGCGAGTCGACGCAGCTCAAGGTCATTGACCGGACGCAGCTCATCCTCGACATCTTCGCGCAGCGTGCACAGAGCCGCGTGGGCAAGATTCAGGTTGAGTTGGCGCAGTTGTCCTATCGCCTGCCGCGGCTTTCGGGTCGGGGCACCTCGATGAGTCGGCTTGCCGGAGGCATCGGAGGTCGCGGCCCCGGTGAGACGAAGCTCGAGGTCGATCGTCGGCGCGCACGCGACCGCATCCGTCAGCTCGAAAAGGAGGTGGAGCGGCTGGGCGGCTCCCGCGAGCTGCTCCGGAAGAACCGGCGCAACCAGGGCGTGCCGGTGGTGGGCATCATCGGTTACACGAACGCTGGCAAATCGACCCTTCTGAACGGTCTGACAAAGTCGGAGGTGCTGGCCGAAGACAAGCTCTTTGCGACGCTCGATCCAACTTCGCGACGCCTCCGCTTCCCGAAGGACCGCGAGTTGATCCTGACCGACACGGTCGGCTTTATCCGCGACCTGCCGAAGGAGCTGATGGAGGCATTCCGCGCCACGCTCGAAGAGATGGCAGACGCCGACCTGCTGCTCCATGTCATCGATGCCTCCGACCCGGCTCGCATCAACCAGATGCGCTCGACAGAGAAGATCCTCGGTGAGTTGGGGCTCTCGGAGACGCCGCGCATTCGTGTCTGGAACAAGATTGACAGGCTCGACCCCGACGAGCGCACGGCGCTGCTTTCGGAGTTTGACGGTATCTGCATTTCGGCGCTCGATCGCGCCTCGAGCCGGCCGCTGATCGAGGAGCTCGACCGCTGGCTGCTCGCCCACGGCCACGCCGGCTCGGTGCCGCCGACGAGCGACGCCATTGACGGCCTCGATGCCTACGATCCAGCACAGCTGCTTGAGCTCGGCATGGTGGGCGTGAGCCACGACGGGACCATCCCTCCTGGCCCGACAATCCACTGAGATGGTGAGCCGTCCGATGAGGATCTGTTTGGCGTTTGTTGTCGCGGCTGGGGTGGCGGGCTGCTCCACGGGCGGCGTGGCTGCATCCAACCCGCAGGCCGTTGCGCCGGCAGGCCCTGTCGACGGTGCGAGGCTCTTCCAGCGGCGGTGCGCAGTCTGTCACGGGGCATCGGGAGAGGGGCAGGCGATGGCGTTCGGAGCTCGCTCCTCCAACCTCACCGATGCGGCATTGCAGGCGCGACTGACAGAGGTGGATTTGGTCAGGGTGATGCATTCGGGTGTCGGCAGGATGCCCGCTGTGACGGGGCTGCGAGATGATGAGGCAAAGGCTATCGCGGCCCATGTACGGAGCATCAGGAAACCATGAAGTCGGAGCTCCGCAAACAGCTCGCCGAGGTGCGCGAAGACCGCACTGTCGCAGCGGCCCGGTACCCGCTTGAGCAGCTGCTGCAGGCGGCGAAGCAGGGCCGTCGCGTTGCGATCACGCAGGCCAAGGGCGGCTACCTCTCCTACCTGCTGGCCGACCTGCTCCGGCATCGTCAGGGGCCGCTGGTGGTGGTGGTTCCGACCGCGCAGGCCGCGCGTCAGGTTCAGGCCTCGCTCGAACTATTCTTGCCCAAGACGGGCTGGGAGGTTTCGCAGTTTCCTGTGCCGGAGAGCTCACCCTATGCCGAGATGAGCCCCGACCGTGCGAGCCTATGCAGCCGGATGCGGCTGGGCTGGGAGCTCGGTGAACTTCGGAGCGGTCAGGTGCAGGTCGTGCCGCTGCTCGGCTGGGTGCGGAAGACGACGCCGGCGGCGATGGTTCGAGCGGCCTCGGTTACCTTCGCGATTCGAGAGCGGCTCGATGGGCCGGCGGTTGCGGAGCAGCTGCGAGCGGCAGGCTACCAAGCGACCTCGGTGGTGGAGGATCCGGGCACCTTCAGCCTTCGAGGAGGGCTGCTCGATGTCTTCTCTCCAGCCTACGACAAGCCCTTCCGCGTCGACCTCTTCGGCGACCAGATTGAGTCGATCCGCTGGTTCGATCGCGACTCGCAGCGGAGCGCCGGGATCGTGGAGCGGGCCATCGCCATTCCGACCCGCGAGGAGCTGCTGACCGAGGATGGATTGGAGATCTCGCGGCGCCGGTTGCGCGCGCTCGCTGACCGGCTCGGCACGCCTTCGAACAAGGTGTCCGCGCTGCTGCGCGAGCTGGAGCGCAAGGAGCGCTACTTCGGCATCGAGACGATTCAGCCGGCCTTTGCGGAGGCGCTGGAGCCGCTCTCGTCGCGCATCCCGAAGGAGGCCACGGTCGTGCTCGTCGACCCGACGGACCTGTTCTTCGAGCACGCACGGCTGATGGAGGCTCGGGAGCGGGAGTGGGCGCGGGAGCGCGAGCAGGGCAGCATCGTCTTCGAGCCCTCCGAGTATTTCTTGAGCAGCGAGGAGCTCATCGAGAGTTTCAGCGCGGGCGGATTTCAGATCGAGGTGGGCGCGCGCGACTCCTCGCTGACCAAGGCCGAAGAGCTCGCCTTCCCCTGCCTCGATGTGCATGAGGTGGAGCGGGTGCGGAAGGCGCGCGGCAATGACGAGGGTGCCATCGCGGCTGCTCTGACGGTGGTGGATAGCTGGCGCGACCGGGTGGGCCGCGTGGTTGTTGTCTGCTCGTCACGGTCGACCGCGACGCGGGTGGCCGAGGTGCTCCGGAGCCAGAAGCGCGAGGTGCAGACGCTGGCCTCGAGCGACGCCCTGTTCGAGGTTCAGTTTCCCCCCGCGACCCACCTGGAGGTGCTGGTGGGTGATGCGCTCGAGGGGTTTGTGGCTCCCTCACGCGCGCTTGCCGTTATCACCGAGCGTGAGCTGCTCGGTAAGGCGATGCGCCGCTCCGGGCGTGAGCAGATGCACGAGGCCACTGCGGTTGCCTCGTTCAAGGAGCTCGAGGTGGGCGACCTGGTGGTCCATGTGGACTTCGGTGTCGCAAAATATGCGGGCCTGACGCGGCTCTCGGTCGGCGACATCGAGAACGACTTCCTGACGCTGGAATTCGCCGACGGCGATCGCGTCCACATCCCCGTCTATCGGCTTTCGAAGGTACAGCGCTACACGGGCTCTTCGACCTTCACCCGTCTCGACCGCCTCTCCGGCTCCACCTGGGAGCGGACGAAGGGACGCATCAAGGCTGCGCTGGCGGATGTCGCCGAAGAGTTGATCCGGCTCTACGCGGAGCGGGCGACGCGAGAGGGGTACGCCTTCTCGGCGCCCGATGCGATGTACCACGAGTTCGAGGCCTCGTTCCCCTACGAGGAGACGCCCCATCAGGCGCGCGCCATCGACGATGTGCTCTCCGACATGCAGTCCAACAAGCCGATGGACCGGCTGTTGTGTGGCGATGTGGGCTTCGGCAAGACCGAGGTGGCCATCCGTGCCGCCTACAAGGCGGTCTGCGACGGCAAGCAGGTGGCTATCCTGGTCCCGACGACCGTGCTCTGCGAGCAGCACCTCAACACCTTCCGGCGCCGGCTGAGCGAGACCGGAGCCCGCATCGAGGCGCTCTCGCGGTTTCGGACGCCACAGGAGGTAAAGGCCATTCTCGCGGCCACGGCGGAGGGCAAGGTCGACATCGTCATCGGCACCCACCGGCTCATCTCGAAGGATGTGGAAATCCCTAACTTGGCGCTGCTGATCATCGACGAGGAGCAGCGATTTGGCGTGCAGCACAAGGAGCGGCTCAAGCAGCTCCGTACCAGTGTGGATGTGCTGACGATGACCGCCACGCCCATTCCGCGCACGCTCGAGATGTCGCTGCTCGGCATCCGCGATCTGTCGATTATCACCACGCCCCCGCCCGGCAGGCTGTCCGTGCGGACCCATCTGGCACGGTTCCGCGACTCGGTGGTGCGTGAAGGCATTGAGCAGGAGCTGGCGCGTGGCGGCCAGGTCTTCTTCGTGCACAACCGGGTCGATACGATCTACGGGCTGGCCGACGAGATCCGTCGGATGGTGCCCGAGGCGCGGGTCGGAGTGGGCCACGCGCAGATGAAGGACGATGAGCTCGAGAAGGTGATGATGGACTTCATCGCGCACCGCATCGACGTGCTCATCTCCACGACCATCGTCGAGTCGGGCATCGATATCTCCACTGCCAACACCATGTTCATCAACCATGCCGACAAGTTCGGTCTAGCGCAGCTCTACCAGCTCCGCGGACGGGTGGGTCGGGGCAGTGATCGCGCGTATTGCTACCTCCTTGTTGCCGATCCAGGCCGTTTGCCGCCCGACTCCAAGCGACGGCTCGACGTGCTCATGGAGCACTCTGAGCTTGGCTCGGGCATGGCGGTCGCGCAGCACGACCTCGATATGCGCGGCGCTGGCAACATCCTCGGCGACGACCAGAACGGCCACATCGAGTCCATCGGCTTCGAACTCTACAGCGAGCTGCTGGCGGAGGCTGTTGGCGAGCTGTCGGGCGAGCCGGCGCAGAAGGCGGTGGAGCCGGAGGTCAAGATCCCCGTCGCCGCCTTCGTGCCCGAGGACTACGTGGAGGACATCGGCCAGCGGCTCAGCTTCTACAAGCGGCTCAGTCTTGCTCCCGATTCTGCCACGGTTTACGATGTCATGGACGAGATGCAGGATCGCTACGGCCCGGTGCCCGTCAATGTCGAGCACCTGCGTGACCTCGTTCTTGTGAAGCTCATCATGAAGCAGATCGTGGCGAAGCAAATTGAGGTTGGGCCCAAGGCGATTGTCGTCGAGTTGCTCCCTGAGACCACGCTCTCGCCGGACAAGGTGATGGCACTCATCGCCTCTACGCGCGGTCAGTACGAGGTTCGACCGGGCCTCATCCTGGTGCGCAAGCTGCAGGGGCGTGAGAGCGTCAACCTGATGGAGACGGCGCTGCTCATCTCTCGGGAGGTTGCGCGATGCGCACGCGACGCCTCGTAGTGCTGTTGCCGCTGCTGCTCGCCGCATGCGCGCCTGAGCGTGCACCCGGGGAGGCGGGCGAGCGGGTTGTGGCCGCCACGTCGTCGAAGGTGGAGACCGCCGAGACGCTGGAGGAGGATTTGCCGCTACTCGAGGTGAAGGGGCGGACCATCGGCTCGCGTGAGCTTGAGGTTCGGAGCCAGCTCCTCTCGCAGACTGCGTCGCTCCGTATGGGTGACCCGAGTCAGCGATCCGCGCTGCTGCGGAGCATGCTTCAGGTGGAGCTTATGGCGAATGCGGCGACGGCCTCCGGCCTCGTGGGTGACTACGAAGAGCGCCTTCTGCTCCGGCTGCTGCCCGCCGATTGGCAGCTCCGCCGCGTGGGCATGGATGCGGTGGGTGAGCAGCGGCTCTCCGAGGCTGAGGTGCGTGCCGCCTTCGACGGTTCCGGTGATGTCGGCCCGGAACTCCGCCAGGCAAGAGTCATCGTTCTGCCGACAGCCGAAGCGGCGGCGTCGGCGCGGGCAGAGATGGTGCGGCTGCGTCGCGAGAGCTCGAAGCTGGACGACGAGATTTTTGTCGAGGTCTGTCGCGCGCGCTCGGTCGATCCAGCTGCGCAGGCGACTGACTGTGCCACGGGTCCTGTGGCCCGCTCCTCGGATGGCGCGACGACGAATGCGGCGCTCAGTGAGGCGCTCTTCGCGCTGCCGAAGTCGGGGCGTGTTTCGCCCATCTACCGGACCGCGCGTGGGTGGGAGATGGTGCAGCTGATCCGGATCATCCCGCCGCTGTCGGGCGGACTCGACGCGGCCCGTCCGATTGTGGTGGAGCGGGCGGTCCGAGATGGCCGTGCGGAGGCCTCCGCACGCTGGCTTTCGGAGCTGGCGGCGCGCCAGCCGGCGCAGGTGAATCGTGCAGTCCTGGCGGCGCTCACCGAGGCCCGCACGGCGCTTGCAAAGGAGCCTGCCGCAGGTTCCGTGGTTGCGCGGCGGTACGAGGCTGCGGGGCTGGCCGAAGGCCCACAGGGTGTGCTGACGCCGCTGGAGTTGACGGCAGACGAGAAAGACTTGAAGGCACCGTTCGCCAACCCTGCAGCATCTCCTGCTGCCTGGGATGGCTCCGGAAGTGGTGGAGAGTGACGATGCGCTTGGCTGGGTGGTGTCTGACAGTACTTGTGACGCTTGCGTTGCCCGTGGCGGCCCGCGCAGACATCATCGACCGCATCGTCGCCAAGGTGGGCAACCAGATCGTGACGCAGAGCGATGTGGCGCGCACGCTGCCGCTCTTTGTGCAGATGGAGGCCGTCGATCGGCGCCGGCTGCAGACCCCCGAGGGGCGTAGTTCTGTGGCTGGTGAGGTGCTCGGCACCCTTGTCGACAACCAGGTGCTTGCCGAGCAGGCGAAGCGGATCGGCATGTCTGTGAGTGAAGAGGAGGTGCAGCAGCACATTGGCGAGCAGCGCACGCGCATGCGGCTCGAAGAGGAGGCCTTTCGTTCGGCGCTCGCCGAGCAGGGCATCACCATCGAAGACTTCGCCGACTATGTCCGTGCACAGCTGCTGCGCGTGCGGCTCATCCAGTCGGAGGTTCTGCCGCGCATCGCCGTGAGCGATGGCGAGGTGGATGCCATGCTCACCCGGCTCTATCCGAACGGGCTTGTGGAGACTTGGATGACGACGAGTCACATCTTCGTTTCGCTCCCGCCCGATGCACCTGCTCCCGACGTGGCTGCGGCGGAGGCGCGCATCGATGCGCTGGAGCAGCGGCTGAAGGCGGGCGACTCGTTCGAGAGCCTCGCAGCTGAGACCAATGTGGATGCGACGGCACGGACCGGCGGTCGCGTTGGCCGGTTCGATATCGGCTCACTCGATCCGAACTACGAGGCGGCAGCGCAGCGGCTCAAAGCATCCGAGACCTCCGGCCCGGTGCGTTCGCAGTTCGGCATTCACCTCATCCGGCTCGAGGCCATGGAGCAGAAGCCCTTCGAAGACCTCGAGACGGTGCGCGACCGGGCGCGGATGGCTGTTCGCGGCGAGAAGATCGAGGCCGAGGAGAAGCTCTATGTGGCGGAGCTGCGCAAGAAGGTCTTCGTGGAGATCCGAGAGCTCGGTCGGGTTGACTAGCCGATGACCAAGCCGCTCGGCCTGACGATGGGCGATGGTGCGGGGTTGGGTCCCGAGCTGCTGCTGCGCTCCTACCGTGCGCTTTCCGAGGCCGGACCGCTGGTGGTGTTTGGGTCGGCCATTGCCTTGCAGGCTGCCCTCGCATCGCTTCGCGCGAGGGGTGTTCCGGAGCTTGTAGATGGGGTTGTGGCGGTTGCTGCGCCGGACGAGGCCATGGCCGTTCCGTCGTCGTTGATGGCTGTCATCGACTGTCTGGCGCTGCCAGCCTCCCTCTTCGACGTGGACTATCCGTGGGGCAGTCAGGTTGCTGCGTTTGGCACCCTCCAGCATGCGGCGCTTAAGCGGGCCACAGAGAGCGCGCTACAGGGGGAGATCTCCGCCGTCGTGACGCTGCCCTGGCACAAGGCGCTGCTCGGCCTCTGTGGGCTGCCTGTGACGGGCCACACGGAGTGTCTGGAGGCGTGGGCAGCCTCTGGGCCCGTAACGATGCTGCTGGCCGGTCCTTCGCTCCGTGTGGGGCTGGTTACGGCCCACCTGCCGCTGCGCGCGGTTGCCGAGGCGGTGACGGAGGAGCGTGTGGTGGCGGCCGGCCGTTCGCTGCACGATGGCCTGATTCGCGACTTCGGGATTGCGTCGCCACACATCGTGGTCTGCGGGTTGAATCCCCACGCGGGCGAGGCGGGCGAGCTGGGCGATGAGGAGGAGCGGGTCATCGCGCCTGCCCTCGCAAAGCTGCGCGCGCAGGGCGTCGATGTCTCCGGCCCCTTTGCCGCAGACACGCTCTTCCCACGCGTCGTCTCAGGTCGTCAGCCTGCCGATGCAGTGCTGGCGATGTACCACGACCAGGGGCTTGCGCCGTTGAAGGCGGTCAGCTTTGGGGCTGCGGCCAATATCACGCTCGGGCTGCACATCGTGCGGACCAGCGTGGACCATGGAACGGCCTACGACATCGCCGGCCGCGGCGAAGGATCAGCGGCCAGTCTGATGGTGGCAGCAGAGGTGGCGCGAGCGATGGCCTCGCGCCGCACGCCTTAGGCGACCTTGCCGAGGATCATGAAGGCAATGACGAGCGCGTAGATGACGAGCGACTCGATGAGCGCCAGACCGAGGATCATCGGCGTGAAGAGCTTGTCCGAGGCGCTGGGGTTGCGGGCGATGCCCTCAAGCGCAGCAGCGGCGGCGCGGCCCTGACCGAGTGCACCACCGACAGCGGCGATACCGATGGCGAGGCCAGCGCCGACGAGGGCGGTGGCACCGGCAGCACCCTCAAGCTGAGCCGCGTTAGCGGCCGAAGCAAGGAAGGTGGTGGCAAGGAAGGAGGCGGTGACCAGGAAAGACTTGCGGCTCATAGGAGGAACTCCTCTCAAGGGTTACTTTGGGCCGAGGCCCGGCTTAGAAACAGGATTGGTGGGGCAGACGGAAGACCGCCCGCGCGCCCTCTAGTGGGCTTCTTCTGAATGTTCAATCGCCAACGAGATGTAGACCATCGAGAGCAGGCAGAAGACGAGCGTCTGAACGACGCAGACAAGCGTGCCGAGGATGACAAACGGGACGGTGAAGTAGGCAAGGCCAAGAAAGATCGCGAGCACCTTATGGTCGCCCGTCATGTTGCCCATGAGGCGGAGCGAGAGCGATAGGTGGCGGGCCAGATGGGAGATGAGCTCGATGGGAAGCATGATGGGGGCGAGCCAGGGCACGCCGCCGATCTTGGGCCCGAGGAAGTGGGTGAGGTGATGCATCCCGTTCTCCTTCAGCCCGTAGATGTGGGTTGCGAAGAAGATGACCATCGCCGGACCGACAGTAATGTTGAGGTTGTCGGTAGCCGGTGCGAAGCCGGGGACGAGGCCGAGGAGGTTGTTGAAGAGGATGTAGAGCGCGCAGGTCCCAATGATGGGCATGAAGCGGATGGCCCGCTCCCGCGTGCCGAGGACCTGCTCCGACATGTTCAGAATCGCATCGAGGATCGACTCGAGCAGGTTGGCGATCGTGAACTTTCCGTCGGGGACCACGCCGCCGTCTGCGCTTGCCCAGCGGGAGCGAGCAACCATACCGATTCCGAGGATGATCAGGGTGGAGAACAGCACCAGCGTGAGGTGGGTGATGTTGTCGACCGGCTCACCGTCGATGTAGGTGTAGAAGAGTCTCTTCCCGATGCTCTCCTGGAGATGGTCGTAGCCGGGAAGGAGATTGAACCAGGTAAAATCGGACGCGAGGAGATTCATCCGACACGCTCATTTGCAGGGGCCGCGGGCTGCTCGGGGGAGACAGGCGCCGCAGCGGCGGATTGAAGAGAGACGAAGAGACCGGCAGCCACGACCGCGGTCAGCCCAGTGACGAGCGCCAACGCGTCTAGATGGAGAACGGCGATAAGTAAAAAGAGAATCAACGCGTAGGCGCCGAATTTGAGTCCGAGGAGCAGCGCCCAGGGTCGGCTGTCGCCCCCGGCCTGCGCCAGGAAGACGTTGCCCATGAGGTGGCGGAGGGCGCGGAAGTTGGCCAGTCCGAGCAGCCCGCCGGCGCCTGCAGCAACCGAGTCCATGGCCGAGCCCCAGTACCACCAGCCGGCGACGCCGAGCGCGGCGAGGAGGAGCGCGGTGCGCTCAACCTTCTGGAGGAGTTGGTCGTTCATCGGAATGGACTTGGGTAGAGAGTTTGCCGAGCAGGTAGAGGTCGCGGAAGGCCGCCGCTGCGCCGAGGAGGAGCCCTACCAGACCGCCCCAAGGGGCGAAGTCCCACCTTTGCTCGGCCCAGTGACCGAGCCACCAGCCTAGACCGATGGAGACGGAGAACTGGATGCCGATGGCCGTTGCGCGGGCCGCGAGCCGGCGAAGTTGCGCCTTCTGGCTCGCGGATTGCTCCGGCGGACGAGGGGTCGTCTGGGGTGTTTGAGGGTCCATTCAGCGCGGGCCTTTTAGAGGGCCCGAGCGCGCTGCGCGGCTACCAGAGGAGGCAGGGAGCGTCAACGCAAAGCCGCGAAGGAGGCCGCGGCCGCATCGAGGGTCTCTTCGACCAGTTCGTCGCTGTGCTGCGAGCCAATGAAGGCCGCCTCGAAGGCGCTCGGCGCGAGGTAGAAGCCCCGGTCGAGCATCTGATGAAAGAAGCGGCCAAAGAGAGCTGCGTCGGCCCGCTTCGCACAGGCGTAGTCGGTGACGGGCTCGTTGGTGAAGAAGATGGAGAACATGCCGCCCACCGACTGGGCCGTGGCGGGGAAGCCTGCCGCGTGGGCCCGTTCGACGAGGCCTGAGGCAAGACGGGCGCTCCGGCGGGACAGGTCGGCATAGAGGCCGGGCATGCCTTTCAGGAGCTCGAGCGTGGTGATGCCGGCCGCCATCGCGAGCGGGTTCCCGCTCAGCGTGCCGGCCTGGTAGATGTCTCCGGACGGTGCGATGCGGGCCATGATGTCGGCCCGCCCACCGTAGGCTGCAGCGGGCAGTCCGCCACCGACGATCTTGCCGAGCGTGGTGAGGTCGGGGCTGACGCCATAGTGGGCCTGCGCGCCGCCGAGGGCGACGCGGAAGCCGGTCATCACCTCGTCAAAGATGAGGATGGCTCCGTGCTCTGTGCAGAGGGCGCGGAGCCCTTCGAGGAAGCCAGGCTGCGGGAGGATGCAGCCCATGTTGCCGGCCACCGGCTCGACAATGACTGCCGCGATCTCGCCGACGAACCGGTGGAACAGGGCAGCCGTCGCATCGAGGTCGTTGAAGGGCGCGGTGAGCGTCTGCTGCGCGACTTCGGGGAGCACGCCGGGCGTGGCGGGGATGCCGAGCGTGGCGACGCCGGAGCCGGCATCGACGAGCAGGCTGTCGCCGTGGCCGTGGTAGTTGCCCGAAAACTTGAGCAGCTTGGGCCGGCCCGTGAAGCCGCGTGCGAGGCGAATGGCAGAGAGGGTGGCCTCTGTGCCCGAGCTCACCATGCGAACCATCTCCATGGAGGGGACGAGCTCGCGGATCAGGCGGGCCATATCGCTCTCTCTCGCCGTCGGGCAGCCGAACGAGGTGCCGTCTGCGGCGGTCCGCTGGATGGCCTCGAGGACCTCAGGCCGTGCATGGCCGAGGATCATCGGACCCCAAGAGCCGATGAAGTCGAGGTAGCGGTTGCCATCCTCGTCTTCGAGGTAGGGCCCGTAGGCGCGGCGCACGAAGAATGGGGTCCCGCCCACGCCACGGAAGGCGCGGACAGGGCTGTTCACGCCACCGGGAATGAGCCCTTTGGCCTCCTCGAAGAGGGCTTCGGAGCGAGTTCTGTTCACGCCTCGCCCTCGTCGGACTCCGGTGTATTCTCGGCCGTGCTCTCTGGCGTGATGGCCGGCAGGTCTGCGCCCGTCTGCGTCTCATCGTCCGTCGCGTCGGTCTCTTCCGTCTCGCGCTCGGCGAAGACGGCGAGGCTGACCAGCTTCTCCTTCTTGTCGAGCGAGATAAGCTTGACGCCCTTGGCGGCGCGGCCGGAGACATTGATGTCGGAGATGGGGGAGCGGATCATCTGTCCGCCGTCGGTGATAAGGATGAGCTGCTCGTCGGAGGCGACGAGGCGGCAGCCGATGAGCTTGCCGTTGCGCGCACCGGTATCGATGGTCCGGATGCCCTTTCCGCCGCGTCCCTGGGTGCGGTAGATGCTGAGCGGCGAGCGCTTGCCGAAGCCGCTCTCGGGGACCGAGAGGATGGTGGGGAGCGAGGTGGTCTAG
>JABMMX010000121.1 GCA_013205435.1 Deltaproteobacteria bacterium
CACCCTCACGGTCGAGGGCCAGGCGCCGATCGCAGAGGTGGCGCATGCCGACGAGGGGTCGGGGACTCCATGGCGCGAAGCGCTTCCCCCGTCTCGTCAGCCCGACCGCTATGCCACCTCGCCCGCGGTCGCCGCCGCACTGCCCGGCGCCTGGTGGGCGGTCGGTCTGCCGCCACTTGTCGCGCTCTTGCTGGCCGCCGCACGACGCATCCGAGACCTCCGCGCGAGCGGTGCCTCCGACCGGCAGCGGTCGGGTGCGCGGAAGCGGGCGCTTGCTCGTCTGGGCGAGCGGGACGACGAGGCCGTTCGCCTCCGCGAGGCGCTGCTTCTCTTTCTGCACGACCGCTTCGACCTCACGGCCAAGGGCCGTACGACCGCGCAGCTGCGGGAGTGGGCGATCGCCAACATCGGTGCGACGGCCGCAGACGAACTCGTGGCCCTGCTAACTGCAGCGGAGGCTGCGCGCTTCGCTGGCGGCAGCCTCGAAGGGCTCCAAGCGCGCGCTGAGCGCTGGATTGGGGAGGTGGGCAATGCGCAGTAGGCTGACCATGGCCTGTTCGCTGCTGCTGCTCGCGTCGACCGCACTCGCAGCAGAGGCGCCGTCAGAGCGGCAGCCTCCCCGGCGCTCCATCGGCGAACTCCACGCCATGACCGCGCAGGCGCCCGATGCCGCCGACCTCTGGTTCGACCTCGGCATCGCTGAGGCGACCACCGGCTCGCTCGGGCAGGCGCGGTTTGCCCTCGAGCGGTCGCTCTGGCTCGCACCTTTCGACCGTGAGGCGCGGGCAGCGCGCGACCTCGTCACAGGCGCCGCACGACGGGCCCAGGCGGAGCGGTCGGGCGAGAAGTCAATCCAGCAGGGCGAGGCTCCGGCAATCGCCTGGTGGCGCGCAGCGGCCTCTCTTCCCTTGGGGCTCATGACCAACATCGCGGCGCTGCTCAGCCTCGCGCTGCTCGGCACCTACCTCGCGGCAAACTTTGGAGGCAGCCCGCAGCGGCGCGAGCGAAGCGGCTGGGCCTTGATCGGGCTCTGCATTGCCCTCCCCCTGCTCGCCGGGATCACGCTGGCCGCAGGGTTTGGCCGCACACGGGTGCAGCCTGCAGTGGTGCTTACGGCGGAGCCGCTGCCACGCACGGGCCCCGACCAGCTTGCGGCGCGCGCTAAGAACCATGGCCTCTACGAGGCCAGCCTCGTGGCCGTGCGCGAAGAGCGCGACGGCTGGTGCCGCGTCGAATCGGCCACCAGCGCCGACCTCTGGCTGCCCTGCGAGCAGCTCGGCCGCATCAACGCAGCCGCGCCGCAGTAACGCGGCTGGCAGCGACTAGAAGGTGAGGGTCGTTCCGAGCGACAGCACCTGCGTGCCGATGTCGTACTTGCCGTTGTTCACCGGGTGCGAAACTGACTTGGTTCGTTCGGCGCAGGCCACGCTGACGGGAATGTTGGTGCCGTTAACGAAATAGTCGGCGCTGTTCACATCGGTGGGCGGAACCGCGCAGATTTCGAGTGGCAGGAGCGCCTCATACTTGCCGTTGGTGACCGTCCAGGTGGGCGAGTACATGTAGGCGTAGGCGGCATCGATGGAGCCCCAGGGCAGGATGTAGCTTCCGCCCACCGTAAGGCCGAGCCGGTTGAGGCTGATGAAGTCGAGGTTGGTCCACTCCTTGGGCGTGGCGCCCTTCTCGTAGAAAACGCCGTAGCGGAAACGGGTCTCCGAGGTGGCCGACTTGGCGACCCGCTTCTCGAAGCCAAGCCGTCCCGACCAGGCGTCTTCAAAGTTACGGTAGAGGTTGAGGTTGGGGAGTTTGCGCGTGCCAATGAGCTGCTGCGCGGTGCTGCCAGTTGGGCAGGTGACCGACAGCGACTTCACATCGGCGGCCACCGGCGCTCTCGCAGCGTCCACGCACGTCACATCCGAGATACTACCGGCCAGCTTCACGCGGAAGGCGTCCATGGCGCTCCAACCCTCCCAGACATAGTCGCCCTCAACGGACAAGGCGGGGCGGTCGCCGGGCATCGCGTCGGCATCCATATGCTTGTACTCAACAGCGAGCCGCACGACTATCGGCATCACGGTGTCGAGAGTGGCCGCCTGGTCGGTCATGTAGAGGCCGATGCCCGAGAGGCCATCGGGAAACTGAACATCGACCTCGCCTTCGGTGTGGAGGTCGAACTCCGGCCGAACGCTGGCGCCAATCGACCAGTTCTGCGTCGGCTCCCAGAGCGCGCCCGCGATGAAGGTGAAGTTGTAGCCAAAGGTCTTCAGCCGGTTGGGCGCAATGAGGTCCCACTTCTCTTCGCTCTGAAAGCAGGCCGCGCCGGGAGGATTGGCCTCGTCGCCGCAGACATAGGGGGTGCCGCCCTGCGAGGCGCCCTGCGAGCCATCGCCATCTGCAGCGAGGTTGTAGTCCACCAAGAGCATCGGGGCCTGCAGCGTGAGGCCGAGGCTCAGGTTGGCAGGGTCGTAGCGGTATGCGGCGGCGACGCTCGGGTAGACGAGGAGCACGCTCTGATCGATGATCATATACTGCTGACCGGCCTTGCTGACGGCAGTGGGGCTGGCGTTGGTTGGGCCTTCGGAGCCGACGCTGTCCGGGAACTTGCGGGCGCCGTGTGACGACGGGCCGTAGAGGCCGACCGCGAAGCCGAAGTTCTCCATGCCGAGGTTCGAGCCCTCAAAGTACATCGGGGCGGGGAAGAGGCGGGCCTCATTCTCGACGGGGTCGAAGGTCCAGGTGCGCGGCTTATTGTCCAGTCCGCCCTCGTCGAAGGTGTAGTCCTGCCGGTCGAAGACCATCTTCTGGTCCGTCAGGTTGAGGTTGACGGTCAGCTTGTGGCGCTTGAGCCGGGTGAGAGCGGCGGGGTTGTAATAGAGCGCCGAGGGCTCATCGACGCCAGCGGCATAGGCGCCGCCGCGACCCAGCGAGATGGTGCCGTTGTCGGGGTGCTCAAAGCCTGCAGCTCGGGCCTCTGATGCCGCGCCAAGTGCGCCGCAGATTCCGAGTAAGATAAGCGAAATGTTACGCTGCGTCTGACGCATCTATCCTCCGTCCCAAAATTTGAACGGTGAGGCTAAAGCGTGACAGCGCGGCGATGGTCAAGGCAGAACGACTAACGCAACGCGTCAGTTGGCGCTTTTAGCCCTCTGCTGCCGCCTGCAGCGCCTCGATGGCCTGCGCCACGCGGCTGTTGGTGCTAGCCAGGAGCGCCTTGCACTGGTGGATGAGCACGGTGGCCCGCTCGACCAGCGGCGCGAGTTCATCGACGCTCACCTCGCTGTTGTCGAGCCGCTGCACGATGGACTCCAACTCGGCCAGGGCCGCCTCATACGAGAGGGGTTCGGTCGCTGCTGCCTGCTTGTTCGCGCTCATGGCTCGGTCTCCGTGGACGGTGTTTGAATGATGAAGGGTTCGACGGACTCCACGCGGCTCGTCAAACGGCCGTCGCGGAGCTCCACGGTGACAGCGGCTCCCGGGCGCACCTGCTGCGCGGAGGTAAGCACCGCTCCGGCCTCGTCGCGCAGCAGCGCGAAGCCGCGGCGGAGGATGGTTGCAGGGTCGGCCATGCGGACCGTGACCTCGGTCATCTTCAGCCGCTGTTCCGCCCGCTGCACCGTCGACCGCGCGGCGCGACCGAGCCCTTCGCTCGCACGCAGCTGCCGGCTCCGGCGCTGTTCGATGAGGCGCTCGGCGCCGCGGGCCACAGACTGCCCTGCACGCTCGAGCTCGGAAGAGGCGGTCCGCAACCGAGAAGGTGCTCGTCCAAGCGCACGCTCGAACCGAAGCAGCCGCTCCGAGGCAAGCCGGACCAGACCAGACACACGCACTGCGATGTTCGAGGCCCCGGTCGTCAGGCGCTCCTCGGCATCCAGCAGGAGCTCTTCGGCGCTGCGGGCAACGCTCTCGGCGTGGCCGGCGATGGCGGAATCGGCCTGCGCCAGGGTGTCGAAGACCGAATCGGCGATGGCGGAGAAGGCCTCTGCCGCACGCGCATCTGCCTCAGCAACCCGCTCGACCACAAAGCGGCCTGCTGCGGTTGGTGTGGGCTGCATGGTCGCGATGCTGTCGAGCGCGGTGGCATCGTTCACGTGGCCAATGGCTACAAGCACCTTCACCGGGCAGCGGGCGACCGCGCGACCCACGGCCAGGTTGTCCCAGCCGGAAAGGTCGCCCTTCCCTCCGCCGCCGCGTGTCACCACGACGAGGTCGAAGCTGTCGGCCTGCGCGACAATCTGCGCAAAGGCTGCCAGCACGGTGCTCTCGAGCGCATCGCCCTGCACCCGCACATCAAAGTCGGAGACTTCGAAGCCGTAGCCGGACCCGCTCAGCTGTTTGCGAAAGTCGGTGTAGCCGTCGGAGCCAACGCTCGACACCAGTGCGATCCGCATGGGCAGCAGCGGCAGCGGCCGATCGAGCGACATGCGCGTCAGCCCCTCGGCAGCGAGTGCGCGCAGCACCTTGTCGCGCTGCAGTGCGATCTCGCCGAGCGACGCCGCGGGGTCGAACTCCTGCACCGTCAGTTCGCCTCGTCCCTGCTTGGTGTTGTAGGTGACCTTCGCCCGAACGCAGACTGCCAGACCATCGGTCAGATCGAGGTCGGCGTTGCGGAGCGGGCGAACGATGCGCTCCGCGTCGGAGCCCCAGATGACCGCCGACATCCGCGCGATCTCTGTGCCGCCGCCATCCTGCTCCACGATCTCGAAGTAGACGGTCGCGCCCGGCTTTGCGGTGAACCGAAACCGTGCGATGCCACGCACCCAGACCGAGTCGGGCATGGCCTTCGAGAAGGCCTGGCGCAGGTCGCCGGCCAGCTCACTTACGGAGCGCCCGCGCGCGGGCTGCGCGACCGCGACGGTGTCTTCGATGGAGGCGGAGACCGCTCCGGCGCCCGTTGCCGCTCGCCACTCCGGCGGCATAACAAAGCCGAGCTCCTCGAGCCGCGCCACCTTGGCAGCGTCAATGTCTTCGCGCAGGTGCCAGCCCTTGTCGTCGCCGTTGAACCGGGCGCCGAGCGCTTTGACATCGTCCTTGCGCGAGTCGCCGAAGCGCAACTGGACGACAAGCTCACGCGTCGCTTCTAGGTATCGGATCGTCATTGCCCCTGCCCTACTCTGGCCCATCTTGGAGCATCAAGCAGAGAGTTTCAAGCGGCATGCGCACAGGTCTGCTCAAGCCCGCAGCGCCTCTTCCTTGCGAAGCGCGGAGCCCCGCTCTAACCCTCCAATGCACCTCATCTGGGAGACAGACCATGATCGCGCCAGCGCCCGACGGCATCACCGTCTACAGCACCAACTACTGCCCCTTCTGCACCTCGGCCAAGCGGCTGCTCACCTCGCTCCGGCTCCCCTTTGAGGAGGTCGATCTGACGGGCCAAGATGAGGCTCGCAAAGCGCTGGTCGCCCGCACGGGCCTGATGACCGTGCCCCAAATCTTTATCGGCACCGCCTCCATCGGCG
>JABMMX010000122.1 GCA_013205435.1 Deltaproteobacteria bacterium
CTGCGGGGCCGCCATGAAGCATGCGCGGCAGGTTCGCACAGACGGGCCGCAGCGCAGGCTGAGTCTTGTTGACCAGCGTCGCAACAGGCTCAGGGCCCGTCTGCGCGGCCTGCATCAGCGCCGTCGGCATCGGACACTTCTACACCTCTGCGATGCGGGCGAGCGCCGCCCACGGGGTCCACCAGTGCAGCTCGAAGGGGATGGAGGGCGACCAGTCCTTCACAAACCAGCGGGCGCGCGGGTCGGGCTCTTCGTACATCAGCATGGAGCTCAGCGTGTTCTGCACCGCAATCGGTCGCTCGGAGAAGATCACTTCCAAGGCCGCTGTCTCCACTACGCCTTCGAACGACCGGAGGAGCTGCGTGGGGAGCGCAAGTCCGCTCCTGCCCTGGCCCTCTATGCCGATCACGACAGGACGCTCCACGCGGAGCACAACCACCTCGCCCGGCCCCATTGGCAGGCGGAGATGCCGGGCGTGGAAGATCTTGGTGGAGGACTGCGCAGGATCGAAGCCTGGTTTCACGGCGTCGGAGGCGACCACAACGCCGCGTGCCCAGGTCCAGGTGAAGGCAGTGTTGGGGAGGTCGTCCCCGACGAGCAGGCAGGCATCCAACACGTTGCCGGTCCGGTTCCGGAGGTGGAGTTCGGCGTCCAGCGTGGCGAGACGAGGATCGGCCGTCTCGCTCCGCAGGTCGACCGTCACACGGGCCGCGATGACCTCGATGTTGCGGGTGACGCTGGGAAAGTATTCACCGCCGACTTCATGACAGGGGACGACGATCGCATTGGCTGCAGCGGGCGCGAGCAGCGTGGCAAAAGCCAGCGCAGCAAGTCCGATTGACTCTCGACAGAGGGCGCGTTTGGCACGAAGAGAAGAGGTCACAGCAGCCTGCACAAAGAGGAGTGGTCATGGATTGGACGAAGATAGAGTCAGAGGCCGTCGCCGACCTCACCGCCCTGCTCCGGTTTGATACCACCAATCCGCCCGGAAACGAAACTGCGGCCATCGCCTGGATTGCAGACCGCCTCCGCGCTGCAGGCATCGAGCCCACCATCCTGACCTCCGATGGCCGGCCCAACCTCATCGCCCGCATCAAGGGCGACGGAACCGGCGGCGGACCGCTGCTGCTGGCCGGCCACGTCGACGTCGTTCCCCATGAGCGCGAGCACTGGAGCTGCGACCCCTTCGAGGCCTACGTGCGAGATGGCTATCTCTACGGGCGCGGCGCCATAGACATGAAGTACATGGTGGTGCAGTGCATGACGGCCTTTATGCTGCTGCACGCCTCGGGCCGGGTGCCGTCGCGCGACATCATCTTTGCGGCGGTCTCTGACGAAGAGGAGGGCTGCACCCACGGCTCCCGCTTCTTGGTCGAACAGCACGCGGAGCTGGTCCGGGCGGAGTATATGCTGGGCGAGGTCGGTGGCTTCAGCCACGACGTGAACGGCGTCCGCTACTACATGGTCGAGGCCGGCGAGCGGGGCGTCTGTCAGTTCAAGATGCACGCCATCGGCGACCCCGGCCACGCCTCGGTCCCGCACCGGCAGAACGCCGTGGTCCGGCTCGCTGAGGCGGTTGCCAAGCTCGGCACCACCCACCTGCCGGTTCACATCTGCGAGACCACGGCTGCGTCGAATCGGGCGATGGCACCCAGGCAGCCCTTTGGCCCGCGGCTCGTGATGCCGCAGCTTCTCCACCCCGCACTGACCGACTTTGTGCTCGACCGGCTCCTGCCCGACCGGCAGACCGCCTTCCAACTCGCTGCTTCACTGCACAACACCGTGGCCCCGACCGGCCTTGCTGCAGGCCAGAAGATCAATGTCATCCCCGGTCGTGCAACGGCGCTGATCGACGGCCGGCTCATCCCCGGGCAGAAGCCGGAAGACCTGCTCAGGGAGGTCCGCGCGGTGGTTGGCGAAGGGTTTGAGTTCGAGGTCATCAGGAGCTTCGAAGGGCGGGAGGAGTCGGTCACCGACCCGCTCTTTCGGCTCATCTGCGAGACGCTCCTCGCGCACGACCCCGAGGGCACGCCTGTGCCCTACCTGCTGCCCGGCTTCTCCGACGCGCAGTACTTCGGGCGGCTCGGCGCCAAGTGCTACGGCTTTGCGCCGGTGCGCTTCCCCAAGGAGGATGGCATCGTCTTCTCGAAACTCTTCCACGGACACGACGAGCGCATCCATATCGAGGGGTTCAAGTGGGGACTGCGCTGCTTCACCGACCTCGTGGGCCGGTTCGTTACGGTGCCGATGAGCTCGACTTGACCTCAGCGGCGAGCCACTTCGGCAGCCTGCCATCGGTCAAAACATCGAGCGCCTCGGCGACGGCACGGGGAACCCAGCCCTTGCGGGTAAGATCGGCTACCATGGCCTCGGTGAGCTCCACGCTGGGCGGGTCTCCCGCGAGCGGCAGCTGGTCGAGGAGGTCTCGCACCATGAGGGGCAGGACGGGCCAGACGAGCTCAAGCCGGTTGCCATCGAAGTTGGCCAGCGAGTCGTCGGGCGGGTAGCGGAAGCCCTCGGTGGGGTCCTCGCCGGAGATGCGGACAAAGTCTGCCCAGCGCGACCAGGGGACGATGGCCAGGTCGCCGAAGATGGCGAAGCCTGCCTTGGTGAGCGCCGGAATCTTCTTTGCCGAAGCGCCTGCGAGTTCGACCGCGGTGAGACCCTCGGTGAGGGTGATGTCTGCGACCTTCCGCTGCGCATCGGCGATGAGGAGATGGAAGGAGGCCGGAATGTCGGCGCGGGTGCGTTCGATGAGGTTGGTGCGGAGCAGCGTCGCATCCATGCCGCTCTCAAGCGCGGTAAGCAGCGTCGCTGCGGTCACCCGGGCACGGAAAATGGGGCCGTCCCAGCTGGCGTGGTTGTCGACCGGCTCACCGATGCGGCGGAGGAAGTACTCGTCGCCCACATCGCCTTCGTGGCGGTAGAACATGACCTCATGGTTCGACTGGATGATGTAGGGCTTGCGCGCATCTGCGAAGACCGTCTCGGCATCCTCGTTGAGTTTGCCGGGCGTCTGGATGAGCCGCGCTCCCATCTCGGTCAGGCGCCAGACCCGCTCCACGCCGCGGGCGGTGGGTGCGCGGCCGAGATCGACCCAGCCGAAGCGGGCCGCGAGCAGAAGCCAGTAGTCGACAAGGCGGCGAATCTCGGGATCGGCCTCACCCTCTTCGACCTCGGGGACCTCGTCATCCTCCGAGATGAGCATGGCCGGTTCGGCGGCAGAGATGGAGGTCGCAAGCGATGCTGCCATCACCCATTCGTCCACAGGGGTGGTCGCGACGACGGCGATCAGGACCTCGCGCAGGGCGAGAATGCTGCGCAGGAAATCGCGGCGGAAGGTCTGCCCGAAGTTGTGGCGGTGGCCCTGCTCGTTGCGCGCATCGCACCGCTCATCCCAAGCCTCGGTGGCCATGTAGGCGCGCATCAGCATCTCAGCGCGGCGGGTCGGCAGCGCGAGGAAGAACTGGTCTGCGCCGGGCCCTACGCCCAACACCCGCTCCTGGCCGCGGTGGACCAGCATGAGGTGCTCGGCGAGCGAGTAGACAAACCGGACCTGATCCACCTCGTCCCAGTCGTAGAGGACAGACTTGGGGTCCTGCCAGAGCAGGCGCTCGTTGATGGCAGACCAGAGCGGCTTGGGCGGGATGCCCGACTTGGTCAGCTTGATGTTCTTGTCGCGGGTTGCCTCGATCACGCCGAGCAGTTCGCGAAGAATCTCGCTGTCGTTGCTGCGCAACATGCCCTCCACGGGGCCGCGGTAGGCGGCCAGCGGTGGAACTTCGGGACCCAGCAGCGAGGGCGACTTGCGCGGCTTCGTCATCTGCTACTCCACGACCAGCTGGTGGGTGAAGCGCGGTGAGTGCCCGATCTCTTTCAACCGCTTCATGAGCGTTCGCACACGGTCGGCGTCGACAATGGCATGCGTCGCGTCGAGCCGCTTCCAGACGAGTGCGCGTATCTCAGCGTAGCCGAGGATGGCGTCCATCGTCACCTTGTCGCGCGTTGTTACTACGGCCACATTGTGATGCGCCACGGATCCCGTTTGCTCGTTGCTCATACCAACCTTCAACTGGGTGCAGAACGGACAACGCCGCGGTTCTACTCCCCGTGGGGAAGGGGTGTCAACCAGAGAAGAGATTTCGCCTTAGATTCCTAAAGTTTAGCGTAAGATCAAGCGTCTGGGTTGCAGCCGAAGTGCCGCTGCCGTAGCCTGCATTACCCCCAGCGCGTGAATCGATGCGGAATCAACGGTCAAAATGGGACGCCTTCCTCGAGGCGCTGCTCCCCGGAGAGACTCCGGTCACCTTTCTGATGATGCTCTTCTGCATCGCGACCTACCTCCTCGGGGCGCTGCAGACCCACCTGATCTGGGACTCGGACGGTGCTGCACTGCTCCGGATGGGGGCCAACTTCGGGCCCCAGACCATGGCCGGTGGCGAGTGGTGGCGGCTCGCTACCTACGCCTTTCTCCACGGCGGCATCATCCACCTCCTCTTCAACATGATGGCGCTCAAGAACCTGGGGCCCCTCGTCGAGGTGCGCCTCGGGAGCGCCCGATTCGGGGCCATCTACGCGATTGCTTCGGTGACGGGCGGCCTTGGCTCACTCGTCTCCGGCACCTCCCTGTCTGTGGGTGCGAGCGGCGCCGTCACGGGCCTCATCGGGGCAGGCATCATCATCGGCCACCTGACGCCGGGTGCCATGGCCAGGAACATCCGCGACCAGCTCATCTTCTGGCTCGGCATCAACCTGCTCATCGGCTTCATGCCCGGCTCCGGCCTCAACATCGACAACGGCGCCCACATCGGTGGGCTGATTGGCGGCGCCGCGCTCGGCTGGCTCTTTCTCACGCTCGAACGGCGGGCACCCGGATTCACCCGCGCTGCGCGCATCCCGCTCGGCCTCCTTCCCGCGGCCATGGTCGTCGCGCTCGGTTGGCAGTTCTACCAGATGCGGAATGTCGCCCCCATCCGCGGCGGCGCCGCCGCACTCGGAGAAGCGGGCGAAGAGGCCCTGATGCGGAGCTGCTTCGAGGAGCTGGAGGCGGAGCGCTGGACCGAAGCGGAGCGTCCCTGCGGCACCTGGCGCTATGCTGTGCCAGACCGAACCATCCCCTACCTCATCATGGCTGCGCTCTATGAGCAGCTTGGGCAGTCCGGGCGGGCAGGCCGCGAACGCAACCTGATCGTTGCGATGGCCCCCGATGCGGCCGACATGGCAGACCTCAACCTGACGCCGCCGGAACGCATCAGGGTCTACATCGCGGCCAGCCGCTAGCGGGGCTTCGGGCCGGCGAGGATGGAGGCGCGAGCCACCTTGATGCGCTCGAGCACGAGCGGGCTGAGCTCGACGACTTCGGCCTGGGTCAGGAGGTCACGTGCGAAGTCGCTGCCGATGGTGCGGAGCGCCTCGATGGCGGTGAGCCGGAACTGCAGGTCGGAGACCGTCAGGTAGTGCTCCACCCAGGGGATGGAGCGGTCGGCGTAACCGACGGCGAGGTAGCCGATGATGCGGTGCCGGTTCATCTCGGAGGTATCGTCAGCGGCAAGCAGCTTGCCGTAGAGCGAGAGTGTCTGCTCGCCGGGCCAGTAGACGAGAGCCGCGAGCGCACGGTCACGGTGGATGGGGCCGACCGCTGCATCGCGCGCGATGGAGGCCAGCAGCGCTTCGGGCTCGGCGAGGGCGGCCTCGAAGTCGGCCTTGGAGCCAATGCCGTGGTAGCCGGAGAGCAGGAGCATGGCCTTATCGCGCTGCTCTGCGCCGAAGGAGGCGAGCGCACGCGAGGCGGTGAGCGGCGCGAGCGTGATGGGGGGCGCCAGCATGAGTTCACCGGCCGCGGGAACAGGCGTGCCGGCGGTGGCGAGGGAGGTTGATGCCAGGAGCGGGAGGAGAAGCAGGGAGAGTCGACGCATGAAGCACCTCAAGTGCGCACGGAGTGTGGAGGGAGTACGGAGCGACGGTGCTGCTATTCAGCGGCGACCGCCGACAGGCTTGGTGAGCGGGTTTGCACGGACGATAGAGACCTGCCCGTCGGAGAGTTCGAGAGAGGTCCGGATGGCAGCGATGGGGAACATCAGGTTGTTGTAGTCGGCGCAGGCGCTGAGGTTGCCATTCTCGATGGTGGAGCAGCGCTCGGTGTCGTCGAGCTGGTCGAACTGGCCGCCAGACTGTTCGGTGGTGTGGAAGAGACCGAGGTAGTGGCCGAGTTCGTGCGCGAGCACCTGACCGACGAGCTGCGGGCCGTTCACGCTGCCGGCCTCACGTAGATACTCGGCAGAGAAGACGAGCCCGGTACCGGCCTGACCGTGGACGCCCGCCGCGCCGGGGATGCCGGTCGAGATGCCGAGGACGGAGGACGACTGCCCTGCGAAGCCTTGGATGAAGAAGACGTTGGCAGACAGCAGCGCGTCGCGGGTCGAGCCAGGCTGGCGGGAGAGCCTCACCAGCTCGTAGACCTCGTTGCTGTCTCGGATGACCGTGAACCGGTCGAGGATGTCGCCACCGACATCGAAGTAGCGGACCTCGCCGACCGAAACATTGGCCGTGGAGTAGACCGAATTGAAGGAGGCGATCAGGCGGGTAAAGGCGGGATCGCCAGGCGCGAGATCTGCCGTCAAGCCATCGGCGCCGACGAAGTAGAAGTTCAGGTCGACGACCAACGCCTCGCCCGTTGCCGAGAGCGACTCCGACTCGGTGTAGACGAGGTAGCAGAGGTCCTCGGTTGCCGGCCCATCGGTGCCGAACTCCATCTCGTAGCGACCACCCTCCACATACTGGGTGTAGTCCGGTCCGCCGGGCAGAAGCACCGGCGAAACCTCACCGAGCGAGATGGGGGTGAAGAGGTAGCTGGCATAGGTCTGCATCTGAAGTTCGCCGGCCGTCGGTGCCCGGATGAGGTCGGGGACGAGGGTGTGGCCCTGGTCCCAGGCGAGCACGAAGAGGCTGGTGGAGCCGGTCGGGACGTCGAAGGCGATGCGGTGCCGATCGAGGCGTGAGACGCCGCCGAAGGAGAAGTTGGTCACATCGTCCGCGGCGACGAAGTCGGAGGCACAGACAGGGTCGAGGCTGGCGTTGGCGAAGGAGGGATAACAGTAGGAGCCCGTGCCCGAGCCGCGGCATTCATACCCGTCGCGGCAGTCAGCATCGACCACACAGAGCGGCACACAGAGGTTGCCGTTGAACTGTCCGCGCAGGCAGGCCGTGCCGACGCCGAAGCAGTCCTGACGCGAGCTGCAATCGAAGACGGTGCAGAGCCCACCGGGGAAGCCCTGTTCGTCGGTGAGGCAGAAGCCGCTCGCGCAGTCGGTGTTCTGCGTGCAGGCGGCACCATCATCTGCAGGCTCGACCGGCGTGGTGTCGGCGTCAGGAGAATCTACATCAGTCCCCGCATCGGCACCCGATCCCGATCCGTCCGCTGAGCCACTGCCCTCCCCCGCGTCGGAGGCGGCGTCCGCGGTAACGGCGGCCTGCGTGCCCTCGGAGTCATCGCCACAGGCGGCGGCAAGCAGGAGAAGCGCCGCGAAGGCGAGGTTTAGGCGTCGGAGTTCGCTCATGGTGCGGTCAGAATGGGATGGAGTTGAAGGACGCGGCTCTGAAGCGGCGAGAGGGCGATGTTATCGCCCCATGCGAAAGGATGCATCAAGTTCAGTGAGGCTGGGCAGGAGGTGTCGTAGCTGCGGCAGTTTGGAGTGTCGTCGAGCGGATCTTCGCCGCCGGAGGTCTCGATAACATGAAAGAGGCCGAGGTAGTGGCCAATCTCGTGTGCCATGACGAGACCGGTGTAGGCGTTGCCATCGACTGCGCCCTGCCGGCCGTCCACAGAGGTGCCGAGATATTCGACGGTGAAGGCCAGCCCGCTGGCCTCCGACCCGTAGAGCCCCGCCGCGCCGGGAATGCCGGCCGAGATGCCCAGCACGGGGCCGGAGGCGAAGGCAAAGCCGCGGTTGAGGAAGATGTTGATGGAGCGCTGCTGCTCGTCGACGGCTGGCGCGGTGGCCAGTTTTACCATGCGCTGGATCTCGCCGAAGCTGCGAACGACGGCGTAGGATGCATCGTCGCGCGCCGACAGTGTGTGAAAGGTGATGCCGCCAAGCGCCAGACCGGCCGCCGAAAGGATGCTGCTCACCTCGGCAAACATCGCGTTGAGGTTCGGGTCGCTCGGTGCCGTCTGCGGGGTGACGTCCGAGAGGCCCACGAGATAGACACGGAGATTGAGGCTGCGCCCGGTGCCGGGCGTATCGAGCAGCCTCACGCAGGCCTGCCTTGAGCTGCTGGTGAGCCCGAGCGTGTAGGTACCGGCCTCGACGAGCGACTCCACCGCGGGAAACTGCGGTAGGTAGAGCGGCACGACCTGTCGGAAGAAGGCCTCTCCGACCGTGAGCAGCGACGCCTCGCCATCGAGGTCTACGAGCCGCCCGGACGGCGTCACGAGGGTCTGAAGGTCGATGGTGCCTGAGCTGCTGAAGGCCGTCGCGAGGAAGGAGCTGCTGCCCGCTGTAACATCGAAGGTGAGCTCCATCGCGGCGGTGCTGCCTGAGAGGCAGACCGTGGGGAAAGGCGATGGGTCGGTAGGCATCGGCTCGGGGATATCGATGGAGGTAGGCGCGCAGTAGGCGCTGCCGCCGGCCGTCGGCGTGCAGGTGTAGCCGGCGCGGCAGGGTGAGGCGGCCGAGTTGCAGGTGCGGTAGCAGCGGTTCTCGCCTTCGACCGCGAAGCAGCGGTTGTCGCTCTCGAGGCGGGCGCAATCGAACTCGGCGCGGCAGTTCGCAGTGGTGCAGTAGCCGCTCGGGAAGTCGGGGTCGGCGAGGCAGGTACCGCCGATGCAATCGTCAGCCGTGGTGCAGGGCTCACCATCCTCCTTCCGCACGACCGGGGGCAGCGGCAGACAGGCCGCGCGGGTCGGGCCGGCCACGAACTCGCAGCGGAAGTTCTCGGGGCAGTCGGCGTTGGCGACGCACTGCGCAGCACACAGGTAGTCTTCTCCTACCGCAGCGCAGAGCTCGCTGCGTTCGCACTGATTCACGGTGTTGCAGTCCGAGATGGTGCAGTAGCCGTCGGGGAACCGCTCGTTGATGATGCAGAGGCCGCCGATGCAGTCGGCGCTGCGTGTGCAGGCGCTGCCGCCGGGAAGGTCGTTGCTGCCCTCCTCTCCACTGCCGCTGTCGGAGCCGTCAGCAGGTACATCTGCGGTGGTATCCGAGGTGGTGTCGAGGGTGCCTGTATCAGGCGCCGGTCGGGTGTCGAAATCGAAGATGGAGCCGGTATCGGCGGGCGTCTCCGCGCTGTCGTCACCGCAGGCGGCGAACACCAACGCGACGAGCCATCTTCCTCTAGATACCCCGCCCATTAGCGCGAAGACTCGGGTCCGAGCAGCAGCGGCCCTATGCCATCGTTGCCGCCCGCGTGAACCGCCAGGCCTGCTTCTGCGGCCACCGTCTGCGACCAGGTGCGGCCATCCCCGAGCGGGCCGGCGAGCCCGTCGGGGCGCGTGTAGCGGTCTGATCCACCACCCTCTGCAAAGAGGGCGAAGGTGCCGACATCGCGGCGCGGGTTGGTGTCTGGGGAAGAGCCGGCGACTGTGAGCGCGGCCTTGCCGAAGGTGTCGTTGGACTCGCTGGTATAGCCGTCGTTGCCGGCCACCTCGGCGAAGAGTCCGAGTCCATTGAGCGTGCCAGCGCCGAAGGTGTTGAAGCCGCCGAAGTAGGTGTCGTTGCCGGCGTGGTCGTAACAGATGCCGCCGCCGAAGTTGGTGCCGAAGCCCAACGAAGACTCGGCGGCCAGCAGCGCGCTGCCGTAGAAGTCGTCGCCCGCCTCGTCCTGCAGAAGGCCGTGGCCGGAGTCGAGGCCTGCTCCCTCTGCAAAGCCGTAGGCGGAGTAGCGATCGGAGCCTCCGGCCTCGAAGAGCTGGCCCACGCCGTAGGTGCGTCCGTAGCCCTGCGCGCCGAGTCCGGCTACATAGCTGTCGTTGCCGCCGCGCTCCACGAGAAGCCCGACGCCACCGCTGGCCTGGGCCCGTGTCCCCGCGGCCAGGTAGCCTGTCGCAGCGCCCTGCGCCGCGGAGTAGGCCGCATCGGGCCCTCCAAGCCGCTCCCGGTAGAGAGCGTCGCCAACGAGCGGGTCGCCCGACAGCGCGGTGTACTGGTCGTCGCCGCGACCGCCGAGGAGGATACCCACGCCGTAGGGCCCGCCGAAGCCCTGCACAGCGTGGTAGCCCGTCAGATTGTTGGCTGTGTCGCCGAGCACGAGGATACCCGTTCCAAAGAAGCCTGCGCCCTGCCCTGCGGCCTCGATGTCGAGCGTTGCATCGCCCTGCTCGTCGATGAGCATGCCGACGCCGAGCAGGCCGAAGCCCTGGCCGAAACGGAGCGAACGGTAGGTGTCGGTGCCGATGCCGAGGTCGTAGAGGATGCCGATACCGCCTCGTCCCGCACCCTGGCGACCGATGGTGGAGAGCGAGGTGGGGCCGCTTCCGCCGCGGATGGGCGCAGCACGTCCCGCACCGTCACTGGGGAGCAGGCCCGCGTCGTCGGCAACCGCGACCTCACGGTAGGTGTAGGTGTCGGAACCAGAGAGATCGAGGGCGATGGCGACCGGCTGGGCGCTTCCCGCGTTGGCGCCGATCGGCCCGTAGTAGGTGTCGTCACCGCCGAGCTCGAGCAGCAACAGGGTGGGGGTATCGAGCTCGTAGATGCCGTTGCCCGAGCCGCCGATGATGATGCGGCCCGCAGGCGTGCTGTAGGTGAAGGAGACGGCCGACACATCACCGGTGAAGGCGAAGTTAGACTCCGCCGTCAGGCGAGCAACCGAGTCGGCACCGGCATGCAGGGTGGAGAGAATTCGATTGGTCCGGACCGCATCGACGAGCGCCGGCGCGAAGGGATCGACAGCGGTGGCGCCGTCGAGGAAGGCGGTGTGGAGGCCATCGGCCGCCGCGGCCAGGAGGGGGCCGGTCGCGCCGCCGAACAGGGCGCGCTGCTGCGCCACAATGACCGCCGCGACGGATACATAGCGGGCGGCGACGCGCTGCACTTCGAGTGGAACTGCGGCGACCGCGTCGGCGAGCGTGGCATCGGCCGGCGCACCGGTCGCGACAAGGAGCTGCGCGATAGCGGTAGCGAGCGGTGTGGCATCGCCACCTGCGGGGGGCAGCGGTGCGGAGCCGTAGGTGACGCCAAAGATGGTCGCGGCAGTGCGGATGGCTACCTGGGGCTGCTGCACGGTGAGGGCTGCAAGCGCACGCTTCTCTGCGTCGAGGAGCGCTTGGGCCCGCGCGGGCTCACCGCTCAGCGGAGCCGTCTTTGCGAGCCGGTAGGCATCGTGGACCTCGTTGAAGGGGAGCGCCGCGCGGCGCTCTTCCAGCGTCCAGCCAAGCGTGCAGCGGGTGACGTCCGCGGCGATGAGCGCGTCGCCGAAGATGTCGTCCTCGCGGGAGCCGATCGGCGGGTCGCCAGCGCAGTCGCAGGCAGACGGCAGGCAGAAGTTGGCCCCGCCGACGCTCGCGCAGTGGGCACGGAGCGGCGCACAGTCGGTATCCAGTGTGCAGGTTGTGGTGCAGAGGGGCTCGGAAGAGGGATCGGGCAGGATGCAGGTAAGCCCGGGGTCGCCGCCGCAGACCGAGGGGTCGAGCGAAACGTCGCCCTCGCAGGGCTGGCCGATGCGGAGCGGCGAGCCTGTGACGGCGTCGGTAGACCGTCCCAGCCTTCCACAGACATCGGCAGCGCCATCGGGGGTGTCGGTGCACATGCCGAAGATGAGCCCCTTGTAGGTCACGCAGAAGGGTCGGTCGTCGGGGCACTCCGCATCGCTGCTGCAGTCCTGCTCGCAGCCGCCGTCCCGTCCCGCGGCGCCGGCGGTGCAGACGGTGGTACCGAAGCCGCACGAGGAGAAACGCGACTCAAAGTCGCAGGCGGTGCCGATGGGCTCGCACCGGAACTCGCTGCCGCGGCAGATTGCACCCGCGTCGCAGACCGGTGCGGCGTCGGAACAGGCAACAGGGTCGGGCTCGCATCGCTCTGAGATGGGCGAGCAGGTCTGGCCGTCGGGGCAGGAGAGCACATCGCAGCTCCCGCAATCGAAGGTAGCGTTGGCAGGCAGACAGGCGCGCAGCGTCGTGGAGACGAAGAGGCAGTTGTAGCCGACGCCGCAGGGCCGGCTCGCATCGCAGCCGGGCAGACAGATGGCGGGCCCGCCTGTCACAATGGGCGAGCAGACGCTGTTCTCGCCGCCGCAGGAGGCGCTGGTGTCGCAGGCCTGACAGGCCTCCGAGGTGGAGCGGATGCAGTTGCCCGTGGTCTGCTCGCAGTTGAAGCCCTCACCGCAATCGACCGCCGCACAACGGTCTTCGCAGGAGAGGAAGAAGGGGAGGCACTGCGAGATGCCGACGCCGACATTGAAGCAGTTGTAGTCTGCGGGGCAGGGGCCCGGCGTACCGAACTCGTCGGGCGAGCAGTCCACACCGCAGCGGGCCATCACGCAGCTGCCGTCGCGGCAGAAGTCGCCGGCAGGACAGTCGGTGTTGTCGGCGCAGTCCGGCCCCGGCAGCGCGAGGCAGAGGTCGGCGTCGCCGCCACACTCGAAGTCGAGCGAACAGGGGTCGCAGGCCGCTCCCTGAGCCTTGCAGCCGCCCGTGCGGGGATCGCAGTACTGCGTTGCATCACAGGTCACGCCCACGCAGCGGTCGATGCAGGTGAGGATGTCGGGGACGCACTGCTTCGGCGCATCGGTGCCCGTTCCGACGGTGGCGCAGAAGTAGCCGTCTGTGCAGACCGTCGGATCTGCTGCGCAGTCGATGGTGCAGACCCGCTCGGTGCCAGCGTCGTCGAACTGCAGACAGAGGTCGGCCGGACCGCCACAGTGCTCATTGTTGGTGCAGGGCTCACAGAGGCCGCGCGGCGGCAGGCAGGCGCCGTCGGCATCGGGATCGCAGACAAAGCCGGGGTCGCAGACCAGGCCGGCGCAGGGGTTGTTGCAGCGGAGGTCTGCGGGGAAACACTGGAAGAGCTCGGTGTCGGCCGTCACCGAGAGACAGATGGTCCCGCTCGGGCAGGATGCATCGTCTAGGCCAGCACAGCTCTGCCCGCAGAAGGTTTCGGCTGTAGCACCGTTGATGCAGAGGTTGTCGCCGCCACAGTCCGCGTTTGTCACGCATGGACGGCAGACAACATCCTCCTCGGGAACGTCGCCCGAGCCTGAGCCATCGGCACTGCCCGAGCCGTCGACGGCTGTGTCGGCAGTTGTGTCTGCTGCAGAGCCATCAGCGGTGTCGATGACACTGGTGTCGTCGGCGCTTCCCGCCGCATCGGATGTGTCGGTGGTCTTCGCGTCGCTACCGCAGCCGATGGACGGAAGCGCCAGCGTGAGCAGGAGAAGAACCAGGGGGCGAAGTCGCAGCTGCGTCGTCCACATTGAGCAATCCGGGCGGGGGGTTGAGGGCCAAATCTCTACCCGCCGCAGCCCCTGCTGCCAAGCCGTCTTTCCGCGACCGGCGCTAGATGATGCCGCGAAGCGCAGCCAGCGTCGCGTGGTACTCGCGCTTCATCTCGGCGATGACCTCGGCTGCCGGACGGATCTCGTTGAGCCGGCCGACAATCTGGCCAACCGGTGCCGCCACAAGGTCGACATTGCCGGTCTCTTTCGCGTGCCGGTGAATGCGCTCGACCGCCTCGGCCGTAAGCAGGAACTGCATCGGCATGGGGAGCGGATTGGGGTTGACGGGGTTCTCCCATGCCTCGGTCCACTTGGTGCGGAGCTGACGCGCATACTTGCCCGTGATGGCCTTGCTCCGGATGGTGTCCGACGAGCCTGCCTTGATGAGCTTGGAGGTCACGGCTGCGTCGATCTGCCCCTCGAAGGTGGTGAGCCACATCGAGCCGGTCCAGACGGCCTGCGCACCGAGCGCCAGCGCAGCCACCACCTGACGGCCACAGGCGATGCCGCCCGCCGCTACCACAGGCGTCGAGCCAATGGCATCCACGACCTCGGGGACAAGGACCATCGAGGCGATCTCACCCGTGTGGCCGCCCGCCTCGGTGCCCTGCGCAACAACGATGTCGACGCCACCCGCAACATGACGGCGAGCATGCTCTGCTGTGCCGACGAGCGCAGCCACCTTCACGCCGCGGCGATGGCACTCCTCCACAACATCTGCAGGCGGGGTGCCGAGCGCGTTTGCGATGACAGCGGGGCCATACTCAAGCCCAATCGCAACCTGCTTGCGGCTCACAGCATCGGTCCACTCCGCCATCGCGTTCTGCACCGTGGTCCCGGGCGGCAGCGCCGGAACGCCATACTGCACGAGCAGGTTGTCGAGGAACTCGATGTGCTCCTTGGGCAGCATCTTGCGGTAGTCCGATGCAGCAGCCATTCCGCCGCCCGAGGTCTTGTCGCCGTCGGGTGTGGAGAAGCCGGACGGCATCACAACATCGAGGCCCCAAGGCTGGCCGTCGAGGCGCGTCGCGATCCGGTCGAGTGCCCGCTTGAGGTCGTCAGGCGAGAAGCCGATTGCAGCCTGCACGCCCAGTCCGCCTGCCAGAGAGACCTCCGCGACGGCATCCGGTCCGCGGGTAAAGGCCATCATGGGAAAGGAAATCTTCAGGTCTCGGCAGAGCTGCGTGGGCATAGGGCACTCGGTGGCAAGTGGACGGGGATCTCAGCAAACTAGAACGCGTTCTAGTCCTGCACCCCGCCGCTGGCCAGAGGCAATCTTACAGCCGTGGCAGCGTGGCCGCTTCTTCCAGGCGCCAGGCCTCCAGCAGACCCTCCCTGTAGGAGGGAAATGCAGGAGTCCAACCGAGCCCGAGCAGCGTCGAGGCCTTGCAGCGCTTGCTCCCCTGCCAGAAGTCGCGGACGGAGGGCGGGCAGTCCTGCATCGGGGCATGAGGCGGGGTGGGGAGCCCATGCTGCGCGCAGCTGAAGGCGACGACCTCGGTGATGGGCGAAGGTGTTAGGTCGCAGGCGATGACCGAGCCCGTGAGCCCCTCTGTTGCAAGCCCGAAAAGTGCCGCAGAGGCGATGTCGTCCACGAAGATCCGGTTGCTCCAGAGCTCTGCGTTGTAGAGGCGATAGGAGCCGTCGCGGAGGCGGGGCAGCGTGGTCCGGTTGGGGCCGTAGATGCCGGGCAGTCGGAGCGACAGTGTCTCTACGCCGTGCGCCTCTCCCCAGCCTGCGATGAGCTGTTCTGCCTCGAGACGGAGTTTGCCGCGGGCTGTGGTCGGGGCCGGCACCGTCGCGTCGTCCACCCAGTCGCCGTTGCCGCCGCCAAAGATGCTGGTCGCCGAGAGGTAGACCAGCTTTCGGACGGGTCGCTCACCCAGCCAGGCAAGTGCCCGCTCGAGCACTCCGTGGGGCCGCTGCGTAGGCTCGGGCGCCAGCGAGATGACCACATCCCATCCCGTCGTGGTCGGGAGTTCAGGCAGGTCGGCGTCGCGCTCGAAGTCGACGAGAACGGGCTCGATTCCAAGTGCGGAGAGCCGGAGCGCCTTGGCTGCATCGCGCGTCGTGCCCCAGACGACGCGGCCCTCGCGCAGCGCGGTCTCGGCGATTGCCTCACCGGAGTAGCCGCACCCCACAATCAGCAGCGGAGGCTTCGATGCAGCAGCGCCACGCGCCACAGCGCCACCTGTCGCAGTTGCAGGCGCAGCGGGCGACGCTGGCACCTCGGGCGCAGCCTCCGTTTCCAACGTCGCGACCGAGAGCTGCGTCAGCGCGCCCTCCTCCACCGAGCCTGTGCCGACAATGGCAAACCGGCCGGAGCGTGCGACGAAGGCGTCGACCTCCTGCTTCTGTCTCGGGTCGAAGGCATGGGTAATGGCGAGGGGGGCGCGCGCTTTCCGCTCGAGCGCTCGCCCTCCGACCATCGCCGCAAGACGACCCGGGTCGGGTACGGGTGCGGTGTAGACAAAGGTCTCTTCGGGTCGGGAGTGGACCGGAGCGCGAGGTGCGAGCAGTTCGAGATCGCCGAAGGCGAGGTGAAGCCTGACACTGGGGTTCGCATACTGCGCCACGCCAACCTGCCGCTGCGCGCGGAGGGCGAAGAGGCCGAGCGCTTTGCTCCGAGTGCCGAGGTGAAGCCCGCGCCCCAAGGAAAAGAGCGAGACCCCGACCACGGTTCCCGGTTCGAGCGAAGGGAGCCCCATATACTCGCTGATGCCCAGCCAGGCGAGGGTGCCGTCTGGGTCAAGCCGGCGCGCGAGATCCTCCGGCAGAGACTCCCGGGGCGCGGCAAACCCCACCATGGCGCTGGGCAGCGTACAGCAGTCGAGGAAGACCCAGAGGGGCATTCCGAACGCGGCGGCGGCAGCGGCTGGCTGATCGCTGCCGTCGTAGGCGATGCAGTTGCCGCGGTTCATGGCCAGGCAGAACGGGGCATCTCCCGCCACGATTGGGTCGTAAAAGTCCACGGCCAACCCCTCGGGCCAGACCAGCGAGGGGCGGACAAAGCGACTGCTGATGCAGAAGGCCCGGAGCGGAGTGTCTGCCGAAAGCGTGAACATCGGGGGCCACCCTTACGCGATGGCTGTCGTGTTGCAACCCGTCGACTGCGGAACCTTGACCCGAGGCGGCGCATTTGCGAGAGGGCGCCCGCCGTTTCACCAGAGGCTACCATGGCAAACGAAGACGATTTCGATCAAGACGAGAAGTACGAAGACGAAGATTGGGGCAACGAGGACATCCAAGACGAGCTCGGTTACTCCGCCTACGACTGGAGCCTGCTGCCTGCAGGCGAAGAGCTGCGCCACGACGAAATCATCGTCGCGACCGCCGACGACCTCAAGTCGATGGACCACACGACCTTTACCGACCTCCACAAGTGGGCGGCTGCACAGGTGCTCTACGACCACGAAGATCCGGCCGGCTATGCACGCATCTGCCACGAGCTGGTGATGGGGTCGGCGAGCCATCCTGCGCTCGACTACGGCGAGATCGCGCTCGAACTCATCAACGACCTCTTCATCGAAGAGCGCTACGCCGAGGCGCGTGCGCTGCTCCCGACCGTCGACCGCCTGAACCCCACGGACGACACCGTTCGCCCCCGGTTCGAGGCTTCGCTCTGCATCATGGAAGGCCAGGTAGACGAAGGTCTTCGCCGCTTCCAGGAGATGATCGACGCCAACGAGGAAGACCCTGCCTTCATCCTCACCATCGGCCTCGACCTTATCTCCTGCGCTCGGTTTGCCGATGCACTCGAGGTGCTCGACAAGGCGCACGAGACGGCGCTGCGCGAATACGCCGACGAAGAGGAGATGCTCGATGAGATCTCCCGCGCTCGTGAGTATGCACGCGAGATGCTGCAGGCGCGCAACTAGGCAGACCGGCGCTCCGGGTTGCGAATCCCCAGACTTCGCTCAAACAAAACCCGCCTCGGCATCGCCGGGCGGGTTTGTTGTTTCAGAGGGCGCCCGTGAAGGCGCTGCGGCCTAGAACCGGGTGGCAGCGATGAGGCGGTAGCCGTGGCGGGTCTCCTTGAGGCCCGGCGCGGTGGCCTCCGTCTTGTCGGCAGCGATGGAGGCCTCAATCTTGGTCTTCGCATCGGCGGGGAACTTGTCGACGAAGAGGAGGGTGGCTGCGATCTCCGAGCGGGCCTCCATGTTGTCGATGTTCAGGTTGTCGAGGAGGGCCGAGATGGCGGCCTCGTTTGCGCCGAGGCGGATGGCAAGCTGCCAGATGCCAGCGGCGCGGATGTTGGAGGTAGCGGTCGACATGAAGGAGGCCTTCTTGGCCTCCTCGATGCCCGACAGGACAGAGGCGAAGGCCGGGTCCTGCAGCGTTGCCGCCGGGTCCTTGAAGGCGGCCGTGTAGCAGGCGACGTCGTCCTGGCACTTGTCGGCGAGCACGAAGTAGACCTCGTCCGGGGCGAAGCTAGACTTGAACTTGGTCTGTGCCGCGAGCACCTTGGCAAAGTCGGTCCGCTCGCCCGGACGCGCGGTGCGGCCGAGGTAGTGGAGCGCGTTGGTGCGGAGGAGGCCGGCCGTGTTGTCGCCGCCGCGACCGACGGCGCCAGCGGTGGCGCGGTCCCAGAGGAGCTTGCGGTCCGACGCGTCGCCGATGACGGCGAGGCCCTCGTGCACAGACTGGCGGAGGCCTACCTCAGCGCCATCGGAGAGGGAGAACCACTCCGAGAAGTTGGCGAGATGGCTTCCAGCACCCGCGTTCTCAAGCTTGCGAAGCGTTGCGAGGTTCTCAGGTCCGCCGGCCGCGCCGAGCGCCTTGGCTGCCTGGTCGAACATCTGGCCACTGTTGGCGTAGAAGTTCTGCTGGTCTGCCACTGCCATCGCGGCGAGTTCGGCCGTCGGCAGGGGGTGGGGCGTCGAAACGAACTGGGTGATGGCCTTGATGGCCGCGGGGTTCTGGCTGTGCGCGAGCACGGCAGCAGCGCGGAGCTGGCCGGTGACGGCGGGGTAGCTGATTGCCTTGAGGTGGTCGTTGACCTTGGCGTTCTTGCCCTCGAAGAGCTCCACCAGCTTGGGGATGCCGGCGTCCTTCAGTTTGAGGATGGCGAGCTCGCAGTCGGGCATCGGATCCCTGAAGGGGGTGGGCGTGAAGTTCACGAGACCGAAGACCAGCGCCTCAAGGATCACATCGGTGGGCGCGGAGGCCTGGGCCAGCGCCTTGCAACCGAGACGGACCGAGCTGGCGCCTCCAATCTTGGAGGCGGGGCGCATGAGCACAGCGGAGAGTGCATCGGCTGCCGCGTCGATGGGCAGCTTGGAGAGAGCCTCGAAGAAGGCGGGATAGGCCTCGTCGGTGGTTACTTCGCCGAGCCGCTTGGCGACCGCAGCCGCGCTGCCCTTGTCGCCGATGTTGCCGAGGCCGCGTGCCGCAAGACCTGCCAGCATGTCGTCAGACTGGGTGAGCGCGGCGCCGAAGGCCTCTTTCGCAGACGGGTCACCGATGCTGGCGAGCGCCTCGATGGCACGCTGCGGCTTCTTGCCGGCGTTGTAGGCTTCGATGAGTGCCGGCACGAGAGCCTTCTGCTGCTCGGGTGTCAGGCGGGTAAGCTCTGCGAAGGCGCGCTCGTCACCCTCCTTCAAGCGAACGGAAATGTACTCGGGGCTGGTCCAGTCCCTCGCAGGGGCGCAGGCCTCCGTAAGGGTCAAAACCGAGAGAAGGCCGAGGCTCGAAATCCAACGAGAGAGTCGCATGGGGTCTCCGTACATAGTAACGCCAGCCTCACAGACCAGCCTCGCGGCTATACGGCGGGCTCCCGCGCGCTGTCAACGCGGGCGGGCATCGCCGCCTGCGCGCTTCCTGCTTGCGCGGCAACCTCGTGCGGAATAGAAGCGGGAGCGTTCGCGTTTGGGCCGCCTCACTGAGGCCGCTACTTTCAATCTTGGAGAGTTGAAACATGGGATGGAATCGCTTTGGCAAGAGTGCGTTGATCGCGACGCTCGTCGTCTCGACGGCAGGTCTGGAAATGCTCGCGTGCGGCAAGAAGACGACCGACGCCACCACCGAGGGTTCGGGCTCCGGCGCCGCTTCGGCTAGCGGTTCGGGTGCTGCCACGGCAGCGGCCTGCGCAACCATTGACGGCAAGGTCGTCTTCACCCGCGCTCAGCTCGACACCGAAATGGCAGAGATTCTTGAGCGCTACGCGAAGATGCCCGAGCAGCGCGCGACCAGCGAGCGTTGGCGCAACCAGCGCCGCCGGCGCATCGTGCAGAAGGCGGTCCAGGACGCACTGGTAGCCCAGCATGTCGGCACCCAGAAGCTTGAGGTCGCCGATGCTGAGGTCGAGGCTGCCATCAAGAAGGAGCTGGGTATCGTCTTCGAGAACGAGCAGCAGTTCGGCCACTTCCTCACCAGCCACAAGCAGACCAAGGAAGAGTACTACGCCGAGAAGCGTCAGGAGCTCCTCGTGGACAAGGTGCTCGCCCTCCGCGGTACCCTCGACCCCGACGACAAGGAGCTCGGCGAATTCTACGAGCAGAACAAGGAGCGTTGGAATGAGGGTGAGCGCGTGCTGGCTAGCCGCATCACCATCCGCCTGAAGAACAGCGCCGACCCGGCCTCCGACAAGGAGGGCCTCGACCGCATCACCCAGATTCGCACCCGCGTCACCTCGGGCAAGGAAGAGTTCGCCAAGGTTGCGCAGGAGGTCAGCGAGATGGCCGACAAGTCGCGCGGCGGAGACCTTGGCTGGGTGGTCAAGGGCCGCCGTCAGCAGTTCGTCAACGATGGCGTCGAAGCCGCCATCTTCAAGGCCGCCAAGAACACGGTCACGGCGCCCATCAAGACCCAGCTCGGGTATGAGATCTTCCAGGTGCGCGACCACCGCGAGGCCGGCGTCCGCAGCATGGATGAAGTCCGCGACATCATCTACGAGCCCCTGCGTCGCCGTCGTCGGGACCGCCTCCGCATGGAGCTCGTGAATGAGCTCCAGCAGAAGGCCAAGGTGGAGTATACCGAGGCAGCCTGGGGTCTTGAGACCGAGCCTGCCGTCGAGCCTGCCGGCTCTGGCGCCGCAGCCCCCAAGCCCATGGGCCTCCCCCCGGGCGTGAAGCTGCAGGCCAACCCCCAGGCCGTACTGCCGGGCGTCAAGGTTGTCCCCGCCACCGCACCTGCTGCCCCTGCGGCCCCCAAGGCTCCCTAACACGGTCCTCGGTCAGACCGACTGACGGGGCCCGCGGTTCGCCGCGGGCCTCTTCGTTTTTGGCCTCGCGCAGCCAAAAAGCGGAAGCGCCGCGCCCCCTCTCGGGTGGTGCGGCGCAACAGTCCTCCGAGGAGGATTAGTTGTCGAGGGTCTTCGTGACGGCCACGGTCGGCGTCTTGCCGAGGGCCTCCTTGCGCGACAGGCGGATCTTGCCGTTGCGCTCCACACCCATGCACTTGACGACGATCTCATCGCCCTCCTGGCAGATGTCCTCGGTGCGCTCGACGCGCTGGTCCGAGAGCTCCGAGATGTGGCAGAGGCCGTCGACGCCCGGGAGGATGGTCACGAAGGCGCCGAACTCGGCGACCTTGGCAACCGTGCCGAGGTAGATCTCGCCGACCACAGCCTCAGCCGTGAGCGCCTTGATGATCTCGATGGCCTCGGCCGTAGCCTTCTCGGAGGTAGAGGCGATCTTGACGGTGCCGTTGTCCTGCACCTCGATCGTGACGCCCGCCTTCTCCTGGATGGCACGGATGGTCTTGCCGCCCGAACCGATGACGTCGCGGATGCGGTCGACCGCAATCTTGATGGTCGTGATGCGCGGCGCGTAGGGCGACAGCTCCTCGTTGGGCGAGGAGAGGACGGCGTTCATCTTGCCGAGGATGTGGAGACGACCCTCGCGGGCCTGCAGCATGGCTTCGCTCATGACACTACGGCTGATGCCGTTGATCTTGATGTCCATCTGGAGGCCGGTGATGCCACGCTCGGTGCCAGCCACCTTGAAGTCCATGTCGCCGAGGTGATCCTCGTCGCCGAGGATGTCGGAGAGGATGACATAGTCGTCACCCTCTTTGATGAGACCCATCGCGATGCCTGCGACGGCCGCCTTGATGGGGACGCCGGCATGCATGAGGGCGAGCGAGCCGCCACAGACGGAGGCCATGGAGGAGGAGCCGTTCGACTCGAGAACCTCGGAGACGACGCGGATGGTGTAGGGGAACTTGTCGTGCGAGGGGACGACCTTCTCGACCGAGCGGCGGGCGAGGAAGCCGTGGCCCACTTCGCGACGGCCGGGCGAACCCATGCGCTTGACCTCACCCACGGAGAAGGGGGGGAAGTTGTAGTGGAGCATGAAGTGCTCGTCGCGCTTGCCATGCAGGTCTTCGTTGAGCTTGGCGTCGCGATCGGTTCCGAGCGTGACGGTGACCAGGGTCTGGGTCTCGCCGCGGGTGAAGAGCGACGAGCCGTGGGGGCGGGGAAGGACGCCAACCTCGACCGTGATGGGACGGACGTCGCGGGGGCCGCGGCCGTCGATGCGCTTGCGCTGCTTGATGACAACGTCGCGCAGCGTGTTGCTCTCGAGCTCCTCGAAGCAGGCTCCGACCTCGCGCTCACGGCCCGGGTGGGTCTCGGTGAACTTGGCGCCGAGCTCAGCGCGGATCTCGTGGATGGCGGAGTAGCGGCTGAGCTTGTCCGAGATGGCCATGGCCTTGGAGAGCTTGGTGCCGATAAACTTGGCGACGGCCTTGAGGAGGGCAGCGTCAAGCTTGGGCGAGACGAAGGTCATCTTCTCCTTGCCGGCCTCTTTGGCGAGCTTGATCTGGAGCTTGATGAGGGGCTGGACGGCCTCGAAGCCGAAGTTCAGCGCGTCGAGCATGTCGTCTTCGCTCGCCTCGTCGGCCTCGCCCTCGACCATGACGATGGCGTCCTTGGTACAGGCGATGACGACGTCGATGTCGCAGAGGGGGCGCTGCGACCAGGTGGGGTTGGCAACGAACTTGCCCTCGATGCGACCGACGCGGACGGCGGCGATGGGGCCCGAGAAGGGCGCGTTGCTCAGCATGAGCGCGGCGGAGGCGCCGGTGATGGAGAGGACGTCGGCGTCGTTCTCACTGTCGTGGGAGATGACCTGCGCGATGACCTGCACTTCGCCCTTGAATCCCTCGGGGAAGAGGGGGCGGAGGGGGCGGTCGGAGAGGCGGCAGGTGAGGATTTCGGCCTCGGAGAGCTGACCCTCACGACGCTTGAATCCACCGGGGATGCGACCGCTGGCGTAGAACTTCTCGATGTACTCCACGCTGAGCGGGAAGAAGCCGGCGGTCTCCTTGTGGGGACCAACGCAGGCGGTGACGAGAACGGAGGTCTCACCGGTACTGACGATGACGGAGCCGCCGGCCTGTTTGGCCATGCGACCCGTCTCGATCGTGACGGTGTGAGCGCCGAGAGGGGCAGACTTACGAATCATTGCACACATGAAGGCTCCTTGGGTTGAGCGTTCACCCGGGCCGCCTTCAGGGGCCGCACATGGTTGCATGTGCGTTGCTCGCGAAGCATGAACTGCAGGACAGGGACAGCGGCCCCTGCACTCCAGATCAGGCTACCCGGCGGCTACGCCAAGATCCCGTGGGGTGAAGCTGGATTGAGAAAGAACGGTTGAGGGCTCTTCTGCTCCAGCAGATCGCAGGAGTCAAAAGAAGCGAAGCCCTCCCGCGCGGGGCGGGAGGGCTTCGTTCGTGGCTACTTACGCAGCCCGAGCTCTAGAATCAGCTGGCGATAGCGATTGATGTCGCAGCGCTTGAGGTAGTCGAGGAGGCGGCGCCGCTGGCCGACCAGCATGAGCAGACCACGACGGCTGTGGTGGTCATGCTTGTGCACCTTGAAGTGCTCGGTGAGGTACTCGATGCGATTCGTGAGGATGGCAATCTGAACTTCGCTCGAACCGGTGTCGGTATCGGTGAGGTTAAACTTTGCCTGAATTCGCGCGATAATTTCGGCCTTGCCGGCCTTGTCCAATGCCATGGGGGACTCCTTGAGAAACAACCCTGACCCGCCCATGGTGAGTCGAGGGTCCAATGAAACGGGCGCTCAATTAGCCGCAGACCGGCCGCGGGTCAAGCGCACTCGGCCCATGAAGGTGGACGCCGACCAGACAACGGAGAGGCACAGAGGGAGGTGGACGCCGGCGCCCGCCGTCGCCAAGATGCAGTCTCTCTCGACAGGAGGCAGCGATGGCGATGGTCAACATGGTCTGCATTGGGGACGAGCTCCTCGACGGGCGGACGCGCGAAGGCAACGGGTTCTGGCTGGGTGGCTGGCTCAGGCGGGCCGGCCACAGGCTCGTCAGCGTGACGCTGGTAGCGGATGACCGGGCCAACATTGTCGCGGCACTGCGCCGCGCCGCAAACGGGGCTGCGCTCGTCGTCGTCAGCGGCGGCCTGGGACCAACGCTCGACGACATCACCCGCGATGCTGTCGCCGACCTGCTCGGCGACGAACTGAGAGCGGACGCAGGCTCCGAGGAGCGACTCCGCGCCAAGTTCGGCCGCTTCGGCCGACCCATGCCCGACAACAACCTCCGCCAGACCCTCTTCCCTGCTTCGGCACGCGTCGTGCCCAACCCGGTCGGTACAGCAGACTGCTTCGTCGCGATCTTCGAAGGAATCCCTCTCCTCGTGCTCCCTGGGGTTCCATACGAGTTCGAGACGGTGGCAAAGCTGGAGCTCCCCGAACTGCTCCCCGCCGCCGCACCGCGCCGGTTCATCACCCGCCGCACCGCTGGCATCGGCGAGAGCGACCTTGCCCGCCGGATGGAGGCTGTGCCCTGCCCTGACGGCCTCCATGTGACCTGGTGCGCGAGCCACCCCTATGTGGAGGTGGAGATCTCTGCAGCCGCTGCGGACGACGAGGCGCTGACTGCCTATGCCTCAGACGCACTCGCCCCGCTGGCCCCGTGGCTTCTGCCCGTCGACGCAGAGGGAGCGGCGCTCTCCGCAGCCGCTGCAGTGCTCGCGGCGCTGCGTCAGAAGGGGCTGCGAATTGCGACGGCCGAGAGCTGCACAGGCGGCGGGGTCGCCAAGGAGCTGACGGAAATCGCCGGCAGTAGCGATGGCTTCGCCTGCGGTGTGGTGACCTACTCCAACCGCTCCAAGTCGGAACTTCTCGGTGTGCCCTCTGCGCTGATTAAGGCCGAGGGTGCGGTGAGCTCCGCGGTAGCGAGCGCGATGGCGGAGGGGGCGCGGGCCCGGCTCGGCGCGGAGGTTGCGGTGGCGGTTACGGGCGTCGCCGGGCCAGGCGGAGGTAGCGAGGCGAAGCCGGTCGGTACGGTCTATGTGGCCGTCTCGGTCGGAGAGTCGGGCTGGGTGATGCAGCTGTCGCTGGGCCGTTCGCGCTCGCGTCGACAGATTCGGGAGACGTCGACCGTGGCTGCGTTGCGGCTGGTGGAGCGGCTTCTGGCAGGGCGGCCTGAGGAGCTCGAACATTTTGGTGGTGTCGCATCGCTTCGGTGCTATCGGAGCGGCACATTCAGATAGGGCTAGGCCCAAGGCCGCAGCGGGAGTTGTCTATGTATTGGAGCATCGTCGTAGATCTGGCCATCCCCGTTGCCGAGCGTGCCGCGCTGAGCGTGGAGCAGCTCGGTGAGCCGATGCGCCACATGGGCATCGGGTTCGCGGCAGTTCCGACCGACCGCGTGCGGCTGATTCTGGCCGCGGGACAGCTGACCGCCGAAGGGGAGATGGAGCGCATCGATGTTGCGCTGACCGAGATTGCGGTGGCGACGCGGCGGTTCACCTACCGGTTGGCGGCCCCGTCGTGGCACCCGAGCGAGGAGGAGGCGCGGGCGCTGGTTGCGCGCGTGACCGAGGGCGAGGAGCAGCTCGCACAGGTTCGGCTCCGTCTGACCGAGGAGCTTGGCAGCGAGCTCTGCCTGACAGGCGCAGAGGATGCGGGCGGCGGCGCGGTGGTGCTGCTCGGTACGCTTGACGAGGCGGAGCATCACGAACTGCGCGGGCTTCTGCCGTCGAGCGCGGCCGACCTGGGCAGCTCGGTGGTGAGCGATTTGGCGGTGGTTCGTTGGACAGAGACGGCGGGTGGCCCGAAGTGGCGCGTGTCGAAGCGATATTTTTTGCAGAGCTGACGCAACACTCGCTCGCGAACGCCGATAAGTATCAATGCGGAAGGCTTGCACCCTGCCTATTCGCGTGATACTGAACGGGTGTTCCGTAACCTTGAGGAGAGACGACAATGAATGCAGGCGAAAAGAAGAAGGCTTTGGACTTGGTATTGAAGGGAGTTGAGAAGCAGTTCGGCAAGGGTGCTATCATGCGCCTTGGCGGCGAGGACTCGGCGCTCCGCGCGATCGAGACGATCTCGACGGGCTCGATCAGCATCGACGTTGCGCTGGGCGTGGGGGGTTACCCGCGTGGTCGCGTGGTGGAGATCTACGGCCCTGAGTCGTCGGGTAAGACGACGCTGACGCTGCACGCGATTGCGGAGATTCAGCGGACGGGCGGCATCGCGGCCTTCATCGACGCGGAGCATGCGCTGGATGTGAACTACGCACGGGCGCTGGGCGTGAAGGTGGAGGATCTGCTGATCAGCCAGCCGGACACGGGCGAGCAGGCACTGGAGATCGCCGACATGCTGGTGAAGTCTGGCGCGGTCGACATGATCATCATCGACTCGGTCGCGGCGTTGACGCCGAGGGCTGAGATCGAGGGCGAGATGGGTGACTCACACGTTGGCCTTCAGGCGCGTCTGATGAGCCAGGCGCTGCGGAAGATTACCGGCACGCTCTCGCGCTCGAACACGATTCTGGTCTTCATCAACCAGATTCGTATGAAGATTGGCGTGATGTTCGGCAGCCCCGAGACGACGACGGGCGGCAACGCGCTGAAGTTCTACGCCTCGGTCCGTCTCGACATCCGCCGCATTGGCGCGCTCAAGGATGGCGACAATGTCATCGGCAACCGGACGCGGGTGAAGGTTGTGAAGAACAAGGTGGCTCCGCCCTTCAAAGAGGCCGAGTTCGACATCATCTACGGCAAGGGGATCTCCAAGGAGGGCGACCTTGTCGACCTCGCGACCGACCTGGGCATCATCGAGAAGTCCGGTTCGTGGTACTCGTTCAAGGGCGAGCGTCTGGGCCAGGGTCGCGAGAACGCCAAGGCGACGCTGCTGGAGAACAAGGTGATCTGCGACACGGTCGAGACGCTGGTTCGCACCCACTTCGGGCTGCTGAACGAGGCGAAGCCGGCATCGTAGTTTGCGGCTCCCCTCCGGGCGAAATCGCCCGAAGGGAAACTGCGCGATTGTTGCGAGCGCCTCTGCCGTGGTAGGCCTAGGCAGAGGCGCAGGGCAACGAGGCGGACGATGGACCTGAACAGCGTGTTGGCAGTGGCGGTCAAAGGGGGGGCGAGCGATATCCACCTCCGCGTCGGGCTTCCTCCGATGTTCCGCGTCAACGGAGCGCTGCTTCCGCTCAAGGATGCAGAGCGGCTCTCGGTCGACGAGCTCAACCGGATACTGGCTGATATCGTGCCAAGCCATCTGCAGCAGGTGCTGCGAGAGCGGCTCGACTGCGACTTCGGCTACGGCGTGAGCGGCGTCGGCCGCTTTCGGGTCAACGCCTTCATGCAGCGGAGCACGGTGGGCATGGTGCTGCGGGTCATCCCGTTCAAGATCCAGTCCATCGATGCGCTGCTGCTGCCGCCCGTGGTGAAGAAGATCGCCGAAAACCACCGGGGGCTCATCTTGGTGACCGGCACGACTGGTTCGGGGAAGTCGACCACGCTCGCTGCGATTGTCGACCACATCAACCAGCACCGGAATGGCCACATTGTCACCGTGGAGGACCCGGTGGAGTTCCTGATGCGGGACAAGCGCTCCATCATCACCCAGCGCGAGGTTGGTGCAGACTGCCTCTCTTTCGCCTCTGCATTGAGGGCGGCACTACGTCAGGATCCCGACGTCATCCTGATGGGTGAGATGCGCGATCTGGAGA
>JABMMX010000123.1 GCA_013205435.1 Deltaproteobacteria bacterium
ATGCTATCCCCGGCGTTGCTCGTGATGTCCGAGCCAGCGAGGAGCTGCTTTACGTCGAAGATGACGGTCTGCGAGGTCGCATCGAAGGCGGGCAGCGTGATGACAGGGCGGTCGGGTCTGGCGCAGCTGGTGATGTTGCCGGTCGTCCCGACGCAGCCGGTGCTGCCGATATGGATTTCGTAGCGACCAGCTGGTGTGCCGCCCTCGAAGCGGAGGAAGATGTAGCCCTGCTGCCAGTTCCAGCTGAGCGGGCTCTGGGCAAGCGGAGCCGGTGCCACGGCTGCGTTCTTGTGGTTTTCGGCAAAGGAGACGCCGACCGAGAAGCGGAGGCCTACGTAGTCGCCCGGTGCAACTTTGCCGGTCACCTCCGTGCGCGTGTCGGGGGTGCCGAAGTTGCACTTGCCCGCGCCGTCTTCGAAGTCGAGGAGGGCATTCTGGTTGGCCTGCCAGTTCGGCACATCGTCGAGCAGAACGGCCGAAGCGGTGCCATCCGCACGCACAAGCTCGAAGCCGTGAACAAAGAAGCGTAGGTCCTGCGGCTGAACCGCCGCAGGTACAACGCCCAGCTGCTGATAGAGTTCCCCGCAGCGCCAGGGAAGATCGCCCACGACCGCCGCGAACTGGATGGCCACCGGCTCGGTTGGCTGGATGGCCACCGGCTCGGTTGGCGCAGCAACTTCGTCCGCCGTCTCATCGCAACCCAGACCGAGAAACAATGTCGCAAACAGACCAAAGCGGGTGAAGAGGCCTAGCCGAGGACCGATGGTTCGATGTCGCATTTGTCGCACACGCCCTTGAAGAGGATTTCGGTAACTTTGCCCGGCGCACCGGGACGGACAGGTGGGGAGACCGACTCCACCTCCACCTCTTTCATGCAAGAGACCTCGCCGCAGTCAGTGCAGACATAATGGGCATGACGGGGCCCTTCGTGACCACCCTCATCGAGCAGCTCGAAACGCCACACGTGATCTCCAAGATCGGTGCGGGAGGCGAACCCCTGTTCGGCGAGGATGACGAGGTTGCGGTAGACCGTTGCCCGGTCGAGCCCGGTGTGGGCGAGCAACTCGTAGACTTCGAGGTGGGTCTTTGGGCCGCTCGTCTGCTCCAGCACTGCCAGAACGCCAAGCCGCGCAGAGGTGCCGCGCAGTTGGGCCTGCCGGAGGCGGGTGCGTAGTCGCTCGGATGGAATAAGTTCAGCCATGCCTGCCTCTTGCATCTTCGCCCGACGAGAATCAAGCGTTTGCCCGCAAACGGCTGCGGCCATCGACGCGCCCTGCCCCGTTTGACCTGAGCCGGCAACAGGCCAAAAAGGGTGCGCGACCCTCCTGCCGCCGACTAGACCTCCCAGTCTCTCTACCTCTGCCCCCCGTGTCCCTATGATTGATGCACCCGCGATGATCGTTACGCCCATGATGTGGGGAGGCTTCCTCGCCTTCATCTTCATGATGCTCGCCATCGACCTCGGCCTCTTCCACAAGGAGTCCCATCGTGTGGGGGCCAAGGAGGCTGCGGGTTGGACAGCCGTCTGGATGTCGCTTGCCTTTATCTTTGGCGGCATCCTCTGGCACTTTGAGGGCCACCAGTACGGCACCGAGTTCCTGGCCGGCTACCTCATCGAGCAGTCGCTCTCGATGGACAACATGTTCGTCTTCATCCTCATCTTCTCGGCGATGAAGATTCCCCCGGCCCTGCAGCACCGGGTGTTATTCTGGGGCATTCTGTCCGCGCTCATCCTGCGCGCCATCATGATCTTCGCAGGAGCGGCGCTCCTCAATCAGTTCCACTGGCTGATCGGCATCTTCGGCGTCTTCCTGCTCTACACCGGCGGCAAACTGCTCTTCAAATCGGAGGGCAGCGATGACGGCGCCGACACGCAGCGCTGGGTGCGGCTCCTGCAGCGCTTCATCCCCTCCACCCCGATCCTCCGTGGCAACCGCTTTTTCTGGAAGGAGGAGGACACCGGCAAGTGGGTGGCAACCCCGCTGTTCATGACGCTCCTCCTCGTCGAGTTCACCGACGTCGTCTTCGCCCTCGACTCGATTCCGGCTGTCTTTGGCGTAACCAAAGACCCCTTCCTCATCTTCACCTCCAACATTTTCGCCATCCTCGGACTGCGCTCGATGTTCTTCCTGCTCGCGGCGGCCGTCGACCGTTTCGCCTACGTGAAGTACGGTATCTCGGCCGTTCTCTGCTTCGTCGGCGCGAAAATGATGGTGGAGTATGCGGGTGAGTATGCCAGCGTGCAGACCTTCGCCAGAGCGCAGCTTGGTATCGAGGAGATCCACATCAGCCCGCTCCTCTCGCTGGGTTTCATCGTCTCTGCGCTTGCCATCTCCATCACCTGGTCGCTCATCGCGACCAAGGGTGCCATACCGGCCAAACACGACGAAACTTGAAGGGGTGGGCGGTGAGGCGTAGCGTCCGGTCACAACCCCACAACCGGAGAGTGTATGCGCGCGAACTGGCCTCAAGCCCGCCTTCTCTTGCCGCTCCTCGTTGCCCTCTCGGGCTGCGGAGACGAGAGCACCATCGCAATCTCCGACACTGGTCTTGAAGCCGATGGCAGCGGCTCAGGCAGCGCCGACGCGACGGACGATGACGGCTCCGGTGATGCTTCAGGCAGCGGTTCCGGTGAGGGTTCCGGCGGAGCACTCTGCGGCGATGGCGTCTGCGACACGGCCGAGTCGGAGGCAGATTGCCCTGAGGACTGTTCCAGCGCGCCGACGCTCCTCTATCGGGCCTCCGGCGACGAGCTGACCGTCTTTCCCGACGACCTCTACACGGTCGCAGACAACACGACCGCGACCGGACGGCGGGTGCAGCTGACCGCAGAGACGAACAGCTACGTGGCCAACATTCCCCGTGCCTTCCGGCCTCTCTTCGCGGCGCTCTCCACGCTCGACGGCTTCGGCACCACGGGTGGCGGCTACCTGCAGTTCAACCGCCCGCTGCGCGCCAGCACGGTCCCGACGGGGGAGACCAGCACCAACCCCGGCGGCGCGATGCTGCTCGGCTGCCTCGACACGGGAAATGCCGAGCGCCTCGTCTCCTACCCTTTCGAGACCATCATCACGGACGATGCGACCGTCATCTTCAGGCCGATGGTACCGCTGCCGGAGCGGACCGAGTGCTCCATCGTGGTTACCCGCGGGCTGCTCGGTGAGGACGGGGCGCCCATCGTGGCGCCGGCAGTGCTCCGCGATGCGCTCGCGGGTGCAGACCCCGCGATCCTCCGCGGGCAGGCCGTCGCGATGCGGCGCCACCGCGATGCTGCCGTCGCTGCCGGACTCACCACAGCCGGCGCGGTGGTGGCGGTGGTGGCCTTCACGACCCAGTCTGTGACGGACGAGGCGATCCGCATCGCAGCGTCGATCGCCTCGCGTCCGCGGGCTGTTACGGAGCGGCTCGGCTGCGAGACAGGCCCTCTCTTTCGGCTCTGCACGGTGCGCTTCGTCGCCGATGACTACCGGAACGCGGCGAAGGTCATCGAGGTCAACGCAGAGGCGACGCCGCTCGGAACCTATGACCTGCTCGCAACCATCTACCTCCCGCTCCCCGATGTCGCCGCGACAGCGCCCTACCCCACCATCATCTTCGGCCACGGCCTCAATGGCGAGCGGCAGCAGGCCGGACGGCTCGCCGACTTCGCGGCACCGCAGGGCATCGCAACCATCTCCATCGATGCACCGGCGCACGGCGAGCACCCCCGCGCCTCACTCGGCGGCGGTGGCGCTGCCTTCATCGAGTTCTTCGGTCTCGGCGGCGCCGGCTTTGAGCCACTCGTGCTGCGCGACCACTGGCGCCAAGCATCCTACGACAAGCTGGCGCTGGTCGAGCTGCTCAAGAGCGGCGTAGATGCCGACGGCGACGGAGCCGCCGATCTCGCGACCGATCACATCAGCTACCTCGGTGTCTCGCTCGGCGGCATCATGGGCCCGGAGTTTTTGGCGCTCACGCCTGAGGTGAAGGCCGGCGTGCTGGTCGTGGGCGGCGGCCGCGTCACCGATATCCTGCAGTTCTCGGAGACCTTCAGCCCCCTCGTCAGCCTCCTCAAGCCCTCGGGCTACGACGACAACGATGTTGCCCGCTTCTGGCCCCTCGCACAGACCGCGATCGACCGCGGAGACGCAGCCAGCTTCGCCCGCTTCATCTCCATGCAGCGGCTCGACGGCGGCGCTCCCGTGCACATCCTCAACGCCCATGTGCTCGATGACGACATCGTGCCCAACGTCTCTAATTACGCGCTCGCGCGGGCGCTCGGCCTGCCCCAGCTCGGCACCCTTCTCCGCCCGATCGGCATCCTCGAGACTGGCACCGCGCTGCCTGTGGAGGCCAACCTCCCCGAGGGCACGACGGGCGGCACCATCCAGTTCGACTGGGTCAACGAGGGCAGCCTCGAGACGCCTGACTGGCGGACGGCGACCCACAACAACATCGGCGACAGCGGCGTGGGCGCGCACGCCTGGCTCCGATTCCTCGACAGCTGGCTGCAGACCGGCACTCCGACGATCGTCGATCCCTATGTCGAGCTCGGCCTCACGCCGCCGCGTTGACAGGAGCGTCGAATGTCTGTCGCGATCGGCGGGCGGGCGCACACCAAAATGGACGAATCGTCATCGTTCTGACAAGGAGAAAACTGTGACCGCAGGGCTTCTCCCTGCCTCAATGACTGGAGAACCGCATGCGCCTTCAAACCCGTTGGACCCTCCTCCTGCTTCCGATGCTGATCGTCGGCTGCTCTGACGACAGCAAGCAGTCGACGACCGAAGCCGATACGACTGCCGACAGCTCGTCCGATACCTCCGCCGACACCGGCGACAGCGGCGCCGACACCACAGCCGATACCGGCGACAGCGACGGCTCTGCGGAGGCCTGCGCCCCGCGTGAACCCCAAGAAGGCGACGCAGCCAATCCGGATTGCGACCCGCTCAACGATGGCCACTGCGCGATGCCCTGGCCCTCAAACCTCTACCTCGCGGACGACACGACGGCCGCGACGGGCAAGCGCCTCACCTTCGGTGCGACCACCCTGCCCAAGAACTTCCAGAACATCCACATCGACCCGGCCCCCTACGCTCGCCGCGACGGCTACAGCGTCGGCACGCCGCTGCTGGTCCGCTTCGCCAACCTCGACACGACGGGCATGGCCGACGAGCGGGACCTCAGCCCTTCGCTCGCCGACGACGCGAAGGTACTCTGGTTCAAGGTCGCTGAAGACGGTTCGCTGAGCCGCGTCCCCTACTTCGTCGAGCTCGATTCGCAGGATCCCGATCCGGCGAAGAAGACGCTGTTTGTCCGCCCCGGTGTCATCCTCGAAGAGGCCACCCGCTACATCGTCGCCTTCCGCAACCTCTCTGACACGAGCGGCCAGTCGTTCGCTGCGTCGGCCGCCTTCGCCGCGCTTCGCGATGGCCGCATCGACTGCGACGATCGCGTTGCAGCGCGCGCAACCCACTTCGACGAGGCTGTCTTCGGACCGCTCGAGGCGGCAGGCATCGACCGCGCCTCGCTCACGCTCGCATGGGACTTCAACACCATGAGCGGCGAGAACATGCACAGCGACATCCTCCGCATGCGCGACGAGGTCCTGGCCTCGATCGATGCCGACCCCTCCGCCAGCGCCCTCACCGTGACCCAGGTCACGGCCTACTCCGAGGCCGAGAACCCCTACATCGCCTTCGAGATGCAGGGCACCTTCCTCATCCCGAACTACACCGAAGAGAAGACCTTCTACCAGGGCACCGATGGCGTGACGGGCTATATCCTGCGCCGCGATGCTGACGACCGGATCACCTCGTCCGGCACCACCGAGATGCCGATCTGGATCCGCGTCCCCCGCTCGGCGGTCGGTGCGCCCGACCCCGCCCAGCCCGCCAAGCCCAACCGGCTCGTCCAGTTCGGCCATGGGCTCTTTGGCTCAGGTGCGGAGATCATTGGCCCGGCCGTCGACAAGATCGCCTTCGACCACCACCTCATCTACTTCTCCACCAGCTGGGCTGGCATGGCGGAGGATGACTACGGTCGCGCCAACTTCATGGTCTTCGACCTCAACCGCTTTGTCTGGCTCACCGACCGCCTCCAGCAGGGCATCGTGAACTTCCTCGCGCTCGGCCGGCTCATGAAGACCCAGGCTCCTGCCTTCGAGCCCTTCACCAGCCGCAACATCACCGTCGACAACAGCGAGATGTACTACTCGGGCATCTCGCAGGGTGGCATTCTCGGCGCCACCTACATGGCGCTGAGCACCGATGTCGCGCGCGGCCATGTTGGCGTCCCCGGCCAGAACTTCACCTCCTTCCTTCACCGCTCGGGCGCCTTCGACCAGTTCTTCGTCGCGCTCAAGGGGGCGCTTCGCACCCCGAACAATGTCGCCGTCGCGCTCTCTACGGTGCAGCTGCTCTGGGACTCCACCGACTCGGTCAGCCACTACCGCCATATCTCGGCGCAACCCCATGCCGGCACGCCGGCCCACAGCGTCCTCGCAGGCCCCGCCAAGGGCGACTATCTCGTCTCTCCGATTACAATGGAGGTGGTGGCCCGCACCGAGATCGGCATCCCCATCATGGCCAACTACGACGACGAGCGTACCGTCTCGCTGGCGACCGAGGCTGCCTACCCGCGCACCGGCAGCGGCATCGTCCTCTGGGACTTCGGCAACGAGTGGCCCACGCCCGGCAACCACCCCCCCGAGCTCGACGCCGTCAACGGCGACCCGCACGGAAAGCCCCGTGCCTTCGACCTCCACAACGAACAGATGGACACCTTCTTCCGGACAGGCGAGATTGTCGACCTCTGTGGCGGCGACGGCTGCCACCCCAACTAGTCAAACCTGCTCCGCGGCGCCTTCCATGCAGACCACTCTCCCCACATCCTACTGTACCGCCTGCAAACGCGATGTCGTCTTGCACGCAGACCTAGACCCCTCGGGGGCGTGGTGCTACGGCTGTCTGCGCTGCGGCGGAGCTGTCGATCCCACCGAGAACCAGCGCCGGAATCGTTCTGCGAAGGCGCTTGTTGCGATGGGCTACGACATCGACGGCGAAGCAGCTGGCGGAGGCTGTTCTTCCGGCTCCTGTGGCTGCAGCAAATCCTGACCTTCTTCGTGAGAGAGCGACCATGATCTTTGAGGTTTTCATCCCAGCGAGCGGTGACGGCGGATACGACACCACCTACCAGATTGACGCAGACAACTGGCGGCGCGCCCTGATCACCGGCATCCGGCAGACCACGCTCAACTTCACCGGCCTCGAAGGCTGCGCTGTGGAGATCGGCGAGGAAGAGACCACCGTTATGCACCCGGGTCTCAAGCTCACCTTCCGCGTGAAGAAGATCCCCGACGCCAAGGGTTCGGCCAAGGTCATTCAGGCTGCCGTCACGGGCGCCTTCGCTGCAATCCCGTCGCGGCCCCCCACCGACAAACTGCAGGTGCCCCAGATCGGCAAGCCTGCCGGTTTCAAGGACAAGAATACTGGCACCTTCCGTGCCATCGGAGCCGCCACGGGCCGCGCCCCAATCGAGCCCGCACCGGTCCTTGACGGCGAGTCTGGCGGCCCCGTCCGCATCCTCTCGGAGTCCAACCGGCCCACCGGTTCGAAGCACGAGATCCTCAAGCCCGACCTCTCCCCGACCGCCTCGAACGACGAGAACGCCGCGCTCGAAGATGCCTTCCTCGAGCTGCCTGCCCTCTTTGAGCGCAACATGGCCATCGAGGACGGCATCGACTTCATCGCCGACCTGGCGGCACGGCTGATCCCCTCCGCCAACACCAGCATCTTCTTCGCCTCCGACGGCGGCGGCACCTTCTACTGCGCCCAGAGCCGCGGTCAGGGCATCAAGAAGATGCTCGACCACACCGTACCGATGGACCGCGGCCTGGCCTCGCTGGCAGTGCAGGGCGGCCGCGTCATCAGCGTCTTCGAGCCCGCCAAGGATGTCCGAAACGCAGCGCCCCTCAACGAGCAGCTCGGATTCGCAGAGCAGTCGGTCCTCGTCGCCCCCATCCAGTCGGGCGAGCGGGCCTTCGGCGTTATCATCCTTGTGAACCGCGAGAAGCGCACCGACGGCTTCTCGAAGAGCGATGCCAATGTCGCTGCCTACATCGGCGGCGAGTTCGGCAAGTTCATCGAGATCCAGCTTGACGCCGGCCCGCTCGAATAAGTCCTAGGGACGCTCGGGCGCCGCGGGATAGCGCAGCCGCTCGGTACCGCAGAGCATCCATTCCGCAGCACGCGAAAGTTCTGCCGCGCGCGCCTCAGGTGCAACCCCGCAACCCTCGTCCATGACGATGGCGGTGAGGTCGCCCCAGCGCTCGAGCCGGAAGCTCGAACAGGCGCCTCCGGCCGTGACGGAGCCACCGTGGGCACCCTCGCTGGTCAACGGCGTGCCGCCTGTCCACCAGGTGGCAAGCAGCGGTCCCAGCCGCGCAAAGCTCTCGGCCTCCTCCTCGCTG
>JABMMX010000124.1 GCA_013205435.1 Deltaproteobacteria bacterium
CGCCGCTTTCGACCTTTGTGCAGCGGTTCCGCGACGCGGGTCGAGCCCGGGCAGAAGCCGACGCGCTGAGCAAAGAGGTTGCGCGGACGCGGGAGGAGAATGCTCGCCTGGCTGGCATCCTGCAGGAGAACGCGCGTCTGCGTGCGCTCGTTGGCTTTGCGGCTGCGCATCCTCGCCTCGAGCTGGTACCCGCCAAGGTGATTGGGGCAGACATGACGCCCTGGTTTCGTGTCACCTCGCTCTCGGTGGCTTCGGGGTCGTCGCGCGTGGCGGTCGGGCAGCCAGTTGTCTCGAGCGCCGGCGTCGTTGGCTCTGTTAGCGAAGTGGCCGGCGGCATCGTTCAGGTAACGCTTGCGGTCGATCCGCGGTCGAGCATCGATGTGGTTGTGCAGCGCAACCGGGCCCGCGGCGTGGTCCAGGGGCTGGGCCATTCCAACGACTACATCTCTCAGATTGCCTATCTGTTGCGGCGGGATGAGGTGAAGGAGGGCGACCTGCTTGTCACGAGCGGTATCGGCGGGAAGTTTCCACCCGACCTCATCGTTGGGCGGGTGTCGAAGCTGGTTGCGAGCAAGCAGGGTCTGTTTCAGGAGGCCATGGCGGAGCCCGCGGTCGACTTCGGCCGGCTGGAAGAGGTCTTCATCATCCTCGGCGAGAAGGAGCGCTGATGGAGGTTCTCGGCGCTTGGTTGCTTGGACTTGCGGCGCTTTATGCGCAGGCGGCGCTCGCGCCGGCATTGGAAGTGGAGCGCATTTTTGTGAACATCCCGGTTATCTGGGTGGTCTGGGTTACGCTGCGGCGCGATGCCGACTGGGCCTTCGCGACGGTGCTCATCTTCGGGCTGGCTGCAGGTCTGCTCGGCGGCGTGGGGCGTGGCCCCTACCTGATGGCGCTTTGCACGGTGGGGATGGCCACGGTCTGGCTTCGTCACCGGCTGCAGCTGGAGGGTGCGTTGGTCGCGGCGGGCTGGGCGGCTGTGATGACCTGTCTCTTTGATCTGGTGTTCCTGTCGTTGGTGGCGCTGTCGTCACAGCTGCCGTGGGCCGGCGGCTATCTGCTTCGGATAACCCCGCTCACCGCGCTGCTGACAGCGGCGGCCTCGGTGCTGGTTGCTCCCCTGCTGTCGCTCTTGGGGCGGCTGTCGGCAACCCGGACCCGCGGGCTCGCCCCACTGCGGCCCCGATGAGCAGCGAGGTCTCGTTTGGCGGAGCCCTCTCCGGTGCATCGGAGGTGGCGCACCGGACCCGTCGGCTGTTGCTGGTGGGATTCGTCTTTCTGGTGCCCTGGATCGTTATTGTGGCGCGGCTCTGGTTCCTGCAGCTGGAGCGGGGGCCACACTACGAGTCGCTGGCCTCGGGCAACTTTGTTCGGGAGAGCGACATCACGCCCGACCGGGGGCGCATCTTCGATGCGAAGGGTCGCGTGCTGGCGGAGAACCGTCCGAGCTACGACATCATGGCCTCGCCTAACATCCTCTTTCGAAACAAAGAGGTTCCCCAGCTATTGGCAACCAAGTTACCGATAGACAGAGACAAATTGGAACGTCTGATCGCCGCTTCTGAGACAGGCGCAGGTGCAGAAATCGTTGTGCGCCGTGACGTCCCGCGCGACCAGGTTGCGGTGGTCGAGACCTGGAAGAATGAGCTGCCGGGCATCTACCTGCGCATCAGCCAACGTCGCTACTACCCCTTCGATAGCCTGGCGGCGCACACCATCGGGTATGTCTCCGGCATCTCGGAGGAGGAGGCGCGGAGTTGGGAGAGCACCGGCTACACGGGCGGCGACCAGGTAGGCCGGACAGGACTAGAGCGCTGGTTTGAGTCGATCCTCCGCGGCGCACCTGGGCTGGAGCGGAATGTGGTCGATGTGCGGGGCGTGGAGCAGAGCGCGGCCGTTGCCAACGAGCTGTTGGGTTCGCTCCGTCGGGTGGAGCCTGTGCCTGGTCAGGAGTTGGTCCTGACGCTGGACGCCGACCTGACGCAGATTGCCGACGACGCGATGGCGCGCACGCCGAGCGGTGGGCTGGTTGCGCTTGACCCGCGCGACGGCTCGATTCTGGCACTCTATTCTAAGCCCGGGTTCAACCTCAACGCCTGGTCGGGGCGGTTGTCGAACGAGGAGAAGCGTCGCATCGACAATGACCCGTTCAAGCCGATGCTCAACAAGGTGACCTCGAGCTACTTTCCTGGCTCGACCTACAAGGTTGTGACGGCGATGGCCGGACTGGAGGAGGGGCTTGTAAACCCCAAGACCGAGGTCGATTGCAGCGGTGTCTTTCACTACGGCAACCGCGATTTCCGCTGCTGGAACCGCACCGGGCATGGCGAGGTGAACCTGTCGTCGGCGCTCGCGGCCTCCTGCGATATCTACTTTTACGGCCTAGGCGTGGAGCTGGGCATCGACCGTCTCGCCCGTTACGCGACCGAGTTCGGCTTTGGCGAGATGACAGGTGTGACGCTGCCGGGCGAGTCGGCCGGTCTTGTGCCGACAAAGGCCTGGCACGAGACCCACTCGGATGGCGGCTTTCAGTTCGGCTTTGCAGTTAACACCTCGGTAGGACAGGGCGATGTGCGGACGACGCCGCTGCAGCTGGCGCTCACCTACGCGGCGCTCGCGAACGGAGGGTCACTCTACTATCCCCGTCTTGTGGACCGGATTCAGCTTCAGGACGGCACGGCGGTCTACGAGTATCCGCGGAAGGCGCGGCGGCAGCTGCCCTTCAAGCCCGAGAACATCCGTCAGGTGATGCGGGGCCTTCGGGCGGTGCTCGATACGGAGGAGGGGACGGCGCGCGAGTACCGGCTGAGCTACCTCGACGCAGCGGGCAAGACAGGCACCGCGCAGGTCCGGGCGCTCGACACGGCCCGTCTGGACGGCGCCGAGGCGCTCTTTGCAGACCGTGACCACGCCTGGTTTGTGGCTGTAGCGCCGGCGGACGACCCGCGGATTGTGGTGTCGGTCTTTGTGGAGCACGGCGGCCACGGTGCGAGCGCGGCTGCGCCGGTGGCGATGAAGGTCATCGACCGCTACTTCCGCGAGGTGCTTGGCATGGATGAGGCGGTGACGGCCTACGTGGACGGCAGCGACCGCACGCGGTTGCACGAGCTGCTGCACGAGCCCGAGGCGGTGGCGGCGGGAGCGCCTCCGAAGGTCTCGGGAGAGCCGGGCGTGCCGATGTTCCGCTCGCCCAAGGAGGGCAGCGGGAGCGTGCCGGAGGTGAGACCATGAAATCAACCCGACTCGCTGGCAACCGGACGCGGAATGTGGACCTGGTGCTCCTCTTTCTGCTGATGACGATCGCACTGGTGGGCTATGTTGACCTGCACTCGTCGGCCAATGTTGCGGTGACGGGGCACGATAAGGCGCACCTTATCCGGCTGACGGTCGGCCTGGTGGCTGCGACGGCGATCGGTTTCCGCGACTACCGGTTCCTAGAGCGGTGGGCCTACATCATCTACGCGGGCGTGATGCTGCTGCTGCTGGCGGTGCTGTTCGTGGGTGACATCCGCAACGGCTCGCAGCGATGGATCGATCTGGGGTTCTTCGACCTGCAGCCTTCGGAGCTCGCGAAGTTGGCGGTCATCATCGCGCTGGCCCGCTACTTCCATGACCTAGGCGAGCGAGACCGGCTCGGTTTCGCCGATCTCTGGCCACCGGCGCTGATGGTCGCCTTCCCCTGTGTGTTGATCCTGGAGGAGCCAGATCTGGGGACAGGCCTTGTGGTGCTTTTCATCGCGCTGACGATGATGGCGGTGCAGCGCATCTCGTGGCTGGTCATCGGAGCAAGCGGGCTGGCTGCAGCTGCGGCGGCGCCGATTATGTGGTTCTTTGTGATGCACGACTACCAGAAGGCGCGGGTTTTCGCCTTCATGAGCCCGGAGCGGCACCTGCAGGGCGATGCGTGGCAGGTCTCGCAGTCGATGATCGCCATCGGTTCGGGCGGCCTGACAGGGAAGGGGTTCCTGAAGGGTTCGCAGGTTCAGGGCGGGTTTGTGACCTACCACGAGACCGACTTCATCTTTGCCCACCATGCCGAGCAGTGGGGCTTTATGGGGAGCCTGCTGCTGTTGGGGCTCTACCTTGCGCTGGCCTGGTGGTCGCTGAACATTGCACGGACGGCCCGCGACCGGTTTGCGATGCTCTGCTCGGTGGGGGTGGGAGCCTTCGTCTTCTGGCACGTCATCATCAACATCGGGATGGTGACGGGGACGCTACCTGTGGTCGGGCTCTGGCTTCCGCTGGTGAGCTACGGCGGCACGGCCACGGTGACCGTGATGGCGGCGATGGGCCTGCTGACGAGCATCTCGCTCCGCCGGCATGTCTTCTAGGCGGTCTCGGGCCCGGTCTGCGCCGCAGCGCTTAGGCTCCAGCGTTGGCGGCGGTGCGGAGGAAGTCCTCGACGCCCTTGCGGCCGGGGAAGCCGACGAGGCGGCCGGTCAGCTTGCCGCCGCTGAAGGCGAGCAGGGTGGGGATGCCCTGGATGCCGTTGGTCGAGGCGACCTTCTTGTTGTTGTCGACGTTGAGCTTGGCGATGGCGAGGGTGCCGGCGAAGCTGGGGGCGAGCTCGTCGAGGATGGGGGCGATCTGACGGCAGGGGCCGCACCAGGGTGCCCAGAAGTCGATGACGATGGGGGTTGGCGACTCGAGGACGAGGGTCTGCCAGTTGGCGTCTGTGGCTTCGAGAAGGAGAATGCTGGCCATGTGTTGCTCCGAGATTCGCCGAGTATGGCGTGGTGAGGGATAGGGAGGGTAGGCCCGTAGGCTGGATTGGTCAAGGCGATGAAACTGCGGTTCCATGAAAATCGTTTTTTCAATTCATTTCATGAGGTAAGCAATACTATGCGCGATGTTGTATTTACTTCGTTCGGGTCGTTTCGCGACATCGTGCACAACCCGTCGATCCTCGTCGCTGCCGAAGCCGCCGCGGTTGTCGCTGCGGCAGGCGGTCGGGCGGGCGTCGAGCATCTCGAGGTGACCTACCTCGCCGCGGAGCGTTGCGCCCTGTCTTTGGGCGATGGGCCGCTCCGGATTCATCTTGGCCTTGCTGCCTCACGGACGCAGGTGACCGTGGAGCGCTGGGGGCATCCCGAGAGCGGGACCGAGCCCGACAACGCCGGCGCGCTCGGTCCGGTTCGGGCCGCCGGAGCCTTGCCACTGGAGAGCGGAGGAGCGGAGCCGCTGGTTGCGGCGCTCCGGTTGGAGGGGGTTGCGGCGGAGCTCTCGGACGATGCGGGTGGCTTTGTCTGCAACGCACTCCTTTGGTCGTCGCTGGCAAGCGGCGCCGACAGCTGCTTTGTCCATCTGCCGTTGCTCGACGCTGACGAGGCGCAGGAGGTTGGGCGCTGCCTAGGGCGCGCCCTCTGCCGGTGGCTCGCCGAGGAGGCTCGCGTCTGACGTCGTCTCCTTGCGGACCCAGCGGTCTGCGTCGCGCCGAGTGAGGGCTGCGAGCGTCTCGTTGAGGCTGGCGGTGAGGTCGATGCCGAGGCTGTTGGCCAGGGTGGCTGCGGCGATGATGACATCAGAGAGCTCAGCGGCGACGCGGGCCTCTTCGCCGCCCCGCTTCTTCTTGGGGCCGTGGGCATGGTTGACCTCGCGGGCCAGCTCGCCCACCTCTTCGGTCAGCCGGGCAAGGTTGGCGAGCGGGGGCCAGTAGCCCTCTTCAAACTGGCCGATCCAGCCATCGATCGCTTGCTGCAGCTCAGCGATGGTCGTAACGGTGGGGAAGGTCGCAGCAGAGGTGTCGGGAATGCTCATCAAGGAACTCTGGTCGGAGGAGGATGGCCGCCGGTTGGCGGATTTTTCTCAATCCGTAAAGTCGGGCGACCTCGCCGGTGCGCTGCTTGCGATCGAGCGGGCCTCCGCGGCGGAAGACAAGCGGGTTCGGACGCTGCTGGAGCGCTGGGCGGAGCGTGCTGCCGGTTACCAGGCGAGCGGCCGCGTGGAGCGGATCAGCGACGCGTTGCGCTGGGTGCTGGTGGACGAGCTGAACTTCAAGGGCAATGCTGCCGACGGGATGACGGCGGAGGGGAGCTACCTCTCGCGGGTGGTCGCGCAGCGGCGCGGGCTCCCCATCCTGATGTCGAGCGTCTGGATGCTTGTCGGGCGGTATGCCGGCTTCAAGGTGGAGGGGATAGGCATGCCGAGCCACTTTGTGGTGCGGGTGCCGGAGGACGAGGGGTTGATCGTGGATCCGTTCAACGCGGGCCGGTCGCTCTCGGTTGCCGAGTGCAAGCAGGTGGTCAGCGATGCGACGGAGGGTCGGGTTGGCTGGGAAGACCGCTTCCTCGAGGCGGTGACGGAGGAGGCGCTGCTCGAGCGGGTGCTGCGCAACCTCGGGAGCGTCTTTGTGAAGTCGGGCGAGATTGAGGCGCTGTTTGTGGCGGTGAAGTATATGTCGGCGCTCAAGCCTGAGGCAGCGGAGCCACGGTTTCACCTGGCGCGGCTGACGGAGGAGCTGGGCTCGCTCGCGCTTGCCGGGCCGCTCTTCGAAGAGGTGATGGAGCGGTTTCCAAACACCAAGTTTGCCCGCGCGGCGAAGGCGCGGCTGGCCGGTGGCGGGCCGACGGGCAGGCTGTCGAACTAGCCTCTGCGCGGCCTGCGGCGTGACTGCTCGCCTTGACTTGGACTTGGAAAGGTGGGAGCGGGAACAGGCAGATCGTGGCTCCGGAGTTGGCATGAACGAGCAAAAAGTACTCCTCATCGACAGCAACATCATGGATGTTCTGCGCGCTGAGCGGTCGCTCTCGGCTGCGGGCTTTGTGGTTGCTCGCCTGACGACGCCGAACGGGGCGCTGGCCAAGATTGAGTATGAGCGGCCCGATGCGCTGCTGCTCGACATCACCATGTCGCGGCTCAATGTGCAGGAGCTGCTGGACGGCGTGAAGTCGGATCCGGCGCTCGAGGATTTGGTGGTGGTGCTCTTCTCAGACCTCGACGCGACAACCCTGCAGGCGATGTGCGTCGACCACGACATGCACGGCTACTACTCGAAGTCGATGGACATCGACCGGGTGGGCGAGTTCCTGCAGCAGTTCTACGCCGAGGGCGAGGAGCCCTAGCTGGCCTAGTGCTTCTTGCGGCTGGGGTCGTCGGAGCGGTGGCGCTCGCTCTCGTCGAAGTCGAGGTCGGAACGTTCACCGGCGCGGAAGTCGGCGGAGCGTGCGGAGAGGGCCTGGAAGGCCATGCGGCTGCCGCGTCCGGAGTTCTCGAAGAGCAGGGAGGCGCCCTTCGACATGCCGAGGTCGTGGGCCTCGGTCATGGCCGAAAGGTCTGCGCTGAGGAAGACGAACTTCCAGTTGTCCGTCTTGGTCTTGGTCTCGATGAGCTTGCTGATCTGGTCGCGCCGGAACTCAGAGCTGTTGTTCTCAGCACCGTCGGTGACGATGACGAAGACGAGGCCGGCGGGCCGGCTCTCTTCGGGCCGGTCTGACAGTTCGCCCGCGAGCTGGTTGATGCCGCGACCGATGGCGTCGAGGAGCGGGGTAGAGCCGCGGGGGCGGAAGGTCTTGTCGGTGAGGAGCGGGACCTCCGCGATGGGGAGGTTGTGGTGGATGACCTCGAAGGGGTCTTCGGAGTCGAACTGGACGAGGGTGAGGGTGGCTGCGCCGGGCAGGGCCTTCTGTTCAGCGAGGAAGGTGTTGAAGCCTCCGACGATGTCGTCAGCGATGCTGGCCATGGAGCCGGAGCGGTCGAGGATGATCTGGAAGTGGGTCTGAACCTGCATGACAGTCGCCTTACGATTGCTCTGTGCGTGGTGGGGCGGGGAGTCGCTGCGGATGCAACAGCGGCCCAACCAGGCGACGAGCGGGAAGATGTCCGACCCCAGATTCCGGAAGGCTCAGACGAGCCAACCTTCGGACAGGGGCAACTTGAACACGCGCTGCGGGGCCGCAAGGCGAAAGTTGCTCGGGCTTTTTTGAGTGTATACCAATACCTGTGTATGGATGCAATCAATCCTCATTTTCAATCTGGCTTGCGCTCGCGCGCTGGGACCACGCCTCTGGAAGGTTTCCCATGCTTCTGCGCTCCGTTGCACGCCTCCTGCCCTTTGCTCTTTTCCTCGCGGGCTGCGCCCAGGATGCGGGCCCCTCCGACGCACTGCCGCCGGCGCCCGATGGTGGGCTGTTCATCCCCGACGCGGCACTCCTGCTGCCTGACGGCGGGCAGGGCGACGCCTCCGCGGAGGCCGCTGCCGAGCCACTGTCTGGGCTGCTCACGCTCGCGGAGTTCCGCGGCGCGGTGACCGCTGATGGCGCGATGGTCATCACGAAACTTGATCCTGCTGCCTCGTCTGACGCGAGACTCCGTCGGCTGGCGTAGGGGCTCTGCACACTCAGCATCGTGCAGGACGGTGTGGCCGGCTCCGGTCCGGTGAACTCCCTCGAGTTGGTGACCGGCACCACCGGGATCGACGCTGCATGTGAGGGCTACCTGGCCTCGCCCCTCTTCTGCGGCGCGGTGACGGTTCGGTCGTTTTACACCTCACCGCAAACGCAGGTCTTTGCCCAGATCCAGTCGCTCGTCCCCTCGACAGGCTTTGGCGTGCAGAACGGCGATGTGGTCCCTGGCGCCTCGAGCGGCCTCGGCTCATGGGCCTACGGCGACCTTGGCGCAGCCTCGTCGTCGCCCGCGAATACAGGAGTACGTAACTGGGTCTTCGCCCGCTCGGGTGGCAACTTCACCTTCACGGGTCGCGTTGTCGCCAACGTGACGGAGCTCTGCGACGGCCTCGACAACGACTGCGACGGCGCGACCGACGAGGGGCTCGGCTGCCGCACCCAGGGGGCAGAGCTGCACCGCCACGGTGGATTGCAGCGGCACGCTTGTTTGTACGGCCAGTGTCTGCTCGCCCGCTGGTTGCCCGAGCGGCGAACATCTCGACGCTGGCGCCTGCGTAAGCGACACCCGCACCTGCTCCATCACCAACGGAACCGGTAGCCAGAGCTACGCTTCGGGCAGTTGGGCGGCCTGTGGCATCGTGAGCTGCAACAGCAGCTACCATGTGGAGAGCAGCGCCTGCATGGCCGACACTCGCACCTGCTCGGCGCCTGATGCCACCGACGCGACGGAGAGCTGGACCGGCGCCGAGTACGGCACCTGCACGGTCTCGGCCTGCCTGCCTACCCATCATGTCGATGCAGGTGTCTGTC
>JABMMX010000125.1 GCA_013205435.1 Deltaproteobacteria bacterium
CTTTCTAGGAGCACCCGCCATGGCTCACCCGCCCCTGCCCGCCTATCCTGCCAGCCGCCCGCGCCGCCTGCGCCGCGACGCCTTCACCCGCGAGATGGTGCGTGAGCACCGGCTGCACGTCAGCGACCTGATCCTGCCGGTGTTCGTGCAGGACGGCCACGACCAGGCGCAGGATGTCGCCAGCATGCCCGGCGTGCAGCGCCTGTCGATCGACCGGCTGATGCCCCTGGCCGAGGAGTGCGTTCGCCTGGGCGTGCCGGTGATCGCCCTGTTCCCGGTGATCGCCAGCCACCTGAAGACGCCCGACGGCATCGAGGCGACCAACCCCGACGGCCTGGTGCCGCGCACGGTGCGGGCGCTGAAGGACCGCTTTCCGCAGCTCGGCGTGCTGTGCGATGTGGCCTTGGACCCGTTCACCTCGCACGGCCAGGACGGGCTGCTCGACCCGGATCCGCAAATGAACGGCTACATCCTCAACGACGTGACGGTGGCCATGCTGGTCAAGCAGGCGCTGGTGCAGGCCGCCGCCGGCGTCGATATCGTGGCGCCCAGCGACATGATGGACGGGCGCATCGCCGCCATCCGCCAGGCGCTGGAGGGCGCGGGCCACATCAACACCCGCATCATGGCCTACAGCGCCAAGTACGCCAGCGCCTTCTACGGCCCGTTCCGCGACGCGGTGGGCTCGGCCGCCAATCTGGGCAAAAGCGACAAGAAGGCCTACCAGATGGATCCCGGCAACACCGACGAGGCGCTGCGCGAGGTGGCGCTGGACATCGCCGAGGGCGCCGACATGGTGATGGTCAAGCCGGGCATGCCCTATCTCGACATCGTTCGCCGCGCGAAGGAGCGGTTCGGCGCCCCCACCTACGCCTACCAAGTCAGCGGTGAGTACGCGATGCTCAAGGCCGCCGCGGCCAACGGCTGGCTCGACGAGCGCGCAGCGGTGCTCGAGTCGCTGCTCTGCTTCAAGCGGGCCGGCGCAGACGGTATCCTCACCTATGCGGCGCTCGACGCGGCCCGCTGGCTCTCCGAGCACCACTGATGGAGCCGGTCCGGTACAAGGTCGTCGAGCTGCTCTCCGTCACCGAGGAGGCGCTGCAGCTTCGCGTGAACGAGGCGGCCGCCGAGGGCTGGCTGCTGGACCGAATCGACTACGTGAAGGAGCCGAGCGTTCGCCGCCCGCAGATGGCCTTCCTCTTCTTTGTGCGCGGCGCCTCGTAGCCCGTCGCCTCTCGCTGGAGCTTCTTGTGACCGATACACCTCTCTTCCTCCGCGCGCTCGCCGGCGAAGACACTGCAACCGCCCCGGTCTGGTTCATGCGTCAGGCCGGCCGCTACCTGCCGGAGTACATGGCGCTCAAGGAGAAGCATGGCTTCTGGACCATGATGCGCGAGCCCGAGCTCGCCATCGAGGTCACGCTGCAGCCCATCCGGCGGCTCAGCGTTGATGCGGCCATCCTCTTCTCCGACATCATGACGCCGCTGCCCGACATGGGCGTCGAGGTCGCCTTCAAGCCGGGCCCGGTCGTAGCCGAGCCGCTGCGGAGCCGTGCTGCCATTGAGGCGTTGCGGGTGCCGGAGCAGGGCGAGATTGCGCCCTTCGTTGGCACGATCCTGAAGGGTCTTCGGGCTGCTTCTCCTGTGCCGGTCATCGGCTTTGCGGGCGCGCCCTTCACCCTCGGCTGCTACCTGGTCGAGGGCGCCGGCAGCAAAGACTACGGCCGCATGCGCGGGCTCATGAAGTCGGACCCCGAGACGGCGCAGATGCTCTTCGACAAGCTCGCGACGCTCACCGCCCGCTACCTCTGCATGCAGGTGGAGGCAGGTGCGCAGGCCGTGCAGCTCTTCGACTCGTGGGCAGGGCTGCTCGACGCCGAAACCTATCGCCGCTTCGCAGCGCCGGCCAACCGCCGCATCCTCGAGGCTGTGGGCGCCATGGGCGTGCCCCGCATCATGCTGGCCGTCGATGCTGCCCACCTCTGGTCGGAGATCTCGGCGCTGCCTTGTGAGGCCGTGAGCGTAGACTGGCGCAATCCGCTTTCTGTTGCCCGCAAGGCCTTCGGCGCCCGCGCGATCCAGGGCAACCTCGACCCGGCCGAACTGCTCGGCTCGGGCGAGACCATCGATGCCGCCGTCGATAGCGTAATGCGCGAAGGTCTGGGCGGCGCGCACATCTTCAACCTCGGTCATGGCATCATGAAGGAGACTGCGCCTGATATGGCCCTCCGTGCCATTCGCCGCGCACAGGCATTCGATCGAAGGAACTCCGCATGAGCACCACCCGTCCCCCGACCGCCATCGTCCTCCTCAATCTCGGCGGCCCTGCCGACCTCGAGCAGGTTGGAGGATTCCTGCAGCGGCTCTTCGCCGACCGCGAGATCATCAAGCTCCCGCTGCAGCGCTGGCTTGGCCCCTTCATCGCCTCGCGCCGCACGCCCAAGGTCAAGCGGCTGTACGCAGGCATCGGCGGCGGCTCGCCCATTCTTCGCTGGACGGAGACACAGGGGCGCGGCATGTGCGAGCGTCTCGACCAGCTCTCGCCCGAGACGGCGCCCCACAAGTTCTACGTCTCCTTCCGCTACGCGCCGCCCTTTGCGGACGACGCGCTGCGCGCCATGAAGGCAGACGGTGTGACCCGCGCGATCGCCTTCACCCAGTATCCCCACTTCTCCTGCGCGACCACCGGGTCGAGCCTCAACGACCTCTGGCGCGCGGCCGATCGCACCGGTACCGCCGACGCCTTCCGCTGGAGCGTCATCGACCGCTGGCCGCTGCACGATGGCTTTGTGGAGGCCATGACCGATGCGGTCCGCGAAGGCCTCGCCCGCTTCTCTGAGGAGGAGCGCAAAGACACGGTCATCCTCTTCTCGGCCCACTCACTTCCCGTCGACGTCGTAGACCGCGGCGATGCCTATCCGCCCGAGGTCGCCGCTACCGTCTCGGCGGTCATGGACAAGCTCGGCCGCCAGAACGAGTACATCCTCTGCTGGCAGTCGGCAGTGGGCCCGGTGAGGTGGCTCGGGCCCGCGACCGACACGACCATCCGCGGCCTCGCTGCGCGTGGCGTCAAGCGGGTGCTCACCGTGCCGATCGCCTTCACGAGCGATCACATCGAGACCCTCTCCGAGATCGACATCGAGTACAAGGAGCTGGCCCACGAGGTCGGGATTCTCCGCTTCGAGCGGGCGCCGGCGCTCAACGATGCGCCCCGCTTCCTCGATGCCATGGCAGACATCGTGAAGCAGCACATCGACAGCGGCGCGGCCTGCTCTCGCCAGTATTCGCTCCGTTGTCCCACCTGCGTGAACCCCTACTGCCGCGACCTCCGCAACCCCATCGTCCCCTACGAGCGCCGCCCGCTGCCTGTCAACCTGGTAGAGGGCTAGCGCGGGAGCAGGGGCTCGGCTGATGAGGGCTCACCGACCGAGTCTTTGCACGTGCGGAGCGTTTCGGTGACCAGAGCGTAGGGCGACGGGTAGCGCGTCACATCGGCGAGCTCGCCACGCGCTGCCTTCGGTGTCCACTCGCAGAGCAGTTCTGCCGCGCGCTCCGCTGCTGCTGCGCTCTCCGAGGTCAGCAGGGCCGCAGCTGCCGCCTGCCAGGAGGGTGTGCTGGAGCGAGCCAGCACCGTCGCTGCAGCAAGGCGCACCTCGTCCGGCTCCAGTCTGTCGGCCGTTACCCGCTCTGCAAACCGCCGCTGAGCCGGCGTCAGCTGGCGGCCTAGGGCGAAGAGGAGCGCCCGGCGTGCTGCCGGCTCCTCCTGCGTGATCTCGTCGAGCGCTAGCCATCCGTCGTCCGCTATGGCCAGCGTCGGTCGGAAGTCGGCGAGGAAGGCGAGCCGTTCACGCTCCGTAGTGCCGGCCACCCAGGCCACCAGCCCCTCGGGAAGCGCTACGCTCAGCTCGGCGCCGCGCGCGAGCATGCGGATGAGCGACCCCCGCGTCTCCGTCCATGCCTCATCCTGCAGCAGCGCGAGGCTAGCGCCGACGGGAAGGCTCAGCAGAGGCTCGCGCGCAAAGAGTGCCGCGGCACGCATACGCACGCTCGGGCTCGGGTCGCGGAGCGCGGCGGTGAGCAGCGCAGAGGCCTCGTTGCGCTGCGCCTCCGCCGTACCGCGCCAGCGGGCGATGGCCTCGAGCGATGCGATCCGAACCCACTCGTTGTCGGCGCGACCTGCAAGCTGCGCCACCTGCTCGCGACGCTGCTCCATGGCGAGCGCGCCGACGAGGGTAACCGCGATGCGCCGGTCGCCCGAGGCCGGCGCGTTGAGCAGCCGGTCGATCAGCGAGGTGACCTCATCGGCTGTTGGTCCCGGCGCAAGCGCCCGCTGGTGGCGCGAGAGTTTGAGCGCCATCGCGAGCCACTCCGCCCGCTCCTCTGCGCTGCCATCGAGCGCCTGCTCGAGCACCGCGGCTAGCAGGGTCGGCGAGTTAGGAGGAAGCGAAGCCATCGCAGCCCTTCGCACGGTCTGGCTCGGAGAGCGAAGCAGCCGCAGGAAGGCCTGGTTGCCCTCTTCCGTTGGCGTCCGCGCGACCAGCGGCAACAGCCGAATATCGGCTGCACCATCGCGGAACTGGGCCAGAACCACGGTCAACGCTGCGTCGGAGAGGTGCCGGTTCGTCCGGTTCCAGGTGGCGATGCTCTCGTCGTCCAGCACCCCCTCTACGGCGAGGTGAGCAAGCATCTCATCACCCCCCTCGAGTTCAAGCGCTGCCAGCACCAACACCGACTGCCGCTCTGCCAGCTCGTCCCGCAGCGCCCGCTCCAGGTGGGGCAGCAGCGCAGGGCCGGCGGTACCGAGCCAGCGGATCACCACGCTCCGCTCGCCGGAGTTTCGCGCCCGCTTGAGCAGCGGCAACAGCACCCGCTCGAAGATGGCCTCGACAGGCTGCGTATCGAGCTCCGTGACCGGCCGAAGCGCAGAGACAAGCAGCGGCCTGCTGCCCCGCTTGGAGAGCACCTCCACGGCTGTGCAGCGACCGCTCACGGGCGATGGAGCCCGCACGGTCACGGTGGTTCCAGCGCTCACGACCACCCGCCGCGTTGCCTCTCCAAAGTGGAACAGAAAGGTGGCCTCTGCCGACGCCGCTGACAGGCCGAGCGTGACGCCCTCGAGCGCGACGCCCTCGACCATCTTGATGACGGCGAACTCGCCCGCAGGGTTGTCGCGGCTCGGTGCCCAGACCGTATCTTCGCGGTTGTCGTGGAGGGCCGTCGCAGCGTTCGGGGCACCGAGTCCGGCGTCGGCGTGCGACACCCACGAGACCGCCCCATCGAGCGCGAATCGGTCCAACACCACCGCAGCTTCGGGGCGCGCAACCGCTGCGTCGACTCGACCGAGCGATGCGCGGCGAAGAAGCTTCGGCGCCGAGGTGCCGCCCACGACCGCAGGGTGCAGCCAGAGCCGCCCGGAGCAGGCTGCGAGCCGCCGATCGGCCTCGGCCACCACCACCTCCATGCGGCCATCTCCATCGCTGTCGAGCAGCTGCCACGACGCGCCGGAACCCGCCTCCGAGCGACCGGAACGCCAGAGCACCTCGCTGCCACCATCGCGTCGGCCCGACGGCCGGAGCAGGGCGGAGAAACGGGCCTCTTCGGCATCGGCGCCCACCGCGATCTCGACGCCCAGGAGCGGACCTCCGGTCACCGCGGGAAGCCACGCAAGGCTCGCACGCCAGTTCTCGCTCGACGCAGCGAAGGGCAGCGCGATCTTTGCCGTCTCCACGCCGCCGGCTGCGGTGACAACCGCGGTCGACCGACCGCTCTCGTCCGCAACCACCCGCACCCGCCAGACGGTCGTGCCCTGCACGAACTCGGCGGTCGCGAGCTCCGCGCGCGCCTCAGAAGGCGCACTCCGTTCGGCGCTCGCACCGACGCGGGGTTGCATGCAAATCAGCAGGAGCAGCACTGCAGCGAAGAGCCGCCTCATGGCAGACCTCCGGTGCGGAGTGGTCGGAGCGGCGCGCTCTTCCCCGTCGCTCGGAACGCAAGATAGTCCTGCAGGATCAGTCCATGGTCGAAGGCCAGCGTTAGCCCGCCGAGCTCCGAAATCGCAAAAGCGCGTGCCGAGGCTGCGTCGTCCCCTCCAACGGGTTCGCCCACGGCCTCTGCCACAAAGACGATGCCCACCGTGTGCCGCCGAGAATCCCGCGCCGGGTTGCTGTAGACCCCCAGCAACCCCTTGAGCGAAATTGCGAGCCCGGTCTCTTCGAGCGCCTCGCGGATGCAGGCGTCCTCTACGGTCTCACCCACCTCCACGAAGCCGCCCGGAAGCGCCCAGCCGAGCGGCGGCCAACGGCGCTCGATCAGCACGATGCGGTCGCCGGCAAGCTCGATGATGGCATCGACCGTCGGGTCGGGCGTCGGATGGGGGAGCATGCTTCCTCTTGAGGCGGTTGCCCGCCATCGGTAGTCGGTTTGGCTGAGACTCTCCAGACGCCAACTCCGTGCCCGAACAGACCTCGTTCATCACCCATCGCCTCGCAGCGCTTCGCCTCTGGTTCAACGAGACCCGCGACGAGGCCGACGCCTCGCGCCTCGCCTCCCCGCCGGGCGGCGCTGCGGGCACCCTCTCGCTGCTCCTGGTCGCCGGCCTAGCGCTCACGCTGATGGACGCGGTCGGCGATGCAAGCGACTGGACCCACTTCGCACGGCTCCTCAGCAGGCTAGGCGCCACAGAGGCCGCCCAGAGCCTCGCTGCCTGGATGCGCGAGCCAGTCGAGGGGAGCAACCACCGGCTCATCTACTGGGCCGTCAACTGCCAACTCTGGTACCTCGCTGTGCCGCTCCTCTGGGCGACCGTCGCCGCCCGCATCCCCTTGCTGCAGCTGGGTCTCGGCATCGGTCGGCTGCGGGAGCATCTGCCAGCCTACGCATGCCTCGCGCTGCTGCTTCTCCCGCTGCTGCTTTTCATCTCCGGTCAGCCATCCTTCCTTCGGGTCTACCCCTACTTCGACCCGCTACCGGGCGCGCCGCTCTGGCCCGACTTCTGGCGCCTCGAGCTGCTCTACTTTGCCCAGTTCGCAGCGGTGGAGTTCTTCTTCCGCGGCTTCCTCGTGCAGGGGCTGCGCTCTACGTTCGGTTATGCCGCGATCTACCTGTCGCTGCTCCCCTACTGCATGATTCACTTCGGCAAGCCGCTGCCCGAGGTGCTGGCGTCGCTGGTGGCCGGCCTCGTCCTGGGCCACCTCAGCTTGGCCTCGCGCTCCATCTGGCCCGGTGTCGCGCTCCACATCTTCGCCGCTGCCACCATGGACCTCGCCGTGCTCTGGCGGAAGGGCCTCCTCGGCTGACAGGTTGCACGCTCCCCTTGACGGCGCCGCAGCGCCCTTCTAGACCGCCCATCCCCCATCTGCGCGGGTGGTGGAATTGGCAGACACGCAGGATTCAGGTTCCTGTGGCTTCACGGTCGTGCGGGTTCGACCCCCGCCCCGCGCACTACTTTTCGAGGCGGCTTCGGCCGCCTCGGATCGTTTTTGCCCCCCGCAGAGGCGGACCGAGCTAGAGGTCGCCTTCGCCCGGGGCGACCTGCACAGGCGCCGGCGGAACGAGCTGGAAGGAGACGCTGCCCATCAGCGTGGTGTCGCTCCAGGCCAGCGAGCCGTCGCCACGCTCCAGCCAGCTCAGAGCATCAACAGCCTGCTGGGCCTGCTTGGCATCGTCGGGCTTCAACGAGCCGATCTCTTTGTAGTAGCCCAGAAGTTCGTTCGCGGTCGCTGCGATCCGGCCGCCGTTCACATGCAGGTCGGCCACGGGAGCCTCTGCGTCGGCCTTTCCGGTCAACATCGCGCCGAGCGTCGCTTCTGGCACGGTACCGATGGTCACCGCGACATGGTCATCCTTCTGCAGCAACGAGAAGCGATAGATCAGCAGCCGGAAGTTGACCCGAGTGTAGGGCGAATTCAGGTCTGCCGTCGCATCGGCACCACGCTTCTTGAACTCCGCCTGCAGCTGCTTGGCGAGCTCGACGCCCTTGCCCGCCGGCGCGCCCAGCATCACGGCCGCATCGACCAGCGGAAGCATGCCGGCCATGCGGATGCCGAAGAGGGCGATGGCAGCCTCTCCGCTGGCGATCTTCATGTTGAACTCCACCTGCTTCTGCCGTGCCGCCTTTGCACCGCCGAGCAGCGCAAGTGCCTTTGCCGTGTCGGGGCAGCTGCCGGCCTCGGCCGGAGCATCGAAGAGCCCGAGGAACCTCCGCAGGTCGATGTGGCCCGCCCCGTAGAAGAGCGCCTCTTCGGTGCCAGGAAGCGACGCGGCCCCTGTTGGCTGCAAGATAGTCTTCCAGGTCTCGGCTCCGCGGTCGCTGAACTGCGCACGGAACTTCGACTGTACCGCAAGACCGCCCGTTGCACCGTTGGCAACCGACAGCGTCACCACGCTCATCCACGGAAGCGTCGCAGACATCCGCTCCACGATCTCGCGGCACATCGTCCGCTGCGCTGCGTCCCGGTAGGGCGCCGTCGGTGCGCTGTCGGGAACCAGCTTCCCTGCGGTGCCGTTGCCATAACGAACCAACTCATCTGTTAGGCGGGTGAGCGCTCGCGTCCGCACAAAGCTCACCGTCTGGGGCTCCGTACCCGACGCATCGGCAAGCAGCGCACGCCCCTCGCTGGACTCCCAGAAGGGAGCGTCGCCCGCGCCACGGAAGAGCGCCCGCAGGTCGCCATCGGTAGCCGTCAGGCCGGGCATGCTTGCAACCGTAACCCGCCCGAAGGCAAAGCCATCCTTCACGCCAATGTCGAAGGAGAGGTCTGATGAGACCGGCACCCGCGTGAACTCCACGCCGGCCAGACGGTAGGTCGTCGGCTTGAGGTCGGGCTGGCGCGCCAGCACCGACTTCACCGTCTGCGCAAAGGCCGTCGCGTCCGACACTTTGAAGATGAAGATGGGGCCCGAAGTCAGCACCACAACAGCGCTGGTCGCCTCCGCGTCCACGCCCGCCCGCGCCATTGCGGCAGGGTCGTTTGGGTCAAACCCCAACGTCTGCTCCACACCGGCCGCACGCGCGAGATCCAGAAGCCCCGAACCGCCGGCACGGTCGAGCAGCTCGCTCACCTGCCTGTCGGGCCGGCTCAAAAAGAGGGCATCCGCCTGCGCGGGAATGGCATCGCGGATGTCGTCCCAGGCGAGCGGGCGATCGTCCGGCGACTGGCCGCCTCCGCAGCCGGTGACGACGAGGAGCAGGGCGACGAGCGTCAGAAGACGATTCAACATGGGCAGTCCTACGACGGAATGAGCGCGATGGCGTCGATCTCGACCTTGGAACCCCGCGGGAGCGCTGCCACCTGGATGGTCACGCGGGCGGGGAAGGGCGCGGTGAACTTCTCGGAGTAGACCGCGTTCACAGCGGCGAAGTCGCCGAGGTCGATGAGGAAGATGGTGGAGCGGACCACGTCGGCAAAGGTGCAGCCGCCAGCCTTGAGGATCGCCTCGAGGTTCGACAAGACCAACCGCGCCTGAGCCGCCGTATCGCCTTCGAGGAGCGCTCCGGAGACGGGGTCGAGCGGGATTTGGCCCGACACATAGAGCATGCCGCCGGCGGCGATCGCCTGACTGTAGGGGCCAATCGCTGCAGGGGCGTCAGCAGTCTGAATCACGGTCTTGCTCATCGTTCTCCCGAGGAATGAAGGGTGCCAGAGCATGGTTCACGGCACCATGATCGTCAAGGCTGTTGGCGGGCTTGCGCTCTGCGTCATCGAACAGTGTTGCAACGGGCTCTCCTCTTGTCCTACTCCCGTCACATGCAAACTCCTCCAACCGTTGTGACCGGGGCCGACCTCGATGCCCTCTGGCGTTCTGCTGCTTCGATGTATGCCGCATCGGAGGCCTTCCGCTTCTACGAGGGCGGAAGCTGGCGCTCGCTCACCTACGCCGAGGTAGACGACAGCATTGAGGGCTACGCAGCACGGCTGGCCGAGGTCGGTGTCAAGCCCGGAGACCGCGTCGCCATCGCCGCCCACCTCGGCAGGCAGGCTGTCCTCGCCGACCTTTCGGTGACGCTCTCCGGTGCCGTCAGCGTGCCGCTGCCCCCCGGTTCGACCACGCGCCAACTCGCGATGATGATCACCGACTCCGGCGCCTCCACGCTCATCCTCGAGTCGGTCGAGCAGCTCCAGAGGCTTCAGTCGGTCGCCTCCGAACTCCCCTCCGTCACCGCCGTGCTGCTCCTCGCAGGCCCGCTCCCGGACAGCTCCTCCTGGCCCGTACGCCTCTTCTCGGAGGCCGACGGCGTCGACGGTCGCCCCAGAAGCGCCATCGGTCCGCAGGCGATCGCGACCCTCGCCTACACGCTCGGTACCACGGGCCGCCCGCGCGCCGTCATGGTCTCCCACGATAACCTCGTTGCCGCCAGCGCGAGCTGTGCCGAGGCCCTCGCCGTCTGCTCCACCGACCGCCAGCTCGTCTTTCATCCGCTCGCCCACATCTTCTCACGGCTCCTCCTCTGGACCGCTCTGCGGAACGGCGCCTCCACCATCCTCGGCCGCGGCTCCTTCAGCGTCATGGCCGACCTCACCGAGACAAAGCCGACCATTTTTGTCGGCGTCCCATTGGTCTACGAGAAGGCCATGGCCTCCTTCGTCTCCGACATGGTCGGCCAAGGGCCGATGCGCCGGCGCGCTCTCGACGCCGTCCGCGCGCTCGGAAGGGTCGACCGCGATGCAGAGAGCGGTTGGTTCAAACGCCAACTCGCGCTGCTCATCGCTGCGCCGCTGCAGCGCCAGCTCCGCGAGCGGCTCGGCGGCCGCATCCGCCTGCTCATCTGCGGAGGAGCGCCCCTCGCCGCCGCCACCGAGGAGCTCTTCGATGGCTGCGCGCTACCCATCCTGCAGGGCTACGGGCTTACCGAGGCCTGCTCCGCCGTCACCCTCAACCGGCCCGGCGCGCACGAGTTCGGGACGGTTGGCCCGCCCCTGCCCGGCGTCGAGGTCAGCTTCGACACCGACGGCGAGCTCCTTGTCCGTGGCCGCGCCGTTGCTGCCGGCTATTGGAACCAGTCCGGCCCCGACACCGTCACCTTCTCCGACGGCTGGCTCCGAACAGGCGACATCGCCGAACCGCTTCCCAGCGGAGCCCTGCGCGTCACAGACCGCAAGAAGGACATCATTGTCACTGCCTCCGGTCGACGCGTCTCACCCGTTCGCATCGAAGCAGCGCTGCGTGAGATCCCGCTCGTGGGCCACGCCTTCGTGGATGGCGAGGGGCGTCCCGAACTCGTCGCGCTTGTCGCACTCGACCCCGAAGCGGCCCTCAACTGGGCCGCAGACAAGGGGCTTGGCGGCCTCGGGCTGGCAGAACTGACCCGTCACCCTACGCTCTTCGCTGCACTCCGCGAGGCCATCGACGCAACGAACCGGGAGCTCGAGCCGGCCGAGGCCGTGAGACGCTTCGCCATTTTGGAGGGTGGATTCGATGCCGCTTCGGGCGAGGTCACCCACACCATGACCAACCGGCGCAGCTTCATCACCCGCAAGTACCGGGCGCTGCTCGACGGACTCTACGACAGCGCCAAGACCGCCTCTCGCCCCGCTGTCCGAGTCTGAAGCGGCGGTCGCCTGTTTTTTGTGGAGCGCCTCGAGGCAGCCTACCATCCGTGCAACCGGAGGTAGCTCATGTCTCTCGCCTACTCGACCACGTCCACACTCTCGAACCGTCATCGCGAAGCGCCCCGCTTCCCCTGCTCCGTCCGTGTCTGGGTGCACGACGCCGCGTCGGGATGCTGGGCCCACCTGGAGACCGTCGATGTCTCCAAGGGCGGCTGCTTCGTCGCAGCACAGGTGCTGTTGGCGCAGGAGACCGAGGTGCAGCTCGTCGTCGAGCTGTCCGACAGCATCTCCTTCCCCATCATCGCCTCGGTGGTTCGACGCGGCTTCTCCGAGGGTCAGGGACTGCAGCCGGGCATGGGCCTGCGCTTCCTCTCAGCCGACCCCGATATGGTAGACAAGTGGCTCGTTGCTGCGCGCTGCGGTCGCGCCTGAACAGATCCCCAGCGAGGTTTGCGTGAGCCTGCTCCCGTTCGAGAAGTGGCATGGCCTTGGCAACGACTTCGTTGTTGGGTTCGAGGCCGACGGCTGGAGTCTGGCCGACGGACAGAAGGCGGTAGAGCTCTGTGACCGCCATCGTGGCATCGGTGCAGATGGCCTGCTCATTGTCGGAGCCTCCCCCGCCCGCATGACCGTCTTCAACGCCGACGGTAGCCAGTCGGAGATGTGCGGCAACGGCCTCCGCTGCGTCTCCGCCGCCATCTCCACCCGCGTTGTCACCTCCGACTGGTTCGATGTGGAGACGGACGCCGGCCCCCACGCCACCAGGCTCCTGACGAGCGGCGAGGTAGAGCTGCTGATGCCCCGCCCTAGACTCATGGCTGACGCAAGCGGCTCCGCTTTGGTGCGGCCACACGCCGGGCTCGATGCTGCGGGCTACCGGCTCTCGACCGGCAACCCGCACTGGGTCTTCGTCGACCTTGAGAACCCGCCCAACCTCGCGCTCGTCGGCCCTCTCCTGGAGCTCGACCCGCAGTTCCCGGAGCGGGTGAACATCGAGTTCGTCCGGCTGCTCCCCGACGGCGCCCTCCGCGTGGATGTATGGGAGCGCGGATGCGGACAGACGCAGGCCTGTGGCACAGGCGCGGCAGCCGTGGCGGAGCTCTGGCGCTCACTCGGCCGAATCTCCCACGACGCGACCGTCACGGTCGAACTGCCCGGTGGTCGGCTCCACTTCGGATGGCTTGGTGAGCGGCTGCTCATGCGCGGTCCGGCGCAGCGGGTCTTTGCAGGAACGGTCGCCCGCTGAAGCGGGGCGCAAAAACGGAGCGAGGCGCCCGAGAGCGCCTCACCTTCCCTTCTTGCGAAGGCGATTACTTGGTCAGCGCGCCGGTCTTGAGGAAGATGGCACCAGCCTTCTTCACTGCAGGCTGGATGCGGATGAGGCCGTTCACGCCGCCCGGGATCGAGCCCAGGATGAGGTAGAGATTGTCTTCGGCGATGACGCGAATCACGCGGAGATTCTGCATCGTAACCCGCTTGTTCGAGTGGTGACCGGCCATCTTCTTGCCCTTGAAGACACGGGCGGGGAAGGTGTGAGCACCGATCGAGCCGGGGCCACGCTTGGTCTCGTGCGCGCCGTGCGAGCCCTTGAAGCCCTTGAAATGCCAAGCCTTCATGACGCCCATGAAGCCTTTGCCCTTGCTGATACCGACGGCATCAACAAACTCACCTTCGGTGAAGAGCGTGTGGTCAAGCGTCTGACCGACCGTGTAGTTGTCGAGCTCGGACTCGGTGCAGCGGAACTCCGCCACAACCCGCATCGGATTCTCGATGCCAGCCGAAGTGAAGACGCCAACTTCGGGCTTGTTCACGCCGCGGAAACGGACCGAACCGTCCTTCTCCTGGCGAACCGCCTCCTCAAAACCAACCTTGACTGCGGCATACTTGTCGTCGCCGTGGGCGCTCTTCTTTGCCAGAACCTTCATGGGTCCGACCTGCACGACGGTCACGCCTACGCGCTTGCCCTCGGCCGAGAAAATCTGCGTCATTCCAAGCTTACGACCAAGAATCATCTTCGACATGTCAAACCTCTCAACTCGCGACGAGGCACCCAGCAGGTGCAGAAAACTCTGGCGGAGGCAGCGAGGGCGCCTCACAGAGGGGGGCCACTCCTAGCCGAAACCGGCGGCAAACGCAACCTCTCGGCAGGCCGCGCGGCGCCCTCTAGAGCCCTTCTACCTTCGTCAGGATCTCCTTCATGATCTCCGAGGTGCCGCCGCCGATCGTCAGCAGGCGACCATCGGCCCAGGCGCGGCCGATCGGGTACTCCGTCGTGTAGCCGAACCCGCCATGGAACTGCTGGCAGTCGTAGAGCACCTTCTGCATCAGGTCGCCCGCCACCAGCTTCGCCATCGTGATCTCACGGGTCGCCGCATGAGGGTCCTTGGACACCTTGTCGACCGCGAAGTAGCAGAGTCGACGAGCGGCCTCGATGTGCGCCAGATGCTCGACCAGCTTGTGCCGCACCACCTGGTGCTTGATCAACGGCTTGCCGAAGGTGGAGCGCTCCTTGGCGTATCGGATGGTGTCACGCACCGCGAGCTCCATGCCGCCCACCGACGCCAGCGCGCCAATCAGACGCTCGCCCTGGAAGTTGGTCATGATGTGGAAGAACCCCGCGTTCTCGTGGCCCAGCGTGTAGCGAACCGGGATGCGGCAGTCCTCGAAGAAGAGCTCCGCCGTGTCCGACGACTTGTTGCCGAGCTTCTTGAGCTTCCTGCCCACGTGGAAGCCCGGCGTATCTGTCGGGAAAACCACCAGCGTAATCCCGCCGAATCCGGGGCCGCCCGTCCGAACCGCCATGGTCAGAAAGTCTGCCCGGGTGCCGTTGGTAATCCAGAGCTTCTGGCCATTGATGATGTAGTCGTCGCCGTCGCGCCGCGCCGTGGTCTGGATGTTCGCCACATCCGAGCCGGCGCTCGGCTCGCTGATCGCCAGTGCGGCAATCTTCTCGCCCGCGATGGCCGGCGCCAGGAACTCACGCTTGATCTCGTCGCTGCCGATTTCGTCGAGAATCGGCGTCGCCATATCGCTCTGCACCATCAGGCCCAGGTTGACTCCGGCGTTGTGGGAGTGGTTCAGCTCCTCCGCGTAGGCCACCGTGTACCACCAATCGAGCCCCATGCCGCCGTAGGCAGGGTCCATCCGGATGCCCAGCAGCCCCAGGTTGGCAGCCTGCTTGAAGACCTCGCGCGGGAAGATCCCCGCCTCGTCCCACTCCTCTGCGTGCGGCGCCAGACTCTCCGCGAACTTCCGAACGGTGCGCCGGAAGGTCTGGTGGTCGTCGGTAAAGATCTCGTTGTCTTGCATGATGACGGTGCGTTCGGACACGGCGGCCTGCTCCGGTGAGAGGGGGTGGCAGAGGGTCGCGTTCTGCTCCCGCCTTCTGGGGCTGTCAACCGCCGTTGCGCCCTGTGCGGTGCCACCTTGCGTCTGACCGCGGGTTGACCCAGAGGCCGCCCAAAGACTAGGGCCGCCCAGACTCTCTCCAAGCAAGCATGAACCCATCTTCCGCCGACAGCCTCCGTATCACGCGGACAGAGCGCATCGAGCCTTCGGCGATGCTCCTCGCTGAGCTCCCGCTCACCCCTGGGGCCCGGGCGGGCGTGGTTGCGGCCAGGACAGCCATCGGCGAGATTCTTGCCGGTCGCGACAACAGGCTGCTCTGCGTCGTCGGCCCCTGCTCCGTTCACGATGTCGCTGCCGCCCGCGAGTATGCAGGCAGGTTGAAGAGCCTCGCCGACGCGCTCTACGGCCAGCTGCTCATTGTCATGCGGGTCTACTTCGCCAAGCCACGCACCACGGTCGGCTGGAAGGGACTCATCAACGATCCCGACCTCAACGGTAGCTTCGCCATCGGCACCGGCCTTCGGCTCGCCCGCCACCTGCTCGTCGACCTTGCCGAGCTTGGTCTGCCCGCAGCAACAGAGTTCCTCGACCCCGTCACGCCCCACTACCTAGCCGATGCGGTCGCCTGGGGAGCCATCGGCGCGCGGACCGTCGAGAGCCAACTCCACCGCGAGGTTGCCTCTGCCATGCCGATGCCGGTGGGCTTCAAAAATGCCACCTCGGGTAGCGTCAAGGTTGCCGTCGACGCGCTCGTCGCAGCCCGTGAACCCCACCGCTTCATCGGAGCAACTGCCGCCGGAGAGGTCGCTGTAATGACCACGGCCGGTAACCCCCGGACGCACCTGATCCTGCGCGGCGGCACCGAGGGCACCAACTTCGGGCAGGGCGCGGTGGCCGAGGCTGTCTCCATGCTGGCCGCGCGTGCCCTCGAACCCCGGCTCATGATCGACTGCAGTCACGGAAACTGTGGCCGCGACGCCGAGCGGCAGCCCGCAGTTGCTCGCGAAATCGCAAACCGGTTTGCCGAAGGCGAGCCTGGCCTCATGGGGCTGATGCTCGAGAGCCACCTCGTGAGTGGGCGCCAGTCGCTCTCCGAAAACCAGCCACTCCGCTATGGCCAGAGCATCACCGATGCCTGCCTCGGCTGGGATGACACCGAGGCACTCCTACGCGAGGTTGCCGGGCTCGTGGCGGGGCGCTGACGGCTAGCCGGTTGGTTGACCCGCTGCCTCCGTCCGAATAGGTGCCGACTGTCAGATTTCGCGGCAGACGCAGGCATCCATCCAGATGGTCGTAGTATCGGGAACGAAGCGGTCGGGCACCTCCATGTGGATGCAGGTGCTGCGACGGGCTGGGCTTCAAAGCCTAGGTGAGGCCTTCCCGCGCGGGTGGGACCGCCGGATCGCTGCCGCAAATCCGCGCGGGTTCTTCGAGTCTGACTACCGCAATGGCATCTACTACCGGACCAATCCCCACCCCGAGACCGGCCTCTATCTCGCAGCAGACGATCTCAAGCAGGTGGCCATCAAGGTCTTCGCGCGCGGCGTTGTGAAGACGGAGCGCGCCTACCTCGACAGGCTGATCATCTGCGTCCGGCCTTGGCGCGCCTACGCCGCTTCGCTCCAGCGGTTGCGCGATCTCGAAGCATCCAGCGCCCGCGACCCCGAGGGCAAGCGCGGCCGCGAACCCAGCCTTCCGCCGCCGCTCGGCTGGTGGGAAGAGCACCTCGTCCTCATGCGCGATGTTCACGCCCGCGGCCTCAACGCCCGCTGGGTTGGCTACGATGCGGTGCTCGCCAACCCAGCTTCCGTCGTGCCTGAACTGCTCGGCTGGATCGGTACCGGCGATGCAGTGCAGGCGATTGCCGCGATCGACCCTTCCCTCCAGACCCAGCGGCCCGCCAACCTCGGAGATTTCGGTCTCCCCGCAGCGACCGTCGCGGCGCTCGATGCCCTCGAAGCTGCGCTCATCAGCGGGCAGGGCGCAGACCCGCTCTTCGCCGCGCAAGCCTGGGCCGAGGCCGAGCCGTCGCGGCCAGAGATCGCAGCCTACCGCGCAGCAGATGCCCGCCGCCTTGCACCCGCGCGCCGCCGCAACCGGCCAGTTGCGATGACCGGGGAGGCCCACCCGTGAGGCGCCTGCTTCTCACGATCGTGGCCCTGCTCCTGCTCGGTGGATGCGGTATGTCCCGCAGTCAGTTCGACTTTACGCGCGGCCTCGTAGATGCCGATCGGCTCGCCGACGACGGCGCCTTCGACCGCGCCTCCGACGCCTACGACGCGCTCGCCTGGCAGGCCGACCGCATCGACCTGCTCCGCTACGTGCAGTTCCGGCGTGCCCTCATGGACGAGCACCGCGGCCGCCTCGCCGAGGCCCGTGCTGCCTACCTGCGCATCGCAGCTTCGCCCACCTCGGTCTACGATGACGATGCTGGCGAAGCCCTCTACCGCATGGCGCTCATTGCCCGCGAGAAGGAGAAGGATGAGGTCGAGGCTGCGCGCTGGTTTCAGCAGATGCTGTTCAGCTACCCCAATACCTCCTTTGCGCCGGATGCCTTCGACGCACTGGTCGAGCGGCAGCGCGGGCAGGGCGATCATGCCACCGCACTCCGTTTTTCGGAGAGCGTCTACGCCCGCCTAGCGGATACCGAGGTGGCCGATGACGCGCTCTATCGCATCGCCCGGATCGCCGACGAAGATCTCAACGACCCCGAGCAGGCGCTCGGGCGCTACCTCGAACTCACCCGCCGCTTCCCGCGGAGCAGCTTCACTGACGATGCCGCCTGGCGTGCCGCTGCCTGTTACGGCCGGCTCGGCAACGCCGCCATGGAGTACGGGACGCTCGAGGACATGCTCGACGAGCGCGAAGTGAGCTGGATCATGGCCGACTACGAGTCGCGCTACTACGTGCCCGCGCTGCTCCGCATGGCCGTCATCCGCGAAGAGCAGGGCCGTCTGCTCGATGCTGTCGCAGTGCTGCACCGCTTCCGAGACACCTACGACCTCTCGCTCAAGCGCGACGACACCGGCTTCGACATCGTCCGGCTCCTCCTCGCGGCGGGTCAGCGAGAGGAGGCGGCAGAGATGGTCCAAGAGCTGCGCGAGACCTTCCCCGATAGCCGCTTCACACGCAGAGCGCAGGCGCTCCTGAGCGGCGAGGGACCGCCATGATCCGCATCTCCGAGGTCTACAAGTATCGCGGCCATGAGTGCGTCATCAACGGCGTAAACTTGGTCATTCCCCAGGGGACCCAGGTTGGCCTCATCGGGCCGGGTGGCGCAGGCAAGAGCCTTCTCATGAAGATCTGCGCCGGGCTCGTCCGGCCAGACAGCGGCTCTGTCCTCATCGACGGCACCGAGGTCGTAGGCATCGGCGAAGTCGAGATGACCAGCGTCCGCTCCAAGATCGGCATGCTCTTCCAGAACTACGCACTCTTCGACTTCATGACCGTCGAGGAGAACATCGGCTTTCCGCTCCGCCAGCTCGGCGGCCGCACCGACGACGAGATCCGCGACGAGGTCAACCGACTCCTCCTCGCCGTCGACCTCCCCAATACCCAAAAACTCTTCCCCAACGAGCTCTCCGGCGGGATGAAGAAGCGGGTCACCTTCGCCCGCGCCGTCATCGCCAATCCCCCCATCCTCTTCTACGACGACCCCACCGCCGGCCTCGACCCGGTCACCTCCGGCAAGATCTTCGCCCTCCTCGAGGAGCGGCGTGAACGCGGAGGAACCACCTCCATCGTCGTCAGCCACGACATCCTCGGCATGCGCGATATCTGCGACTCCTTCGTCCTCATGGACCATGGACGCATCGTCTTCAGCGGCACCCGAGAAGAGATCGAGACCTCCACACGCCCCTTTGTCGGGCAGTTCTGGCGCGGGGAGGCCGACGACTGATGCAGCCCCTCTCGCCCTCCAAACTCCTCACCCGCTTCGGGGCCGCCTTCATGGCAATCGCGCTCGATGTGGGTGGCATGGCGGTCTTGTTCTACAAGGTCCTCCGCTGCTTCTTCCCGCCCAAGCTCGACGGCATGGAGACCTGGCGCAACCTCTACAAAGTCGGCGTCAAGAGCGCCCCGATCGTCGTGGTGACCGCACTCCTCGTCGGCGCCATCATGGTCATCCAATCGGGTGCCCTCGTCGCTCAGTTCGATGCCTTCGGCCTGCTGGGTTGGGGCGCCGCCTTCGCCACTCTCCGTGAGGTCGGACCCATCATGATCGGCCTCATGTTCTCGGGACGCGTCGGCGCAAACAACACCGCAGAGCTCGGCACCATGAAGGTCACCGACCAGATCGACGCGCTCCGCGCGCTCGCCATCGACCCCATCACCTACCTGCTGGTTCCCCGCTTCATCGCCATCGTCTCGATGATGTTCCTGCTCACCATCGTCGGCGACCTCACCGCACTGGTCGGCGGCGCCTACACGGGCCAAGTGCTTCTCGGCGTCTCCCCCAGCCTCTTCGCCTCGAGCGTCATCGAGTACATCAAGCTCGAAGACCTCTTCAACGGCCTCTTCAAGGCCTTCACCTTTGGCGTCGCCATCGCGGTCGTCAGCAGCCACTATGGTATGACTACCTCCGGTGGCGCAGTCGGCGTCGGCAGGTCGGTCAACAACTCGGTTGTCGCCTCGGCCGTCCTCATCTTCGTGCTCGACTACTTCATCACCTCGATCCTTCACTAGCGCGGAACCTTCGCCGATGACCAAGCACACCCAAGCCTATGTGGCCGCGCTCAGTCCGACGCAGCGACGCACTGCCCAGCTCGGGGTCGTCTTCGTGCCCATCGTCACGCAGATGACCGACATCCTGCGCGTGGGCAGCCTGGCCTTCTACTACGCCTTCAAGAAGCCCATCCGCTGGCGCGAGGTCATGCAGCAGAGCTTCTTCATCGGCAACCGCTCGCTCGCCTTTGTCATGATCGTGCTCGGCTTCCTCGGCATGATCCTCATCTTCCAGTCTGGCTTCCAGGCCAAGCGCATCGTCGGCGACCTCCAGGGCATGGGCGCACTCTACCTGCAGCTCCTCTTCCGCGAGTTCGCCCCCACCGTCACGGCGCTGATGCTCGCCACCCGTGTCGGCACCGGCATCGCTGCCGAGATCGGCAGCATGGTCGTTACCGAGCAGGTCGACGCCCTCCGCATGAACAACGCCGAGCCCATCCAGTACCTCGTCGTGCCTCGACTGCTTGCCAGCATCGTGATGACCTTCGTGCTCTCCTGCGTCGCACTCTGCGTCGCCTTCGCCACCGGCATGTTCGTCGCCAACACGGTCTTCGAGGTCAACGTCGCGACCTTCTACAAC
>JABMMX010000126.1 GCA_013205435.1 Deltaproteobacteria bacterium
ATGCTGCAGCGCCTGGAAGGTGCCAATGGCCACGCCAAACTGCTGCCGGATCTTGAGGTACTCCACCGTCATGTCGAGCGCAGCCTGTGCCGCGCCCACCATCTGCGCCGATACCGCAATCGCCGCCACGTCGCAGGCCTGCGACCAGGCCAGCTCGGCCCCCTCGTAGAAGGTCACCTCGGCCGTCGCGGGCAGCTCGAGCGCAAAGGTCAGCGTGGCTGCAGGGCGGCCATCCATGCGCTGCTCGCGGGTCGCCTCGAGCGTCGTAGTCTCCACACAGAAGAGCCGCACGGCGCCGTCGCCATCCACCGCAGTGATGAGCGTGTAGGCGGCGCCGGGAGCGTCGAGCACATGGCGCTTGGTGCCCGAGAGATGCCAGCCTGCGCCCGCCTTGCGGCAGCTCGTGGTCTTGGGCGTCCGGTCGTAGCGGTGCTCCTGCCAGGCGATGGCCACAGTGTGCAGCCCCTCGCTGATGCCGGCCAGCAGCCGCCGGTGGCTCGAGCTCCGGCGCAGCAGCTCCGTCGCCCAGATGGCCGACAGCCAGGGCTCAGGCGCGAGCACCTTGCCGAACTGCTCCTGCAGCGCGCAGAGGTCGGCGAAGGGCAGCCCTGCGCCACCCTCCTCCTCGGTGAGGTGCAGATGGATCCAGCCCAGGCCGGCAATCTTGCCCCAGAGGCCGGCGTCTGCGCCGGGGTGGCCTGCCGTGTCGCGGTAGTGGCGGAGCCGGGCCACGGGTGCCTGCTGCGTCAGGAGCCCCTGCGCCTGCTTGCAGAGCGTAACCTGGTCTTCGCTGGGGACGAGTTTGAGTGGCTGCGTCATCGCACCCTCACTTGGGAAGGCCCAGCACATGCTGGGCGATGACGTTGAGCTGAATCTCTGAGCTGCCGCCCTCGATGCTGTTGGCACGGGCACGGAGCCACTCGCGGCCCGTGTCGAGGCCGGTCTGGTCGAAGGGTGCACCCTCCCAGCCCACCGCCTCGGGGCCGAGCAGCCGCATCGCCAGCTCATACCGGCGCTGCTTCAGGTCGGCACCATAGGCCTTCGTGATCGAGCTCTCGGGGCCGGGCGTCTTGCCAGACTCGGCCGTCTGCCGGATGCGCTCACGCACCAGCCCGAAGGCCCGCTCGTCCATCGCAATCCGCGCGATCGCATCACGGGTCAGCGCGTCGAGCGGCTCGCCGTCCGCAACCCCATACTGCGCCCGCGCCGAAGCCAGCAGCAGCGACTCGGCCTGCGCCATCTGGCCGCCGATCGCATCGCCAATCATGGTCCGCTCAAAGCCGAGCAGCGCCTTGGCGATGGCCCAGCCCTCGTTCAGCTTGCCGACAAGATTGCGGGCAGGAACCCGAACCTCGTCCATGAAGACCTCGCAGAAGGGCGATGAGCCGCTGATGAGGCTGATGGGCCGCGACGAGACGCCACGGCTCTGCAGGTCGATGAGCAGGAAGGAGATGCCCTGCTGCTTCTTCGCCGTCGCATCGGTCCGCACGAGACAGAAGATCCAGTCCGACTTGTCGGCATGCGAGGTCCAGATCTTCTGGCCTGTCACGACGAACTCGTCGCCCTCCTGCACCGCCTTCATCTGCAGCGCGGCAAGGTCCGAACCGGCGCCTGGCTCCGAGTATCCTTGGCTCCAACGAATGCGATTGTCGACGATGGCCGGCAGGTGCTCCGCCTTCTGCTCCGCGTTGCCAAAATGCAGCAGCGTAGGCCCCAGCATCGTCAGCCCAAAGCCCACCGCAGCGGGCGGCATCGCGAGCCGAATGAGCTCCTGATCGAGAATCTGCGCCTCGTCCTTGCTCAGGCCGCCGCCGCCATACTCCTTGGGCCACATGGGCGCCGTGAAGCCGCGGCTGAGCATGCGCTCGAGCCAGACCACCTCATCAGCCGTCGGCTTGCCCCGCCGTCCACCCCAGTAGCCGTCGAACCTTCCCATGCGGGTGCCACGCAGCCCGTGCGGGGCGTTGGCCTCAAGCCATCCACGCACCTCGGTGCGGAAGGCCTCCAGTGCTGCTGTCATGCGCGTCCTCTGCAGTGTCCCTGCCCCGGCCGTTATTCGGCGGGGTGGTTGTCGTCGTAAAAGCCGGCATACCACTCGCGCAACTTCATGATGGGGCCGTCGCCATCGCAGAGCACGGGCACCTGCCGGAAGCACTTGTTCTCCCAGATGGCCACATCCTCCTGGAAGCCCTTCGTGAGGTTGTCGACATAGCGGCTGGCGAAGCCCTTCGTCTTTTCGGCATTGCCGCCCACAATCTTGATCATCACGCCGAAGCGCAGATCGAGGCTGTGCTCGTCCACCGGCACATGGGCGTTGAGCAGCCGCGTCTGCAGCACGCCCGCCATGTGCGACACCTGGAAGCCGGGGCCGTAGTAGGTCGCGGTGATCTCAAACTCATCCTTGCCGCCGCCCACGGGGTAGGCCACGCCGCCGCTCCGCTGGATGGCCAGCAGGTCGGTGAACTCGTTCTCGAACTTCGTGATGTTGGTGTTGTGCACGCGGGGGAAGTGGCCCTTGTCGACCACGTTCTCCAGGATCTCACGCGGATGCGTCTTGATGTGCAGCATGCTGTGGCTCCAGGGGAGCCAGGCCTCGTCGCCCCAGACGTCGAGCGTCGGGACCTCCCACTCCGGCGGGCCGCCGAGCGGCGCGTGCCAGAGGTAGATGCAGCCGTTCTTCTCCACCGTGTTCCAGGCGCGGGTGACGGCCTTGACGGGGATCTTCGGCGGGTCGGTCTTGGCGTAGGGGATGGCAACGCACTTGCCGCCGAGGTTGAACTTCCAGGCATGGAAGGGACACTCGATGGTGTCGCCGACAACCTTGCCGCCGGCACCCAGATGTGCGCCCAGGTGGGGGCAGTAGGCGTCGAGGATGGCGACCGTGCCCGACTCGCCGCGGAAGGCGACAAGTTCGGTGCCGAAGTACTTCATCTTCAGCACGCCAGCGACCGGCAGCTCGTCGGAGAAGGCTACGACGAACCAGCCCTTGGGATACCCAACAAAGGGGTTCTTCTTCGACGAACTGCGCTTTGCCATGGACTAGACTCCGCGGAAGGTGATCGGCATCGTCTTGATGCCGTTGATGAAGTTGGAGCGCAGCAGGCGCACGTCGCCGGCCTGCTCGATGTCGTCCATGCGGGCGATGAGCTGCTCGAAGAGGATGCGCATCTCGAGCCGTGCAAGGCTGGCGCCCATGCAGAAGTGCTCGCCCACGCCGAAGGCGAGGTGCGGGTTCGGGTTACGCGTGATGTCGAACTTGAAGGGGTCGGTGAAGACATCCTCGTCGCGGTTGGCCGAGCAGTAGAAGATGACGACCTTGTCGTTCTCCTTCATCGGCACGCCGCGCACCTCGAGGTCGCGCGTGACGGTGCGACGGAAGTGGTTGACTGGGGTCACCCAGCGGAGCGTCTCCTCGACGGCCTGCGAGATGAGCTCCGGGTTGGAGCGCATGAGCGCCATCTGGTCGGGGTTCTCGAGCAGCGCCAGCATGCCGCCCGAGAGGGCGTTGCGGGTCGTCTCGTTGCCGGCCACCGAGAGCAGCAGGAAGAAGGCGTCGAACTCCATCTCTGACAGCTTCTCGCCGTCGATCTCCGAGTTGATCAGCACGCTGATCAGGTCGGTGCCATCCTTGTCGAGGCGGTCCTCGGCGAGCGAGTTGGCATACATCCAGATCTCCATCGCCGACTGGCGGGCATCCTCGATCGAGGTCTGGAACTCCGGGTCGTCGAAGCCGATGAGCTGGTTCGACCAGTCGAAGATCTTCTGGCGGTCTTCACGCGGCACGCCGAGCAGCTCGGCGATGACGCGGAGCGGGAGCTCGGCGGCGATGTCGCGCACGAAGTCGCAGGCGCCCGTACCCTTGGCGATGACCTCGTTGAGGATCTCATCGACCTCGGCGCGGATCTTCGGCTCCATGAGCTGCACGATGCGCGGGGTAAAGCCGCGGGCCACCAGCTTGCGGAAGCGGGCATGCTGCGGCGGGTCCATGTTCACCATCAGCAGCTGGATCTGCGAGAGATCCTCTTCTGCGTAGTCGGGGATGTTGGTGCCGCCGCGGGCCGACGAGAAGTCGCGCGGGTTCTTCGAGATGTCGACGACGTCGGAGTACTTCGAGATGACCCAGAAGCCACGACCGCCGGGCTCGCCGTGGAAGGAGACAGGCGCATGGGTGCGCAGCTCGGTGAAGTCTGCGTGCGGCACTCCCTTCGCATAGGTGTCGAGATCGTAGATATCGATCTTGGGGAGGGCGTGCGATGCGGTCTGATTCTCCATCTTCGACTCCTTGCCGTAGCGGCGCTCAACGCTGTATTGGTGTTCGACTAGAACATGTTCCAATTTGCTAGAACATGTTCCAATGGTCAACAACGGAAGTGACCTTTTCACCTCCCAACGCCGGAGCCAGACAGTGAGCGAACCAGCACTCCTTACCTCCCGTGACGGTCACATCATGACCGTCACCTTCAACCGTCCCGCCTCCAAGAACGCCCTCAACCTCGAGACGCTCGCCCGCCTGGCCGACGCCTGGGCCGAGATTGAGGAAGACAGCCAGATCCGCGTTGCCATCCTTACCGGCAACGGCGGCGTCTTTTCGGCCGGCGCCGACCTCAAAGAGATGCACGGCGACCAGACCGCCAACCCCTGGCACGACCGCTTCAACAAGGACAAGGGCGGCGACCCCGAGCTCCACTGGAAGGCCTTCCTCCGCAGCAAGCTCCTCTCGAAGCCGCTCGTCGCGGCCGTCGAGGGCGTGGCCTACGCAGGCGGCATGGAGATCCTCCAAGCCACCGACATCCGCGTCGCCGGCGCCTCTGCCAAGTTCGGTCTCACCGAGGCCAAGCGTGGCCTCTTCCCGCTCGGCGGCTCCACCGTCCGGCTGCGGCGCCAGGTGCCCTACACCAAGGCGGTCGAGATCCTGCTGCTCGGCGAGTCGTTCGGTGCCCAAGAGGCACTCGATATGGGCCTCATCGGTCGCGTCGTCCCCGACGGCGAGGCGCTGAACGAGGCCCGCCGCCTAGCCGGCATCCTGGCAGACAACGGCCCGCTTGCCGTGCAGGCCATCCTCAAGTCGATCCGCGCCGGCCAGGACCTCACCGAGGAGGCGGCGCTGGCCAAGGAGCTCGAGATTGGCTGGCCCATCATCGGAAGCAAAGATGCCCGCGAGGGATCCATGGCCTTTGCGCAGAAGCGGAAGGCCAACTTCACCGGCGAGTAAGAGAACACAGACACCTGGCGGCCAGTAGCAGTTTCGGTCACCCCGGACGGTTTCGGTCGGAGTCTGCTACCAGCCGTCAGGGCTGCGCGTTGGGGTCGGTGTAGAACTGGCGGCACCAAACACGGTACTTGCCAATCGGTCCGTCCCCGTCGCTCAAGATCGGAGGCTTCACATGCTTCTTGTTCTCCCAAATGGGGATATCTTGTTCAAGCTGACGTTCGATTTCTCTCACAAAGGCCATTCCGATGCCCTTGGTGATGGAGCGACCGCCCGACTTCTTGACGATGAACGAGAAGCGAACGTCGCAGTATTCCTCGTCGATTGCCGTAACTGAGTTGACCAGGATGGTGTCAACCAGGCCGGTGAAGCGCACCAACGTGAAGCCGAAGCCGAGCGCCATCACATTGACCACGCCCTCGACGGAGCCCATCGGGGTCTCCATGACCGTCGTCGACTGGGCCCGCATGATGGGGCCCTCGGTCGACATGGTCGCGCTGGGCATGTTCTGCGTGCCGTGCAGGTAGTGGAAGTGGGCGGTGTCGACGGCGTTTTCGGCCATCTCCTGGTTCCGCGTCCGGACCTTCCAGCGGCGGGTCTCGTAGGGGGTCCAGTCCTCGTGGCCATACTCCTCGAGCAGGGGCACCTCGAACATCGGAGCCTCGCCTTCGGGGTGCCACCAGACCATGATCAGGCCGTTGATCTCGACCACATGCCAGGTGTCGATGCGGGCCTTGGGCGAGATCTTCTCGCTGCCGTAGGGCACCGAGGTACACATGCCCTCGCAGTTGAACTTCCAGGCGTGGAAGGGGCAGCGCACATCCTCGCCTTCGACCGTTCCGCCGTAGCCGAGGTGGGCACCCAGGTGGGGGCAGTAGGCGTCGAGGACGGAGACCTTGCCCGACTCGGTGCGGAACATGACCATGTGGCGGCCGAAGTACTCCAGCGGGACAACCTGCTTGGGGAGCAGCTCGTCGGAGTAACCAACCTGGTACCAGCCAAGCGGGTAGGGCGGGAAGCTGAAGCGATACTTCGACATGGCATTCTCCATGGGCTGTCGGCGCAGGTGCGCTCAGATTAGAACGCGTTCTAGTCTACTGTAGGAGCGGGGTGGTGCAAATAGAAAGGGGAGCGGGCGAGGTTGTGCAGTTCTGCAATCGATTGGAGCGCTTGGCCATCGCCCCGCCATCGCCCCGGCAGCGCATCTCCCGTTGCAGCGCGGCGCGCGACTGCGATAGGGCAGCGGCCCCGCTCCCTGACCGCTGCGAGCCTGACCATGACCGTCGCGACCACCACCACCTTCCGGCCCAAGG
>JABMMX010000127.1 GCA_013205435.1 Deltaproteobacteria bacterium
CCGTCGCGATCGTTGTCGCGGCTGTCGTTGCAGACCTCGGGCAGGATGATGCAGTCGGCATCGGTCGCACAGTCGGCCGTGTCGGCACAGTCGGTCAGCCCGTCGCGATCGTTGTCGCGGCTGTCGTTGCAGACCTCGGGCAGGCTGACGCAGTTGGCGTCGGCAACGCAGCTCGTATCATCGCAGTCGACGAGGCCGTCAGCGTCGTCGTCGAGGCCGTCGGCGCAGGTTTCGATGAGGGCTGCGGGGCAGGTACCGGGACGCACGAAGAGGCGGTAGTCGCCGAAGTCGGTGACCCGCGAGCCGGTGACGAAAACGAAGTAGTCGGTCGTCGTGTTGAGGTTTGGCTCAGTTCGCGAGAGGAAGCGCCCCGTGGGCGAAATGTCGTCGTTGCAGGCGACCTCCACACCGGCGTTCGTGCAGCCACGGCGGATATCGATGACGGTATCGAAGTTGCCTTCCGTCACCCAGAAGCACCAGGTGCCCGCGCTCGTCGCGCGAAAGGTGAAGACCTCGTCGGCGCTGTCGGGGTCGAGGGCACAGATCGGGCTGATTGCGTCGGAGAGGCCGATGGTGGAGCCGTCGTAGATGCCGGGACCGGTGATGACGCGGGGGGCGGAGCAGGTGCCTGCACCGTCCGCGGGGCCGCAGGCAGGGTCACCGATGCAGTCGAGGTCAAGGCAGTCGGCGTAACGGTCGAAGTCGTTGTCGAGTCCGTCGTCGCAGATTTCCGAAGTCGGGCCCCCGGTACAAACGGGAAGTGCGGTGCACTGGGCATCGGCACAATCGGTGGCGCCATCGAGGTCGTTGTCGATGCCGTCGTCGCAAATCTCGGCAGAGGCCTCGCAACCGTCGGGGATGCCGTTGGCGTTGGTGTCGAGGTTATCGTCGAAGCCGGGGCAGACATCACTGCCATTGCAGACGCCGTCAAAGTCGGTGTCGTTGCCGGCGCCGCACTCCAGCGTGCAGTTAAACGAGCAGCCGTCGCCCGCGAGACGGTTGCCGTCGTCGCAGGCCTCTCCGGCCTCGAGCCTGCCGTTGCCACAGATGGGCGGGCCACTGGTGTCTTCGGTGGTGTCTGCTGCCGTGTCCGCTTCGGTGTCGGCGGCTGTGTCACCAGGGTCTGTATCGGCTGTGGAGTCGGGGTCGGTATCGGCTGTCGAGTCAGGGTCAGTATCAGCCGCGGTATCTGCAGAATTCGTATCGCTGGCGCTCGTATGCTCTGCAGATCCGCCAGTATCTTCCGTGTCTGCTCCGATGATATCTGGACGACCCGCGTCTGCCTCGGATGCGTCGCCGCCCGTGCAGGCTGCGACAGTGAGCAATAGAAGCGAGGCGCCGAGAAGGTGAGCGGAGCGGCCGAGCAGATTCATGCAGAGATACCAGGTTGGGACGGCTTTCGCCGCCGTCAGTTGCCGAGGCTTCTAGCCACCGAGTTGATTCAGAGACAAGTGGCTGCTCCGCGGCACAGCCACCTCCCCTCTGTCTGCAGCCCCGTAGTCCTCATTTGCAACAGCGCCGAGACTTCGGGGTCACCCGAAGAAGTCGAGCAGCCCCTGCGAGCCCGGTTCGAAGAGGCGGCGGTAGAGCCGGAGCGCCCCCTCATCGGAGAGGCTGGCGACATGATCGCAGATGAGCCGGAGCTTCTCGTCGCCCTGATAGTCGTCGGAGCGGACCCGTTCACTGACGCCACGCGGCAGCAGTTCGGCGTCGTTGGCGAAGGCCTCGAAGAGCCGCCGGACGACCCTGCGGGCCGCAGCATCGAGCGTGGTCAGACGAGGGTCTTTGAGGATCTGTGTTCGGGTGACCGCCTTGAGGACAGCCACTTTGGCGAGCGCGTCGGGCGGGAGGTTCGGGAGTTCGCCATCCGCCGCGGTCACCGCGTGGACGAGCTCGCGGTGGAGCTTGCTGGCGAGCTCCTTGCTGGAGGCTAGCCGGAGGAACTGGCGGCTGGTACCCGGAAGTCGCCTCGCCTCACCCTTGGCGAGCAGATCATCGAGGAGCGCGACAACGGAGCCGATGATGGCCTGCACCTGCGACGGCTGCCACGACGGATCGGTCTGCCGGAGGAACCGTACAACATCGTCGATGAAGCCGCCGCCCTTCGCGGTCAGGCGGAGGTCGCTGACGGCGAGGAAGCCCATGCGGAGGCCATCCTGCAGGTCTGCGACGCAGTAGGCGATGTCGTCGGCGAGGTTGAGGATGCGGCACTCGTAGCTCTCGCGCCCCTCGGTTCCGCGCGCGGCCGCGACCCGCTGAGCGAAGGCCCAATCCGCATCGTAGACACACTTGGGGGCGTGGGCCGGGGCGAGGAGGTCTGCGCTCTCTTGCGAGGCAAAGCGGGGCTGAAGCACAGCCTCGTGTGGGAGCAGGCTCCGTGCCTCGGCGTAGGGGACCTTGTACTTGAGCACGCCGTCGAGGGTAGCGTAGGTGAGGTTGAGCCCCTCGTAACGGAAGCCTTTGACCTCCACGCAGCGGACGATGCGGAGGGTCTGGGCGTTGCCCTCGAAGCCTCCGTGGTCGCGCATGCAGTCGTTGAGGACCGCCTCGCCGTTGTGGCCGAAGGGAGGGTGACCGAGGTCGTGACAGAGGGCGATGGCCTCGCAGAGATCGGTGTCTGCTCCGAGCTTGCGGGCGATGGCCTTGGCGATGAGCGCCACCTCCATGGAGTGGGTTAGCCGCGTGCGGTAGCTGGCGCCTTTGGCACCGTAGAAGACCTGCGTCTTCTCCTGCAGCCTTCGGAACGACTCCGCGTGGAGCACCCGTGAGCGGTCGCGCTCGAACTCGGTGCGGGTGTCGTGGTCCTTCTGCGGGTCGGCATACTCGTGGAGGATGTCTTCGGCGCAGGAGAGTCGTGCGGGTCGTGCGGGTAACTGTCTCATGGCCCGCTCCTAGCCGTTTTGCGACCTGGGATCGAGAACATCACGGAGCGCCTCGCCCACCACATTGAGCGCAAACAGCGTGAGCGTGAGAATGGAGCCTGGGAAGATCAGCAGCCAGGGATAGGTCACCATGACGCCGGCGCGGGCGCCGTCGTTCGCGAGCGCACCCCAGGAGGTGTAGGGAGCCTGCACGCCGAGGCCGAGGAAGGAGAGGAACGACTCGGTGAGCATCGTCTCCGGCACCGTCAGCGTGGCGTAGACAAGGATGGGGCCGAGCGCGTTGGGGAGCAGGTGCTTGAAGAGGATGGAGGCGGTGGAGGCCCCCACAGCGCGGGCCGCCTGAACATATTCGAGGTTGCGGAGCGCGAGCACCTGGCCGCGGACGATTCGGGCCATGGTGAGCCAGCTGATTGCGCCGATGGCGATGTAGAGCAGCCGGATATCGCGGCCGAAGACGACCATGAGGAGGATGACGAGGAACATGAAGGGGAGCCCGTAGAGCACATCGACAGTGCGCATCATGAGCGCGTCGATGCGGCCCCCGTTCCATCCGGCGACTGCGCCCCAGATGAGTCCGATCACGAGCGAGACGAGGGTGGCAAGCAGGCCGACCATGAGGCTGACGCGGGCGCCGTAGACGAGTCGGATGGTGAGGTCGCGGCCGAGGCTGTCGGTACCGGCCCAGAAGGTGGCAGGACGCGGGAGACCGGGGAACTCGGCAGCGGAGAGCCGGCCATCGGCATCGGTGTCGAAGCGACGGGTCCAGGCGTTGGCCTCACCGATGGGGAAGAGGTCGATGAGGGCACGGGCCTCCTCGAAGTTGAGCGTGCCGCTGCCATCCTTGTCGAGACTCTTGAGGACGGCGGCAGCGGGGGCCGTCAGGGCGCGGGGCGCCGCGTCGAGCTCTGCCGGGTTGATGGCGCCATCACCGTCGTCATCGAGGGCTGCCAGCTCTTCGTGGGCGAGCGCCTCCGAGAGTTCAAGCGCGGTCCACTGCCCATCGCGGTTGAGGTCGGCGCGGGCCGAGGCCTCATCGGCAATCGGCGCGAGCAGGAAGTTGTCGCGGGGGATGCCACGCGCGCCGGGCGGCATGTAGCGGTGGCAGGGGTGGTTCTCGACCACGGTGAAGCGGGTGATGTGGCGCTCGACCAGCGGCTGCATGATGGCCATCAGACTGACGAACAGCAGGAAGACCAGACTGGCCATGGCCAACCGGTTCTTCTTGAAGCCGCGCCAGGCGCGTGCCCAGGGCGACTCGGGCTGTGACTGCACGGTGCCGCTCATGCCTGCTTCCCGTCGAGGGTGATGCGGGGGTCGATGACCGAATAGACGAGGTCGACCGCAAGGTTCAGCATGACCAGCAGCACCGAGTAGACGAGGATGGCGCCTAGGACGAGGAAGTAGTCGCGGTTGAAGGCCGCATCGACGAAGAAGGTGCCGATGCCCGGCACGTTGAAGACCCGCTCCACGACGACCGAGCCGGTCAGCACAGCGGCGAAGGCGGGGCCGAGGAAGCTGACGACCGGGAGCAGTCCGGCACGCAGGATGTGGACGAGCACGACGCGCGTTTCGCTCGCTCCCTTGGCACGGGCAGTTCGGACATGGTCGAGTCGCGAGACCTCAAGCATGCCGGAGCGAGTAAGACGGGAGACATAGGCCATGTAGAAGCAGCCGAGGCTGATGCTCGGCAAAATCGAGTCACTCCAGCCGGCCCAGCCGCCGGTGCGGGTCCAGCCGAGACCGAGGGCGAAGACGAGGATAAGCAGCGGGCCGAGCACAAAGTTGGGCACCGAGATGGCGAGGGTCGAGATGGCCATCGTTGCGTGGTCCCAGAAGGTACGCGGGCGCATGGCGGCGAGGATGCCGAGGGGGATGCCGACGAGCAGTGCGAAGGCCATGGCCTGCAGGCCGGTGATGAGCGAGTAGGGGAGCGCCGCGAGGAGGATGTCTGCGACCGGCGCCTCCTGCTTGATGGAGGGGCCGAGGTCGCCGTGCGCGAGGCGGCCGATGTAGTCGAAGTACTGCGCGGCGAGGGGCTTGTTGAGACCGTACTGCTCCGCGAGCATGGCCTCGATCTCGGGTGGCAGGTCGCGGTCTTTGGAGAGCGGGCTTCCGGGCGCCAGCTTCATGACCAGGAAGGAGAGCGACAGGACCACAAAGAGGACTGCGAGGTTCTGCAGCAGGCGTGCGCCAAGGGAGCGGAGCATGTTAGCGCCCTGCCCCGGCCTGCGGCCGTTTGCGGATGTGGCGTGCGAGGTGGACATCCCGCAGGTTGGCCTGCCAGCCGTCGATCTCGACTCGAAGGAGATGGAACTCCGCGTAGTTGTAGATGGGCATCACGGGCAGCTCGCGCATGAGAATGGCCTCCGCGGCCTGCAGGACGGTGAGGCGTGCGGCGGGGTCGGGCGTCTGCGCGGCCTTGTCGATGAGCCCGTCGAAGCCAGCGTCAGACCAGCCCGTGTGATTGTTCTCGTCGCCGGTCCGCCAGAGGTCGAGGAAGGTGTTGGGGTCGACGTAGTCGCCGATCCAACCGCCACGAGCGATGTCGTAGTCGAGGCGCTTGAGCGCATCGAGGTAGACCTTCCACTCCTGGTTCACGAGCTGGACCTCGATGCCTAGTTCGGACTTCCAGATATCCTGGAGCCCCTCGGCCACGATCTTGTGGTTCTCGCTCGTGTTGTAGAGATAGGCGACGGTGGGGAAGCCTTTGCCGCCAGGGAAACCGGCCGCCGCGAGGAGGCGCCGCGCCTCGGCGGGGTCGTATCGAACCGCGTCGCTGGCAGGGTAGCCGGGCATGCTTGGGACCATGCCGGTCGCAGGCTTGTAGAGGTCGGAGAGGGTGCAGCGGCAGAGCAGCTCACGGTCGACGGCGAGCGAGAGTGCGTGCCGGACGCGGGGGTCGTTGAAGGGGGGCTTGGTGACGTTGAAGCGGAGGAAGTAGGTTCCGAGCATCTCCGTGCGCCGAAAGGTATCGCGGGTACGGAGCGAGAGGATCTGGTTGCTGGGCAGCTGGTTGACCCAGTCGAGGCGGCCATCATCGAAGGCGTTCACCCGTGCGGCCTCGTCTTCGATGATGAGCAGGGAGAGCTGCTTCATCGCGACGTCGGCGCGGCCCCAGTAGTGGGGGTTCAAGGTGGCATCGATGCGGAGCCGGCGGAGGTAGGCCTCCATCTTGTAGGCGCCGTTGCTGACGATGTTCTCGGGCTTGAAGGCATCCTGCTCGCCCCACTTCTCAATCGAGCCCCGGTGGACCGGGAACATGGGGTAGAAGGAGACCAGTTCGGGGAAGTAGGCCACGGGCTGGGCAAGCTCAACCACAAAGGTGGTTGGGCCTTCGACACGAAGTCCGAGCAGGGCCTCGTTTGTCGGCGTGGCCTCATACTCGGCAGCACCACGCACCAGCCGGAAGAGGTTGATGTAGTCGGCCGCTATCTTGTGTTTGAGGACGCGGCGCCACGCGTAGTCGAAGTCTGCGGCAGTGAGGGGATCGCCGTTCGACCAGCGGGCGTCTGGCCGAAGGTGGAAGGTGTAGGTTCGGCCATCGGCGGAGAGGTCGTACCGTTCGGCGACGCCAGGCTCGGGCGGACCGTCGTCGGCTGCGGGCGACAGGAGGCCCTCGAAGAGCTGGTAGGCCACGTCGCCCTCCACCGAACCCGACATGGAGCCCGGGTCGAAGGTCTCGGGGTCGGAGCCGAGCGCGAAGGCAAAGGCGTCGGCGGGGCGCTCAGGCTGCTCCACGCTGCATCCAGCTGTGAGAAGCGCGGCCGCACAGCAGAGCAGCAGCGCGAGGCTGCTGAGGGAGCGGTGGAGTTGAACGGAGAGGGTCATCGGCATCCCGAGAGAGAGCGCACCGTCTGCGAGATTCAGGCCCATCCGTCAATGCGGCGCTTGCGGTTTGATGTGACATTGGGCAAGGGAGCGGCATGTTTGGTCGCCTGTTTTTCGCTCTCTCTCTGATGCTCGCTCTCTACGGCTGCACGCCGGAGGTGGGCGACGCCTGCACAGCCTCCGTCGAGTGCGGCGTGGGTCAGGTGTGCGACACGACAGCGGAGGCAGGCTACTGCACGCTCTACGACTGCACCTCTTCGGCTGAGTGTCCGAGCGACTCGGTCTGCGCCGACTTCGGTGGGCTGAGCGCCTGCATGCGGCCGTGCAGTTCCAACGACGACTGCAGGAGCGACGAGGGCTACGTCTGCCGTGCGGACCTCGAGGGCCCGAAGTTCTGCTTCGAGCCGGCGACCGCGCCCTAACCCATCGCGCGGCTACTGCCGGACGCGACCTGCCGTGACGGCTTCGAGCGCTGCACGCACCGCGTGAAGGATCTCCTCTGGCCGGCGCGTTGCGACCAGTCGACCATAGACGTCGCCGCGGATGGAGAGCTGAACCCCATCGAGCACGGTAACATTGGCCCACATGCCGACCTCGACTGCCGCCTCGTGCGGTTGTGCGACGGGCGGCGGGGTGAAGTGCTCGTGTGCCAGCGCTTCGAACTCGGGGGAGCGAAAGAGGAACGCCTCTGCAACCGGCTCGCGGACCATGGGCGTGGGGACCGCGGCATGCATGGGACGCGACTCCGCTTGGCTGCTCTCATGAGAAGGCGCATTTCGATGTTCGTCCGGCGCCTCGGGGATGATGTTGGAGGGGCGGGCGCTCATGCGGGCGACGAGTGCTCGAGCC
>JABMMX010000128.1 GCA_013205435.1 Deltaproteobacteria bacterium
GCCGAGGAGGCCGCCGCGGCCTGGATCAAGGAGCACATGACGAAGCCCGTTGTTGGCTTCATCGCTGGCCGCACGGCGCCTCCGGGCCGCCGCATGGGTCACGCAGGTGCCATCATCTCGGGCGGCAAGGGCACGGCTGAGGCCAAGCTCGACGCCTTCCGCGAGGCCGGCGTGCACATCGCGCCGTCGCCCGCTGAGCTCGGCATCACGCTCGCCCGCGCCATCGGCAAGGCATAAATTGACTCTTCGATGCGTTACCGCGCATCTTGGCGCCCGACGGGCGCCTCCCACCCGTAACATCAGTGAATCTCATGGCAATTGAACGCACCCTCTCGATTATCAAGCCCGACGGCGTTGAGCGCAACCTTATCGGCAAGGTCCTCACCAAGTTCGAGGATGCCGGCCTCAAGGTCGTTGGCGCCCGGCTCATCCACCTCTCGGTTCGCGAGGCGGAGCTCTTCTACTCGGTCCACAGTGAGCGTGGCTTCTTCGGCGAGCTCGTCGAGTTCATGAGCCGCAGCGCGGTGTTCGTCACCGTCCTCGAGGGCGAGAACGCCGTTGCCGCCAACCGCGACATCATGGGCGCGACCAACCCCGCGAACGCCGCTGAGGGCACCATCCGCAAGGAGTTCGCGCTCTCCATCGGCGAGAACACCGTCCACGGCTCGGATAGCCTGGAGAACGCTGCAAACGAGATTGCCTTCTTCTTCTCGGGCACCGAACTTCACGGCGCCCGCTAGGCATGAACGCGCCTCCCATTCTTCGACCCGCAGACGAGCTGCCCCGAGACGGGCAGGGCAGGTTGCTCCTCAAGGGGCTGACCCAGTCCGAGCTCGAGCGCTGGCTTGTCGAAGAATTGGGAGAGCGACCCTTCCGCGTCTTGCAGATCTGGAAGTGGCTCTACATCCGGTTCGTCTCTTCGTTTGAGGAGATGACCGACCTGTCGAAGGGGCTCCGCGAGAAGCTGGTGGAGCTCGCTCGGATCGACGCGCTTGCAGTCGATGCGGTCTTCCGCGCCTCCGACGGCACCCGCAAGATCACCTGGAAACTCGACTCGGGCGCCATCATCGAATCGGTGCTCATCCCGTCCGAGAACCGTGTCACGCTCTGCATCTCGAGCCAGGTTGGCTGTGCGATGAACTGTCAGTTCTGCCTGACGGGGAAGATGGGGCTCCGCGGCCATCTCAGCACCGCAGAGATTGTGGACCAGGTTGCCCAGACCCGCCGCATGTTCGAGTCGGAGGGTCACATCTCCAACATCGTCTTCATGGGCATGGGCGAGCCGCTCCATAACCCCGACAATGTCATCCCGGCGACGCAGATTCTGATCGACCGCGACGGCCTCGGACTCAGCCACCGCAAGGTGACCGTCTCCACCTCCGGCTTGGTGCCCGAGATCAAGCGGCTCGGACAACAGTCCGACGCCAAGTTGGCGGTGAGCCTCAACGCCACCACCGACGAGATGCGCGACTGGCTGATGCCGATCAACCGCAAGTATCCCCTCGCGGTGCTCATGGAGACCCTGCGCGAGTTTCCGCTCCGCAACGGCGACCGCATCACGCTTGAGTATGTCATGCTCAAGGATGTGAACGACAGCCTCGACGATGCCCGTCGCATCGTGAAGCTGATCGAGAAGGTGCCCTGCAAGGTCAACCTCATCCCCTTCAACCCGCATGAGGGGACCGAGTTCCAGACCTCGCCGCGCGAGCGGGTGGAGGCCTTCCGGACCTTCCTCGCCTCCAAGCATGTGCACACGACGATTCGCGAGACCCGTGGTGACGACCGCATGGCAGCCTGCGGACAGCTGGGCCGTCCGGGCGAGAAGATGCCCAAGCGCATGACCCCGCCCGCTGCCATGGCAGACGTGTTGGGGCTGACGGCGACGACGAGCGCGAGCGCAGGCGAGAACTAGGTCAACGGCCGCTCGAACGTGTGACGCTTCTGCTTGAACCGGAAGGCTCGCATGGGCTAACTGTACGGCAGCTATTCGTGTTTTCTTTCTTTCGTTTTGGAGCGCCCATGTCCCGCACTCTCGGCAGCCTCTCGCGCCTGCTGCTCGCCTCTCTTGCATTGTCGCTCGCCGCCTGCGGCGACGACACGAAGACTTCGACCGAGACCATCGGCGATGCCTCTTCAGACGCTTCGGGCTCGGGTGCTGACACCTCCGCGGATACGGGCGGTTCGGGCGCAGACACCTCCGCAGATACCGAAGGCTCTGCCGACCTCGGCCCCTGCCCCGGCACCATCTCTTGCGTCGACGAGCGGAGCGGCCGCGCTCGACTCGCCATCTGCACCGACGCCGGCTACCAGGCCGGCACCACCTGCACGCCCTCCACGGTCACGACCGGCGAGTTCTGCTGCATCGCCCCCTTTGCCTGCGCGACCAACCAGGACTGCGAAGACAACCGCATCGCGGAGGAGGTCTGCCCCGACACCCGCTACCCCTGCATCTGCCTCCCCGACACCGGCAAGTGCGTGACGGGCGTCTGCGCCAGCGCCGCCGACTGCGGCGACGGCGAAATCTGCGCGGAGGGACGCTGCCAGACCGCGCCAGCTGCAACCGGTCTCGTGGCCCGCATCGTGACGCCCGACTCGCTGATCGCCGCCAACGAGAGCCTCCAGCTCTGGGCCGTCGCCGTCGACCCCGCCAACCCCGAGGTCACCAATCCGGACGCCGAGATTGCCTGGGACACGACCGCAGGCGCGGGGACCGTCGATGTCGATGGCATCTTCACAGCCTCCGACACGGCCGGCACCACGACCGTCCGCGCCCGCGTCGTTGAGAACGCAGCCGACACGGGCGATACCGTCGCCATCACCACGCTCGCTGCCTCGGCCTCGGGCGAGGGCATCCGCGTCACCGTCGTGGATGAGAGCAGCCGCGCGCCGCTCGCCGATGCGACCGTGGTCGTCATCAAGGACGGCCTCTCGACCACCGGCACGACCGACGCGCGCGGCTCCTACGCAACGGGCGTTGAGCCGCCGGCAGACATCCACGTCTTCCCCGCCGGTCACGCCTATGTCTCGCTCTTTGGCGTGCAGGGCTCGACCGCGATGGTCTCCACTCCTCCCAGCACCCGCGCCGAGATCCAAGAGATTCGTGACGGCTATGTCTGCCCCGACACCGGCATTGTCGACACCACCAACTGTGGCGGTGCGGCACAGTCGCCCTGCCTCTGCTACCAGCTCGATCAGGTCGACGTGGTCAAGGGCGTGCCGGCCTTCGAGCGGGTCGCCAACGATGGCGAACTCGGTGTCTCCATCAACGGCTTCGCGCTCGGCAACTCGCTGCTCGACCTTAACTTCGACCTCATCGTCGGGCCCTCCATCGACCGCATCTTCCCGGAGGGTTCGCCCATCCCGCTTGAAGACGCGGCATCGATTCCGTCGGGCGTCACGCTCTATTTCAACGGCCGCCCGCTCGTAGACAGCTTCATCGCCACGGCGCCGCAGGGCAGCCGCACCCTCTGGAGCGTCGGCGGCCTCATCTCGCTCTCGCGCAACCCCAGCCTGCTGCCAAGCATCATCCAGCAGGTCGGCGGCAGCGCCACCGACATCGGCTCCATCATCGCCGTCGTGCTGCCGCTCCTCCAGGACTTCTACAGCGGCGTGAAGACCGGCATCGACATGAACAGCACCGGCACCTTCCCGGTCCGTGACCCCGGCGCCGTCCTCAACGTGCCCACGCAGCGCCGCATGGAGGTCACGCTCCCCTCCCTCGCCGGCATCTCCTCTGCCAACCCCGACACCGTCATCATCCTCGGCGGCGCCCTCGTACCCGGCGAAGGCTTTGTACCGCTTGGCATCACCGCCGGCGCCGACAAGACCCGCTCGGTCGACGTCCCGGATGGCAGCGTCGACGGCGACCCCTCCACGCCCGCGACCCCCAACGACCCGCTCATCCTGACGCTCGCCCCCATCCACGGCGGCATCCTGACCCCTGGCACCAAGTATATGATCGCGGATGTCGCGCTCCTCCTTGGCAAGGCCGATGGAGGCCCCCGTGAGCTATCTTCCGGCCAGATCCATATCTTCGAGCCCGACGCGCTCCCCTCCACGCTCGACCTTTCACGGCAGCCCTTCGCAGGCGCCGTCGACAACGCCAGCTGGGATGCGGCTACCCGCACGCTCTCCTTCACCGCCGGCCGTGGCGCCTCGGACATCACCCGCGCCGTCTTTAAGGATGGCCGCGACCAGCTCTGGATTGCCTACGGGGAAGGCGCCGGCAGCTACACCATGCCGGCAGTGCCCGACACCTTCTCAGACCGCACGACCGGTACCGTTACCGTCGTGGGCGTCGACCTCCGCGACAGCGATGGCGTCACCCTGCAGAGCCTCATCGGCGCCCGCGGTGCGGCCCTCACCGAGCTCTTCGAGCATGTCTCCTCCTTCAGCATTCTGGGCCTCTAAATCGTCATGTTGAGCTTCGACTTTACCGATCTGCTCGCCCCGCGCGGGCCCGTCTCCTCGGACCGCTTTGAGGCCTTGGGCGGCCGCGCGACCGCTGCTCAGCTCCAGTTCGCCGCCTTCGCCGACGAGCAGACCGTCCGCTTCACCCACCTGCCGCTGCTTGATGTCTCCGCCATCGAGGCGGTAGCAGAGGGGTTGCGCGCCAACTTTGACCATCTCGTCGTCATCGGAATCGGCGGCTCGTCGCTCGGCGGAAGGGCCCTGTACCAGGCGCTCTCTACGCCCCGCGGCCGCAAGACGGAGCGGGGCGGCTGCAAACTCTGATTCCTCGAGAATGTGGACGGCAGCGATATCGAGGACCTCCTCGACCTGCTCCCACTCGAACGCACCGCCTTCAACATCATCACCAAGAGCGGTACCACCATCGAGACGATGGGCTCCTTCTTCGTGGTGCGTGAGCGGCTGCTCGCCGCCTTCGGCGAAGAGGGCTACCGCGCCCGCGTCGTCGCTACGACAGACCCCGCTGCCGGCGAACTCCGCAAGCTCGTAGACAGGGAAGGGCTCGTCTCGCTGCCCGTCCCGCCCGGTGTCGGCGGCCGCTTCTCGGTCCTCACCGCGGTCGGGCTGCTCCCGCTCGCCGCCGCCGGCGTCGATATCCGCGCGCTGCTCCGGGGAGCCGCTGCGGCCCGAGAGAACGCGCTTTCGGCGACGGACAACGCAGCCCTCGACTTTGCCCGCATCCATGTCGCGCTGGTCGAGGCTGGCGTCACAGACCTCGTCTTCATGCCCTATGCCCAGGTGCTCTCCGACACCTCGCTCTGGTTCGTGCAGCTCTGGGCAGAGAGCCTCGGCAAGCAGCGCCCCGACGGCAGCCGCGTTGGCCCGACGCCCATCGCAGCGGTCGGTGCAGTCGACCAGCACAGCCAACTCCAGCTCTTCATGGAAGGGCCGGCCAACAAGGTCGTCTGTTTCGTCGACGCTGGTCCCAACAGCAGTCTCGCGGTGCCGGCCTTCGGCGACGCCTGTCCACCGCTCGCCCACCTTGCCGGCCGCACCTTCGACGAGCTCCGACAGGCCGAACTTCGCGGCGTGCGCGCGGGACTGATTGAGGCCGGCCGCGGCGTCTCCACCATCACGCTCCCCGCCGTTACTGCGGAGACGATGGGCGCGCTCCTCTTCCTCCTTGAGTCCGCCACCGCGATGGCCGGTTGGATGCTCGGCGTCGAGCCCTTCGACCAGCCGGGCGTCGAGGCCGGCAAACTCTTCGCGCATGGTCTTCTCGGCAAGCCCTCTGAGGCGGAGTGGGCCGAGCGGGCGCAGGCCTTCGAGTCCGGTGACCGCAAGACCTCAGGGTTCTAAGGCGTGCATCGCTTTCTGGTTGAAGCCTATCAGGCTCGGCCATACGACAGCAGAAGTCCCACATCCGAGGCGTCGTGAGCACAAAGAGTACAGGATCCGAGGCGACTCCGGTCATCTTCACCGCCCGACACCAGCGCCTCGCCTCAGACAGCGGCTCCTTCGTCGTCATCGCCGGCAGCGAGCTGGGACGGCGCTATCCGTTGCCCGCATCCGAGGCTCGCATCGGCCGCGTCTCCATCAACGAAATCGTCGTCGACGACCGCTCCATCTCCCGCACCCACGCCCGCGTCTTCCCCACGCCGGAGGGCTTCGTCATCGAAGACCTTGCCAGCACCAACGGGCTCCTCATCAACGAGATTGCCACCACCCGGCGCATCCTCCGCGACGGCGACATCATCCGCCTCGGCCGCACCGTCCTCAAGTTCCTCACCAACACCAACCTCGAGGTGGACTACCACACCGAGGTCTACAAGCTCTCCACGACCGACGCCCTCTCGGGCTGCTACAACAAGCGCTATCTCATCAACCAGCTCGAGCGCGACCTCTCGCGGGCGCTCCGCTACAAGCGCAGCCTGTCGGTCATCCTCTTCGACATCGACCACTTCAAACTGCTCAACGACACACTCGGCCACATCGCCGGCGATGCAGCCTTGGTGACCGTCGCGCAGAGGGTCCGCGATGTCATCCGCCGCGCCGACATGCTTGCCCGCTACGGCGGCGAGGAGTTTGTCGTCGTCGCGCCCGAGGTCGACGGCCCGCAGGCCATCCTCATCGGCGAAAAGCTCCGTCTCGCCATCGCCGAACGCCCCATCCTCGTCGGGGAGGAGCCCACCCGTCTAACGGTCTCTGTCGGCGTTGCCGACATGGAGAGCTACGCCGATGCAGTGAGGCTCCGCGGCGAAGACCCGCGCAC
>JABMMX010000129.1 GCA_013205435.1 Deltaproteobacteria bacterium
CCGGTGAGGGTGTCGACGCGCAGGGTGGTGAGCACCCGCTGGTGGGAGCGGGCTACAGCGCGGAGTCCCGCGTCGTAGAGCCAGCGCAGGGCGAGGATAAGAACCAGAATGGCGATGGTGGGAAAGATGGAGCCGGGGCTACGGAAGACCGCCGCGTCGGGGTACCGCATGGCCAGGGCGAAGAATGCGCCGAACGCGGTGATGGCAGCCCATGTGCCGCTCACGGTGGCGGCCGCGAAGAGGACGGGGAGCCAGATGGCCTGGGGCACAACGTATTGCAGGCCGGCTGCCGGGATTAAGTTCACGGCAATCGCGGCAAGCAGCACCGTCATGATCCGCGAGAGGTGGAGCGAGGCGCTCTTGGAGTTGAGGAGGCGGACGACGACGGAGGTGAGCGCGAAGAGGGCCATCCCGATCGCAGCGTTTACCTGGGTACCCGTGCCGACCATGTCGAAGGCTGGGAAAACGAGATAGCCGAGCGCGTGGCAGAGGAGGAGGAGGGAGAGCAGCCCACTCAGCGACGCCACGATGGTGGTGGCGAAGTTGAGGACGCGGCGCTGCAGGTCGCCGACGACGACTTCGTCTTCTTGGACCTGCAGGAGTGCGTGTGAGGGTGAATCGGGCATGTCGGAGGCGCGCGGCGAGTAGCAATTCACTCTGACAGCGGCGGGCACAAACGCAAGCCGTCACGGCGCTTTGCGGCCTGCGGGGCTGAGCGTGAGAGGTTTACAGTCGTCGTGCGGGGTGGAGGCCTGATCGCGCTAACCGTATTGTTGGTGACGCCGCTACGCTGCGAGGTGCGGCTGCATTCCGTCTGCTGCGGGATCGCTGGGCAGACGGCGCCAGCCCCAGGCCCAGATGGCTGCGCCGGTGGCCATGGCGATCGGGACGAGCCAGAGGGCAAGCGCAAGCGGTTCGCCCTTCCCTGACGCCGCCAGAACATCGGAGATACGGCCCACGATGGTGGGCGAGATGGAGTCGCCGAAGAGGTGGATGGTGAGGATGGAGAGGGCGAAGGCGCGGGCGCGGAGTGCGCTCCCCGTAGCGTTGGCGATCATGGCGTTGATGGGACCGTTGTAGCACCACATGAAGAACTGGGCGCAGAGGATGCAGGCGATGACGGCGGCCTCGGTGCGCAGCAGAAGCGAGCCGGCGGTGAAGAGGACGGCGAGGGTCATCGAGCCAGCCGACAGCGCGAGGTAGGGCTGACGGGTGCGGCCCTGGAGACGGTCCCCAAGCAGGCCGCCGACGATGGTGCCTCCGATGCCGCCGAGCACGGCGGTGCCACCAACGACGAGTCCCGCGCGGCCCACATCCATGCCGAGGCTGCGGTGGAGGTAGGAGGGGTACCAGTCTGCAAGGGCGCCGGAGGCGAAGGTGACGGCGGTGTAGCCGGCGACGGCGGTGACAAAGGGGCGGTTGACAGCGAGGGTGCGGAGCGCTGAGCCCCAGCTCGGCTGCGGGGCAGCGGGCTCTGAGGCGGAGACCGCGCGGGGAGGGTCTGGCAGGCGCCAGGCAAAGGCGGCCGCGATGATGCCCGGCAGGCCCGCGACGAGGAAGGCGGCCTGCCAACCGTAGTGGTTGCCGACAACGCCGCCGAGCACAAAGCCGAGCGCGGAGCCGACGGGGATGGCGATGTAGAAGCGGGTGAGGATCGCGTTGCGTCGGTCTGCGGGGTAGAGGTCGGAGAGCATGGCCGGGGCCAAGGTGGCGTAGGCGGCCTCGCCGACGCCGACGAGCGAGCGGGCAATGAGGAAGGAGGTGAAGGAGGTGCAGAAGGCGGCGCCGGCCGTAGCGAGCGACCAGAGGAGGACGCCTGCGGCGATGAGCTTCGGCCGGGAGACACGGTCTGCGAGCGCACCAAAGACGGGGCTGGCCAGCATGTAGACCCAGACGAAGGAGGTGAGCGGCAGGGCTGTCTGGGTGTCGGTGAGGTTGAGGTCGACCTTGACCAGCTCCTTGACCGCGCTCGGCACATAGCGGTCGATGTAGTTGAGCAGGTTGAGCGCCGTGAGGATGAGGAGCGCGCTCCCCGCGCCGGCGAGGGGCTGGCTGCTTGGCTTGGACATGGGCGTTGCCTGCTGCGTGGCGGCCGCGAGAGGCGGCCTGGTCGGGCTACGGCGGCGGGTGCGGGCCGGTCAAGCGGGATCGCGAGGCGAGCGCCCGCGTTGCCAATCGGGTGGCGGGGCGGCTACAGGCAGGCAGGCGCTGCGGTTGCGGCACCGGTGCGCGAGGCTGCGATGCGGATACTGCTGATGGGTGCGACGGGGATGGTCGGTTCGGGCGTGCTCCGGGTGCTGCAGGACGACCCGTCGGTGACCGAGGTGTTGGTGGTGGGCCGTCGAAGCTGCGGCGCAGCGGGCGGCAAGGTGCGCGAGCTGCTGGTGGCCGACCTGTCTGCGGTGGAGAGCGTGGATGCGGCTGCGCTCGCGGGGCTCGACGGCTGCATCTGGGCGGTGGGCGTGAGCTCCATGGGCATGACCGAGGCGGCCTACGCGGAGGTGACCGAGAGGCTCACGCTGCGCTGGGCAGAGCGGCTGCTGCAGCTCAACCCGGCGATGGGCTTCTGCTACTGCTCGGCCGCGGGCGCAGGTGGCGGCACGATGTGGGCGAAGGTGCGGCAGCGTGTCGAGGGTCCACTGGCGAAGATGGGCTTTGCCCATGTGGGCTGCGTGCGGCCGGGGCTCATCTCTCCGATTCCGGGCTTTGCCCATCGGGTGGCGCTGTTTGCGCTGGGGCTTCGGCTCTTCGGGCCACTCTTCCCTGCGCTCATCGCGCTGGTGCCGGGCTACGCAACGAGCTGGGAGCGGCTGGGGCGGGCGATGCTTCGGGTGGTGAAGGGCGAGGCCGACCGGTTCATCCTGGAGTCGGCCGACATCAACCGGCTGGGTCGGGCATGAGCCGCCGCGGGCAGCTCCGGCTGCTTCTCGTGGCGCTGGTGGTGGCGCTCCTGGTGGTCGCTTGGCAGACAGGGCTCCTCCGCTGGCTCTCGGAGCCACAACGGCTGGCGACCGAGATCGCGGGGCTCGGCGCATCGGGAATGGCGGCCTTTGTGCTGGTCTATGCCCTGCTGCAGCCCTTTGGCGTGCCGGGGACCGTCTTTGTGGTGGCGGCGCCGCTCATCTGGCCCTGGCCCGTAGCCTTTGGGCTCAACATGGTGGGCACGATGCTGGCGAGCCTGATTGGGTTCGGGTTTGCCCGGGTGGTGGCGCGCGACTGGGTTGCGGCGCGCATCCCTGCGCGGTTCAAGCAGTACGACGCGCTGCTGGAGGAGCGGGCCTTTGCGACGGTGGCGCTGCTCCGGCTCATCCTCTGGATGCCACAGGCGCTGCACTTCTTCCTGGGGGTGTCGCGGGTGCCAGGCTGGACCCATTTCTGGGGGTCGCTGGTGGGCTATCTCTTCCCGCTGCTGCTGGTGAGCTATATGGGCGACCGGCTCTTTGATGGAGCGGGCAAGATGCAGACCGACGCATGGCCGGCGATGGTGCTGATGTGGGTGGTTTCGCTGAGCGGCGCGCTGCTGCTGCGCCACCTCTTGCGGAAGCAGTCCGCGAGCGCAGTCTCGCCTACGAGCGCTACTCCGCCTTGACCTGCAGGGTGCGCTGCAGCCGGCTCAGGTCGTAGCCTTGGGCGCCAATGCGGGCGAGGATGGCGTCGTAGGTTGCAGCGGGGAGCGTAGGGGTGCGGCTGAGGATCCAGAGGTAGTCGCGGCTCGGGTGGCCGACGACGGCGAACTCGTAACTGGGGCCGAGGTCGATGACCCAGTAGTCGCCCCAGAAGGGCCAGAAGAAGGAGACCTCCAGCTTGGCGTTGCTAGCCTTGTCGACCACCCGCGCCCTGCCCTCCACCGATTTGACGGGGCCATCCAAGCCGCCCTTGTTGCAGCGGTTTCGGACGGTGAGGTCGCCGTCGGGGTTGAGACTGTAGTTGGCCTGCGTGGCGGTGCAGCCCTTCTGGAAGCGCTGCGGGAAGCTGGCGACCTCGAACCAGGTGCCGAGGTAGCGGTTGAGGTCGACACGCTCGACGGTGCGGAGGGGCGGCAGGTTGGGTGCGCCTGCACCGGCGCCGCCGCAGGCCGCGAGGAGCGAGGCGAGGAGCAAGGCGAGGAGGAGCGAGGGGCGGAGTCTCATGGGCGACCTTTGGCGAGGCGCGGAAGGAAAGTGGGACCGTGCAGGGTTGTAGGGACGATGGGCAACAGCGTCGATGGGCGAGGCTGTGTGAGCGGTTTGGATACCACTTCGTGCGGGTTTGCTTTAGGGTCGGGCGAAACATGCGGAGCGGGTCATGGCAGGAGCGAAGAGGTTCGAAGGGGTCAGCATCTGCTGGCTGATGCTGGCAGCAGCCCTGTTGTTGCAGCCGGCGCAAGCGCAGGCGATGCCGCCGGCGCGGGTCATCACCGACTTCCTGGAGGCGCGCTCGCTGGTGGAGCGGAGGCCCGCGGAGGCCTACCGGCTCGCTGCGACGCTGCCGGTCATCGAGGGGGCCGACGAGGTGCGCTGGCAGCTGCGTCACGACGCGGCCCGCGCGGCCGGACTCGACCGCGAGGCGGTGCAGGCACTCGAGGCGCTGGAGCGGAGCACGGAGAGCGACAGCGAGCGGTTTGAGGTGCGCCTCGAGAGGGCAGAGCTGCTCTCCAAGTTGGGGCGGACGGAGGAGTCGAACGCGCTCACCAACGAGCTGCTGCGGCAGCGCGACACCATCAAGGGGCCCTGGCTCGAGCGGCGCGACGAGCAGGCGCGACTGCTGCGTCTGGCGCACGACCTCGCCAAGGCGGCGGGCCGCAACGAGGCCGCGCGAGGCTTTGCGACGAGCCTGCTGGTAGAGCTCCCCGCAGAGATCCCGACCAAGGCGCCGGGGCTCTCGGTTACGCCGGAGGCCCTGAGCGACGGCCAGCGCTGGCGCCGCGCTGGCAACCAGTTCGACGGCTGGGACTATGCGGGTGCACGCGCCGAGTATGAGCGGGTGAAGGAGCGCCCCGCCCGGCACGAGGAGGCCATCTGGAAGCTCGGCCTCATCGGGCTGCGCAAGCTCCGCGACCGGCCCGCCGAGGCGGAGCAGTACTTCCTCGAGCTCTCGCAGCCGGGCAAGTCGCGGGCCGCGGAGTCGCTCTTTCTGCTGGCGCGGGCCTACATGGTGCAGGAGCGTTACGACGAGGCCCGCTCCGCACTGGCCGAGTATGTGCGGCGCTACCCGAAGGGCGAAGAGGTGATGTTGGCCGACTACTTCGCCGGCTGGCTCTTCTATGACCACCGCGAGAACGAGCAGGCCATCGTCGGGTTCAACGCCTTCATCGAAAAGTATGGTCGCAAGGCCGAGAAGTCCTCCTACGTCTACGGCTTCCGAGCCTGGGCCTACATGCGGCTCGGCCAGTGGGAGAAGGCGATTGAGGCGTGGGAGACGCTGATTCCCCTCGGCAACCCGCTCATGGAGGGCAAGGCCTACTACTGGGAGGCCTTTGCGGAGTGGAAGCTGGGCCGCAAGGAGCGCGCGGTGGCGCGGCTCGACCGCCTCCGCGAGCGCTGGCCGCTCACCTACTACGGCATGCTTGGAGAGCAGCTCCGAGCCGAAATGACGGGTGGCGATGCACGGGCGAGCGCGGTCTGGTGGCCCCGTGGCGGTGGCGCCGCCAACGATGCGCCGCGGGTGGATGTCTATGCAGCCACCTTCGCCCGCCTGAAGCCAGAAGAGCGCACGCAGTGGGAGCGGGTGAAGACGCTCGCAGCGCTCGGTGAAGGGGCTGCGGCGCGGTCGGGCTTCGCGCCGCTGCGCAAGCGGCTGCTGACCATGGTACCGCGCGATGAGAAGGAGTCGTGGACCCACGCGCTCGACCTGATGGTGGGCGACTACCACGACATGTGGGAGTCGTCGTGGAACTCGATTGCCGGCTTCCCCGGCATGATCTCGCCGACGGGGCTCCGGTCAGTCATGGCCTTTCCGCGCGCCTACCGCGAGGTGGTGGAAAGGGTCTCCTCGGAGTTCGGCCTCTACCCTGGGTTTGTCTACAGCATCATGCGGCAGGAGAGCCGCTTCAACCCGGCGCAGATTTCGGGCACAGACGCGATGGGCGCCTTGCAGATGCAGCCCGAGACGGCGCGCAAGGTGGCGTCGGAGATCGGCGTAACCTTCAACCTGGCCACCTTCCCGCGCCCCGAGGTGGGCTTCCGCTACAGCGGCTTCTACATCCGCAAGCTGGTGGACAACTTCTCGGGGCTCTGGGTGCCCGCGGCGGCCTCCTACAACACGGGCCCGGGTCCCATCGCACGCTGGTTCCGCAAGAACCCCGACGTGAGCTTCGCCTGGCTCATCGAGGAGTTCGAATACAACGAGGGCCGAGCCTATGGCCGCAAGGTGGTGGAGCACCTGCTGCGCTACCTCTACCTCTACGAGCCCGACGCTGCCGTGCGCGGCGCGGTGCTGGACAAGGCCTTCCCGCTCTCCCGCGACATCGTGATTCCGGAGGATGTGGGATACTAGGCGGAGGCGCGTGAGGCGGCTATCAGAGCGGCCACTTCCTCCTCCCGCCCGACGGTTGCCGCATGAGCGAGTTCAAGTTCGAGAAGCCCTTCCAGTTCACGCAGGATGAGACCCGCTACCGCTTCCTCGGCAACGAGGGGGTGACGGTGGAGCAGCTTGGTGAACACGCCTTCCTGAAGGTGGCGCCCGAGGTGCTGAGCAACCTGGCAGCGCAGGCCTTCCACGACTGCTCCTTCTTCCTTCGCACCTCGCACCAGGAGTCTGTCGCCGCCATCCTCAAGGACCCCGAGGCGACCGACAACGACCGCTACGTGGCGACCACGCTGATCAAGAACTCGGTCATCGCAGCCGGCGGCCAGCTCCCCATCTGCCAAGACACCGGCACCGCCATCGTCGTGGGCAAGAAGGGCCAGTTTGTGCTCACCGACGGCCACGACGAGGAGCACCTCTCGCGCGGCATCTGGTCCACCTTCCAGCGCGACAACCTTCGCTACTCCCAGGTCGTCCCGCTGACGATGTACGAGGAGAAGAACTCGGGCAACAACCTGCCCGCCCAGATCGACCTCTACGCCACCTACGGCGCTACCTATGAGCTGATCTTCCTCGCCAAGGGCGGCGGTTCGGCGAACAAGACCTACCTCTTCCAACAGACCAAGGCGGTGCTCAACCCAACCAGCCTCGAGGCCTTCCTGGTGGAGAAGATGAAGACGCTCGGCACGGCGGCCTGCCCGCCCTACCATGTGGCCTTCGTCATCGGCGGCACGAGCGCCGAAGCGACGCTCAAGACGGTCAAGCTGGCGAGCGCCAAGGAGCTCGACAACCTGCCCACGACCGGCTCAATGGGCGGCCGCGCCTTCCGCGACGTGGAGCTCGAGCAGCGGCTGCTCAAGGCCGCCAGGAGCACCGGCATCGGCGCCCAGTTCGGCGGCAAGTACTTCGCCCACGACGTGCGGGTCATCCGGCTCCCGCGCCATGGCGCCTCCTGCCCCATCGGCATGGCGGTCTCCTGCTCGGCCGACCGCAACATCAAGGCCCGCATCGACGCGCAGGGCGTCTGGCTCGAGGAGATGGAGCGCCACCCCGAGCGGTTCCTGCTCGAGACGGCCATGCCGGAGAGCGCCTCGGTGAAGGTCAACCTCGACGTGCCCATGGCGGAGATGCTGGTGGAGCTCGGGAAGCATCCCGTGCGCACCCGGGTGCTGCTCAGCGGCACGATGGTGGTGGCCCGCGACATCGCCCACGCCAAGCTCAAAGAGAAGGTCGACCGGGGCGAGCCGCTGCCCGACTACTTCAAGCAGCACCCCGTCTATTACGCCGGCCCTGCGAAGACCCCGGCCGGCATGCCGTCGGGCTCCTTCGGCCCCACCACGGCAGAGCGCATGGACCCCTATGTGGACCTCTTCCAGTCGCTCGGCGGCTCCCTGGTGATGCTGGCCAAGGGCAACCGGACGCAGCAGGTGACCGACGCCTGCAAGAAGCATGGCGGCTTCTACCTCGGCAGCATCGGCGGACCGGCCGCGATCCTGGCTTCCGAGAGCATCAAGAAGGTGGAGGTGCTCGACATGGCCGAGCTGGGCATGGAGGCGGTCTGGAAGATTGAGGTGGTCGACTTCCCCGCCTTCATCCTGGTGGATGACAAGGGCAACGACTTCTTCAAGCTGCTCGGCGTTTAGGCTTAGGCGCCGGCCAGTTCGAGGACCGCGGCGAGCATGGCGGCGGTTGCTGCAGGGTCGTGCAGTTTGTGGTGGTCGCCGACCACGGTGAGCGCCTCTGCGGGGAGCCCGGAGCGCTCCAGCAGTTCGACGGAGTCGGCGAGCGGCACGAGGTCGTCTGCGGCGGCGTGGAGGATGCGGACGGTGCCCGAGATGCGGGCATCGAGGCCGAACCTCTTCCAGGCGGGGCAGAGTAGGAGGAGGGGAACGCCGCGGGTCTGCAGACCCGTGGCCACCGCGCCGCCGCGGCTGGAGGCAACGACGACATCCACGCCGCCCGCAGCGAGGGCCGCGTCGAGGGCGGCCTGGGCGGTAGCGATAGAGGCTGTCAGGTCGGGGGCATGGTCGAGCTGCGGACCAACGACCTCGTGGCCCTCCTCGCGGAGGCGGGTGGCCTTGCCGGCGTTGGGTGAACTCTCAAGACCGTGAAGATAGAGAATGCGGGCCATGTTCCCTCCGTTGGTGGCTCTCAAAAACGGCGAAGCGCCCTGCCCGCTCGCGCGGGAGGGCGCCTCCGGTCGCAGTTCCAGGTTAATCCAGGATGCGGGTCATCGTGATGGCAAAGGTCGCGGTGCAGCGGCCGCCCGGCACCTCAACAAGGCCCGGAATGGTGGGGATGTTGGTCAGAATCGAGGTCGCGGTGCCCGTCGCGGTGCCGTCGCCGAAGACGA